>CAYOZR010000064.1:0-17126 GCA_964408555.1 uncultured Aestuariivirga sp.
TCAGCACCACGTCATAGGGCGCGCGGCCGCGGGTGCCGCAGCTTTCCAGCAGCGACGAATGGAACCAGCCGCGATGCTGGTCGGAGCCTTCGAGATACATCACGGTGTCGCGGCCGCCATCGACCTTGCGCTTGATACCGGCAAGGCCCGGGAAGTGCACGGGGTCTTCCAGCACGAACGCGTGCGTCGAGCCGGAATCGAACCATACGTCGCAGATGTCGTCGACCTTCTTCCAGGCCTCGTTGGCAAGCGACCCGAGGAAGCGCTCGCGCGCGCCGTCCATGTACCAGGCGTCGGCGCCTTCCTTTTCAAAGGCATCCGCGATGCGCTCGTTGACGGCCTCGTCCTGCAGGATCTCGGCGGAGCCGTCACCTTTCTCGCGCACGAACACCGCGATCGGCACGCCCCAGGCGCGCTGGCGCGAGATCACCCAGTCGGGACGGCCCGAGATCATGCCGTTGATGCGGTTCTGGCCGGCCGGCGGCACCCATTGCGTCACCGAGATCGCGTGCAGCGCGCGGGCACGCAGCGTGTCGCCCGGCTTGGCATCGCCGTGGTCCGCGATGTCCTTGTCCATCGCGATGAACCATTGCGGCGTGTTGCGGAAGATCACCGGCTTCTTCGAGCGCCAGGAATGCGGATACTGGTGCTTGAGCCGGCCGCGGGCGATGAGCATGCCCGCATCCTTCAGTGCGCTGATGACCGCCTCGTTGGCATCGCCCTTCTCGCCCTTGTCGGTGACGACGCGCTTGCCCTCGAAGCCCGGCGCATCCTTGGTGAAGAAGCCATCGGCATCGACGGTGAAGGGGATGGCCGAAGAAATGTGCGATGCATTCAGTTTGGATTCGTTTGAAGACCAGACTTCGAAGTCATCAGTGCCATGCCCTGGAGCAGTATGCACAAAGCCCGTGCCAGTATCGTCAGTCACATGCTCACCTTCCAGCAGCGGGACTTTGAAACTGTACCGTTTGTCGTATGGCATCAGCGGGTGCGAGCAAATACCAACTGCGAGGACGGCGGGATCGATTGATGAAAGTTCTTTGTAGCTGGTTACTCGCGCTGCCTTGAATACATCTTCCGCTAAATTCTCCGCAATAATGAATCTGGCTCCTGATTCTACCCAATTGCCATCTGGAGCATCCGTAACTTGATAGAGCCGATATTGGATTTTTGAAGAAAACGAAATTGCCCGGTTCCCCGGAATTGTCCAAGGCGTAGTGGTCCAAATGACTACATGAACCGGCTTTAGTTTATCTCCTGCATGCTCCAGATTGCACAACCCATTCCATTTAAAACTAGCGCCATCAATTGTTGGCCCTTCTCCAACTACATGAATGCAAGGAAATGCAACGAAGATCGTATCGCTCGTGTAATCGTGATACTCGACCTCGGCCTCGGCCAGCGCCGTCTTCTCCACCACAGACCACATGACGGGCTTCGAGCCGCGATAGAGCTGGCCCGACTCGGCGAATTTCATCAGCTCCTTGGCGATCAGCGCCTCGGCCTTGAAATCCATGGTGAGATAGGGATGGTCCCAATCGCCGGTGACGCCGAGGCGCTTGAACTCGGCTCGCTGCACGTCGATCCAGTGGGCGGCGAAGTTGCGGCACTCCTTGCGGAAGTCGTTGATGGGCACCGCGTCCTTGTTCCGGCCCTTGGCGCGGTATTCCTCCTCGATCTTCCATTCGATGGGAAGCCCGTGGCAATCCCAGCCCGGCACATAGTTGGAATCGTAGCCCGCCATCTGGCGCGAGCGCACAACGATGTCTTTCAGGATCTTGTTGAGGGCCGTACCCAAGTGGATGTGACCGTTGGCATAGGGTGGGCCGTCGTGGAGGACGTATCTGGGCCGCCCCCGGCTCTCCTCGCGCAGCCGCTTGTAGAGGCCCATGGCGTCCCAGCGCTTGAGCAGCTCCGGCTCCATCCGCGGCAGTCCCGCCTTCATACCGAAATCGGTTTTCGGCAGGAAAACGGTGTCGCGGTAGCGGTCGGTTTTCGGGGTCTTGTCATCCATGGGGCGGGCGGTCCGATGCGGCTTTGGCGGCGCTTCTAGCAGCGGATGGCACCCCGGGCAATCAACCCCTTCGCGCCTTCGAATCGGCGATGACGCAGAGCATTTCCCACATGAGGTTGGCGGCGGTCACCGCGGTGATGCCGGTGGGGTCGTAGCAGGGCGCCACCTCGCAGATATCGCCGCCCACCAGATGCTTGCCCTGCAGCGAGCGGATGATCACTTGCGCATCGCGGGGGCTGAGGCCGCCGATTTCGGGCACACCCGTGCCCGGCGCCCAGGCGGGATCGATGCCGTCAATGTCGATGGTGATATAGGTGGGCCCTGCCCCGGTGACGCGGTCGATCTCCCTGATCGCCTTGGCGCGGCCCATGTCCTCATATTTGTCGATGGTGATGCAGGTGAAGCCCTGGTCCTCGCCCCATTTGATGTCGTCGGGCGAGAAGCGGCTCCCGCGCAAGCCGATCTGGATGACGCGCTTGGGATCGATCAGCCCCTCCTCGACGCCGCGGCGGAAGGTGGTGGCGTGATTGATCTTGGTGTCGGCGAGCGTGTCGAGGGTGTCGGCATGGCTGTCGATCTGCACGATGCCGACCGGATTGCCCTTGGCGATGGCGCGCAGGATCGGCAGCGGCACGGTGTGGTCGCCGCCGATCGCGATGGGCACGGCACCCGCCGCATGGAGGTGCTTGAAGAAGCCCTCGATCATGGCGATCGACCTGGCGAAATCGATGGGGTTCACCGGCGCATCGCCGATATCGGCGACATTGCAGATATCGTAGGGCGCGATCCCCGAGGTGGGGTGCACCCGGCGGATGAGGCGCGAAGCCTCGCGCACCGCCGCCGGTCCCTGCCTGGCGCCCGAGCGGTAGTTGACGCCGATGTCGAAGGGCACGCCGACCAGCGCCACGTCGAGATCGTCCGAAATGTCATGGCGCTGGGTGCGCATGAAGGTGGCGATGCCGGCGAAGCGGGGTGTTACGGAGGCATCGACGGGCTGGAAACGCGGGTCTTTCTTCATGGCGGGCACACGTTCTATGATGGGCCGATGGGGAGGACAGACATGGGCAAATTACAGACCATACCGGCACGGCGCGGCAAGGCGGTGCGGATAAGCAAAGGCCAATCGGTCAGAATCGTCAACACGCATGGCAGTCAGGTGGTCGATACCTGGGCCTTCAACGCCGGGGACTTGCGCGAGTACATGGGCATGGAGCACTGCCGCGCCTTGTGGACGAGGCTCTATCCGGTGGTGGGCGACAAGATGATCACCAACCGGCGCCGCCCGATCCTCACCCTCACCGAGGATACCTCGCCCGGCCGCCACGATACCCTGCTCGCGCCCTGCGACAACGAGCGCTACGGGCTACTCGGCTGCACCGCCTATCACGACAATTGCCGCGACAACATGCATGCGGGGCTGGCCGAGCTCGGCCTATACGTTCCTTATTGCCCGCCGTCGCTCAATACCTTCATGAACATCCCGTGGCGCCAGGACGGCTCGCTCGAATGGGGCAACTGCCTGTGCAAGAAGGGCGACCATGTGGTGTTCCGCGCCGAGATGGATGCGATCGTCGTGTTCTCCGCCTGCCCGCAGGATCTGCTGCCGATCAACAACGGCGTGACGATGGAGGCGCATTTCGAGGTGCTGGACTGAATTCAGCTCTCGAAGCGCTCATAGACGGTGCGGGCGAGCTGCATCATCCGGGTGCGGTCCATTTCACCGGCGATGACGAAGCCCAAGGGACCGTCGAGCCAGTAGCAGGCGACGAGGCCGCCCTTCTCCTCGACCCGCAGGGCCGCCTTGGCATTGCCGGGATTGGCGGAGAGGTAGATGGTGATGCGCTTCTTGCCCGCATCCTCATACATGAGCTGGGCGGCGGGCAGGTCTCCGGCGGCAAGCAGGCGGCCGCCGAGCAGCGTGTAGCCTTCGGCCGAAAGATCGGGAATGACGAAGGCGGTGCCGATGCGCTTCGACAGCCAGGCCTGCAAATGGTCGCTTTCGGCAGCGGCAACCTCGACGGGATGGCGCACTTCCACCGCGTAGACTTCATGGGCGCCGATGGCGCGGTCGGCGATGCTGGCGGAAGCGCTGGAACCCGATTGCTGCGACATCAGCCAGCCGCCGGCGCCGCCGGCGATGAGCAGCGCCAGACCGGCCGCCATGGCGGCGTAGGGCAGTGCGGCGCGGCCGCCACCATGGCGCAAGGCGGCGGCAAGGGCGGCAGGCACGGGTTCGCGCAGCACCGGATCGTAGGCCGTCTTCAGCGCCTGTTTCTGGCGCTCGACGGCATCGAGAGCGGCGCGCGCGTCCGCATCCGCGGCCAACAGATCTTCGACGGCGAGGCGGTCGGCGCCGTCGAGTTCGCCATCGGCATAGGCATTGAGCGCCCAGGTTTCTATGGTTTTCATCGCCGTCATTTCACCCGTCTCAGGACCGTGTGGCCACGGTCTTCCAGAATCCGTTGCAGGGCGGCACGGGCCCGCGACAGGCGCGACATCACCGTGCCGATGGGAACGCCGGCGATTTCGGCGGCATCCCGGTAACTCATGTCCTCCAGCGCCACGAGCACGATCACCTCGCGCTGCTCCTGCGGCAGCCGGTCGAGAGCCTCGGCGATCAGCGCCACCGACAGGCGCTCCTCCTGGTTCGGCGGCACCGAGCCTTCGCTGCCGGTAAGATCGTCCACCGTTTTCACCACGGCGGAACGGCGGTCGCGGCGCAGGCCGCTGATGAAGAGGTTGCGCAAGACCGCATAGAGCCAGGCCCGGAGCGGCCGCGCCGGGTCGTAAAGGTGGTTCTTGATCAGCGCTCGCTCGACGCAATCCTGCACCAGGTCGTCGGCCAATGCCGCATCGCCCACCAGGGCGCGCGAAAACCGCCGCAAGTGCGGAAGCTCGGCTGCCAGCTGCGCCCGGAAATCCATCTTCTGCCCTTCTGCGGAAATTACGCCGCAAACGGAAACTTATTCCATGGTCAGGGTGCCGGCCATTTTTCGCGCATGGTTACCAATTCCTCGGCGGCGGTGGGATGCACCGCCATGGTGGCGTCGAAATCGGCCTTCTTGGCACCCAATTTGACGGCGATTCCCAAGAGCTGCGCCATTTCCCCGGCGTCCGGCCCGCAGATATGACAGCCGAGAACCCGGTCGGTGGCGGCGTCAACAACGAGCTTCATCAGCATGCGCTCGTCGCGGCCCGAGAGCGTGTGCTTCATCGGCTTGAAGCTCGACTTGTAAATGTCGATGGCCGTGTGGCGCTGGCGGGCCTCCGCCTCGGTCAGGCCGACGGTGCCGATCTCCGGCTGCGAGAAGACCGCGGTCGGCACCATGGCGTGATCGACCTTCACATCCTGGCCGCCGAACACCGTGTCGGCGAAGGCATGGCCCTCGCGGATGGCGACCGGCGTCAGGTTGAGGCGGTTGGTGACGTCGCCCACGGCATAGATGTTGTCGACGCTGGAGCGCGAATATTCGTCGACCTTCACGGCATAATGCGGCGTCAACTCGACACCCGCCTTCTCGAGGCCAAGACCCATGACATTGGGAATGCGCCCGGTGGCGCACATGATCTGGCCGGCGCCGTAGCCGGTGCCGTCGTTGAGGGTGACGCGCACGCCCTCGCCGGAGCGCTCGATCTTCGCCACGTCGGCCTGGGTGCGGATTTCCACGCCCTTCTTCTTCATCTCGGCGGCGAGATGGTGGCGCAGATCGTCGTCGAAGCCGCGCAGGATCTGCTCGCCGCGATATACCAGAACGGTCTCGACGCCGAGGCCCTGGAAAATGCCGGCGAATTCGACGGCGATGTAGCCGCCGCCGACGATCACCATGCGGGCCGGCAGCTTTTCGAGATGAAAGGCTTCGTTCGGGGTGATCGCCAGCTCGTGGCCCGGCAGATGGCGCGGCACGAAAGGCGTGGCACCGGTGGCGATGAGAATCGTTTTCGCCGTCACCGTGCGCCCCGAGGCGAGCTTTATGGTGTGGCGATCCGCGAGCTCGGCGCGTTCGAGGATGAGTTCGGCGCCCGCCGATTCGAGATTGCGGATATAGGCCTTGTTGAGCCGGTCGATTTCCTTGTCCTTGTTGGCGATCAGCGTGGCCCAGTCGAAGGACACTTTGGCGGAGGTCCAGCCGAAGCCCACCGCGTCCTCGAACTCCTCGGCGAATTTCGCGGCATAGACGAGAAGCTTCTTGGGCACGCAGCCGCGAATGACGCAGGTGCCGCCGACGCGATATTCCTCGGCGACGGCAACCCTGGCGCCATGCCTGGCCGCGATTCTTGCCGCGCGCACCCCGCCGGAGCCGGCGCCGATGACGAAGAGATCGTAGTCGAAGGAAGCCGTCATGATTTCCGGAAGGTCTTCACGCCGTCATCGCCGGCCATCAGGATGATACCGCAGATGCCGATGAACAGGCCGTGATCGACGACGCCGGGAATGCCGGAGAGAATCGCTGCAAGGCGCGGCGGATCGGGAATTTTGCCCAGCGCGCAATCGACGATGGCATGGCCGCCGTCGGTGACGAAGGGCTTGCCGTCCTTGCGGCGCAGAACCATCTTGGCCTTGAGGCCGAGGACGTTGAAGGCGCGCTCGATCTTCCAGGCCGTCGCCTTGACGCCGAAGGGCACGATTTCGACGGGTAGCGGAAAGGCGCCAAGGCTTTTCACCTGTTTCGACCGGTCGGCGATCACCACCATGTAGCGCGACGAGGAGGCGACGATCTTCTCGGCGAGAAGGGCTCCGCCGCCGCCCTTCATGACGTTGAAGTCGCCGTCGAACTCGTCGGCGCCGTCGACGGTGAGATCGAGGAAGGAATGCCGTTCCAGGGTGGTCAGCGGGATGTTCAGGCTCGCGGCCTGCTTGCGGGTTGTCTCGGAGGTCGGCACGCAGACGACATCGAGGCCCTCCTTGACCTTCCGGCCCACCAGATCGATGAAATGCGCGGCCGTCGAGCCGGTGCCGAGGCCGAGCTTCATGCCGGGCTTCACATAGTCGAGGGCCGCCCTGGCGGCGGCCCGCTTCTGTTCGTCGGCGGTCACTTTCCGAGCCCGCCCATCAGCATGTACTTGATCTCGACATATTCCTCGATGCCGTGGTGCGAGCCCTCGCGGCCGATGCCCGACTCCTTGACCCCGCCGAAGGGCGCCTCGGCCGTCGATATGATGCCTTCATTGATGCCGACCATGCCGTATTCGAGACCTTCGGCGACACGCCAGACGCGGCCTATATCGCGGGTATAGAAGTAGCAGGCCAGGCCGAACTCGGTGTCGTTGGCCATGCGGATCGCGTCTTCCTCGGTCTTGAAGCGGAACAGCGGCGCCACCGGACCGAAGGTCTCCTCGCGCGCCACCGCCATGTCGGAGGTGACATCGCGCAGAAGCGTCGGTTCGAAGAAATTGCCGCCCAGCGCCTTGCCGCCGGCCACCACCTTGGCGCCCTTCTTCACCGCATCGTCGATATGTTCCTGCACCTTCTTGACCGCCGCCTTGTTGATCAAGGGTCCGGTGGTGACGCCCGCCTCGGCGCCGTCGCCCACCTTGAGCTTGGCCACGGCGGCGGCGAGCTTGTCGGCGAATTGGTCATAGACGCCCTCCTGCACCAGGAGGCGGTTGGCGCACACGCAGGTCTGGCCGGCATTGCGGTATTTGGACAGCATGGCGCCCTGCACGGCGGCGTCGAGATCGGCATCGTCGAAGACGATGAAGGGGGCATTGCCGCCGAGTTCGAGGCCCACTTTCTTCACCGTCGAGGCGCATTGCGCCATCAGCAGCTTGCCGATTTCGGTGGAGCCGGTGAA
This sequence comes from uncultured Aestuariivirga sp., assembly GCA_964408555.1. Classification (GTDB taxonomy): domain Bacteria; phylum Pseudomonadota; class Alphaproteobacteria; order Rhizobiales; family Aestuariivirgaceae; genus Aestuariivirga. The sequence goes on from CAYOZR010000064.1 coordinate 7,807, forward strand.
AGTGAGGGCCCGGACGATCGGGTTCGAGGTCATCTCGGCGCCGATTTCGCGGGCCTGGCCGGTCACGACCGAGAAGATGCCGGCCGGAATGCCGGCGCGCTCGGCCAACTCGGCCAGAGCCAGCGCCGACAACGGCGTCTCGCTCGCGGGCTTGCAGACGAAGGCGCAGCCCGCCGCCAGCGCCGGTCCCGCCTTGCGGGTGATCATGGCGTTGGGGAAATTCCATGGGGTGATCGCCGCCACGACACCCACCGGCTGGCGCACCACGATCATGCGGGCATTGGGCCAGGGCGACGGGATCGTCTCGCCGTAGATGCGCTTGGCTTCCTCGGCGAAGAACTCGATGAAGGAGGCGCCATAGGCGACTTCGCCGCGGCTTTCGGCCAAGGGCTTGCCCTGCTCCGCCGTCATGATCTGGGCCAGGTCCTCCTGGTTCTCCATCATCAGGGTGAACCATTTGCGCAGGATGATGGAGCGTTCCTTGGCGGTCTTTTTCGCCCAATCCTTCTGGGCCTTGGCGGCGGCCTCGATCGCCTCGCGGGTCTCGCTTGTGCCGAGCCTGGGGACGGATACGATCACCGCCTCGTTCACCGGGTTGGTGACGTCGATGTGGTCCTTGCCGCCCACCCACTTTCCGGCGATGTAGCATTTGTCCTTGAGCAGCGACTTGTCCTTGAGTATGTCGCGCAGAGCCTGGCTTTTGCGGATGTCCATGGGAGGCCTCCTGTCTTGAGTTGGCGGCCTCTTAGCACAGGGCGTGCGGGGGAACAAACGGGTGAGATGGATGGAGTTTCCATGCCGGAACGGGCGGTAATTTTCGATCTCGACGGCACGCTGGTCGATACCGCGCCCGACTTGATGCTGGCCACCAATCATGTGCTGGCCACCCTCGGCCGGCGGCCGATCAGCATGGCGGAAGTGCGGGTTTTCGTGGGCCATGGGGCGCGGGCGCTGATCGCGCGCGGCTGCGAGGCGACGGGGGCCGCGGTGCCGCCGCGGGCGGTGGAAACGCTGTACCAGGAATTCGTCATCCATTACGCCCAGAACATCGCGATAGACAGCGTTGCCTATCCGGGGCTGACGGGCTTCCTCGACCGCTGCCGGGCCGAGGGCATCCATCTCGGCATCTGCACCAACAAGCTGGAAAGCCTGTCGATCAAGCTGCTCGAGGCGCTTGAGCTTCGCCACTATTTCGGCGCCATCGTCGGGCCCGACACGATCGGCGTCGCCAAGCCCGATCCCCAGCCCTTTTATGAGACTGTCGCCAGGCTCGGCCTCCGCGATGCCAAAACCATCATGGTGGGCGACAGCGAGACCGACATTCTCACCGCGCGCGCCGCCGGGGTTCCCATCATTGCCGTGCCCTTCGGCTATACGCCGCGCCCCATCGCCGAATACGGCCCGGATTTCGTGGTGACGCATTACGACGAGATGTGGGAAACGCTTGCCCGGGCCTTCGATTCTTGACTTGGAGCACGGCCTCCGCCTATATCCCGCCCACCCCGAAGCGGGCGATTAGCTCAGTTGGTAGAGCACTGTGTTCACATCGCAGGGGTCACTGGTTCGAGTCCAGTATTGCCCACCATTCCTTCCAAATGCCAATGTGACTGGACAACGCCGGCACAGTGCCATGCTGGCCGATGCGGAAGTAAGTCATGCGCTCGGCTTCCGGGCCTCCGATGCCGCCGGAAACCTCGCATTGATTCTTGACGCCGCGAGTTCACCGATCATGGTTGCACGAGGCGCAACACGAGGGCTTCCCGTTCATCCGCCTGCCGTTTCAATAGAGCCCGAAGCTCCTCATCGTACTTGTCCTCCAGCGCCCGTCGCTCACGCAACTGCTGGTCCTCAAAGTCGCGAACCGTCTGCTTGGCCTCGGCACTGAGGGCGAGGATGGGAATAGGGATGAAGGGAGCCAGGCCCCAGTTTCCCGGCTCCTTGCCTTGCTCCGATGTTGGAATCGGCTGTGCATCCTGGGTTTGTCCAGCCGGCGGAAGTCCGAGGATGCAAGCTGTTGCGATAGGAAGCGAGAAAAGAAAAGTCCGGATGTGAAACATGTGAAAGCCCCGCAACTATGTGAACCTTAGGTACCCTCACAAAGGGCCGGATTTGACCCTTCATGAGTGCATTCGAACTCAGGCATGCTCAGACGCTCCGGTGTCCCAGAGCGTCAGGAGCCAGCAGCCGGCGCCGTAGAGCATCAGGAACACGCCGACACCGACCGGCACCATCATCCACTCGGTTGCCGACGGCCAGTAGTCCACGTAACCCGCCCATGAGCCCTTGAACAAAGGTACCTTCTGGCCGTTGATCAGGAATTCGAGCCGGCCTGTGAACATGCCGATCATGAAGGCAAGCCCCGCGATCGCCTGCACGAGGCGCTGGCGGCGCAGGCTGTCGAGGGCCATCAGCGCGGCTGGAATGATCAGCCCGGGCACGATTTCCACCCAGTAAAGCGGCGAGTTCAGCGCCAGCCAGTGCGCGTCCATGCCGTCGAAATTGCTCCACAGGTTGGTGATGATCTGGCCGAAGCGCATTCCCATCACGGCCAGCAGGGTGATGAAGAACAGCCGCGGCAGGGTTTCGCTGAACAGCCGGTTCATGGCGGGGGTCAGGTCCTTGGTCAGGTCATGCGGCAGGATCGAGGCGAAGAACATCAGGAACGCGATGCCCGAAGTGAAGCCGATCAGAATGAAGTACATCGGCATGATCGGGCTGAACCAGGCCTGGCGCATCGCCATCATCCCGAATACCAGCCCCAGCGTGCCGGGTGCGGCGACGCTGACCGCGAAAGAGGCGATGCTGAGCCAGTGGGTGACCCGGTCATGCCAGCGGCCGCGGTGCAAGAGCCAGAACTTGACGATCAGTAGAATCAAGTCCAGCGAGTAGAACACCCCCATCCACCACATCGGCGAGTGGAACTGAAACGAGAACGGCAGCGCCCAGAGCATGCGGAACGGCCGCCCGATTTCCAGCGCGAGGATCGAGAAGCCGGCGATCAGGCAGCAGATCGACAGGAACACCATCCGCTTGGTGACCGGATAGAACAGCCGCATCCCGAAGACAGTGTCGAGCGAGGTCAGAATCGACATCCCCGACGAGGTCAGCAGGAAGAAGAGGTAGAAGGCGATGGGCGCGCCCCAGGCCATGTCGCTCGAGGTGTTGAAGGCGGCATGACCCTCGGTCCAGAGGCGGTAGAAGACATAAGGCGTGCTGACCGCAAAGCTGATCACTCCGAGGATCATTATCGCGATCGCCCGGTTTGACGGACGGCGACGAAAATGGATGAGCGGCGGCGGGGCATAAGAAGTGGATGTGACTGACATGATGCTCTCCGTCATTTCGAATATTTCTCGCGCACCGAGCGCATCTCGGGAATGGCAGGCGCTTCGCCGGCCAGGTAATACACCTGCGGGCGGTTGCCGGTTTGATCGAGAAGCCGGGTGCCGCGTTTCTCGGAGATCAGCTGGCGCACCTGGCTTTCGGGATTGTCGAGGTCGCCGAAGTAGCGCGCGGTCGGCGAGCAGGTGACCACGCAGGCCGGGGTGAATTCGCGCAACGCCGGATCTTGCGGGTCAAAGTCCACGGTGCCTTCCGGCGCCTTGGAGATGCGGTGATAGCAGAAGGTGCATTTCGACACGACGTTCTTCGGCTGAATGCCGCAACCCTGCTTGGGATTCTGCAGGTGTTCCGGCATCTTATAGGGCGGATCCCAGACCTTGTCGCCATCGGCCGGAAAGACTTTGCGGATATCGGGCTGGGTCTTCTGCTTCTCTTCGGCCCAGAAGCGCACGCCATAGGGGCAGGCGATCATGCAGTACTTGCAGCCGATGCATTTTTCCCAATCGATGAGCACGACGCCGTCGTCGGTCTTGTAGCTTGCCCCGGTGGGGCACACGGCCACGCATGACGGGTTTTCGCAGTGCATACAGGGGCGCGGCAGCCAGGTGAGCTTGCCGGTCGGGAACTCGCCTTCGTTGTAGAACAGCACGTCCTGCCAGTTTTCTCCGGGCAGCCGGCTGTTCTCCATCTGGCAGGCAGTGGTGCAGGCTTGGCAGCCGGTGCATTTCTCGAGGTCAATGACCATTCCCCAACGAGGCATTGTGATTCTCCTTAAACCTGCGATTCAACTTTCTCGACCTTGACCAGACACGAGAACTTGGCCTCCTGTCCGGAGATCGGTTCAGACACGTTCGGGATGATGGCCGAGCCGTTGCCGCCACGATTCTTTGCCCAGCGGCCGTGCGCCCAGTGGCCGAAACCGAAGGGCAGAACGATAGTGTCTGGCCGGGCGGCTGGCGTGATATGCACACGCGTTTCAATCGAGCCTATGGTCGAGACGACGCGTACCAGATCGCCGTTGCCGATGCCCCGCGCGGCGGCGGCCTTGGGATGCATTTCGAGGAAAACCTGATTGCGTCCGCCGGAAACAGGCTGATACAGCGAAATCGCATGCGGCAGGTTGGCGCTGCGCCCTTCCGCGTGCAGCACGGTCTTTGGCGTCACCAGGAAAAGGTCGCCCTCGCTGGAATATTTCGGCGGTAGCCATTGCGGATAGCCGACGCGATCCACCGGCACGCCGAGTTTCTCGTTCACGAATTGGGCATATTTCTCCAGGTATGTAGACTTGAGCTCAAACTTGCCGGACTCGGTCTTGATAAGCTTGGCCTTGACGTCCTCGGCCGTCATCGGCTTCCGGTAGTCGACGCCATCCCACTCGAAGAAATCACCATTGATCTGGCGCCAGAGATAGGGCTTCTTGTACCAGACGCCCTTCTCGGCCCAGGTCTCGAAACTGTTGACCCCATTGTCGCCGGGATTTGCCTCGAAGCCCTTGGCGATGGCGCGCAGCACATTCTCGACGTTGCCAACCTGCTTGTAATACCCGCCCATCGGCCCCTTGATGCGCTTGCCGATCTCGATCAGCGTGTCGCCGAAATGCTTGGTATCGTGGATCGGCGGCACCGCCGGAACGCGCAGGCCGGTCTGCGGCCAGCCCTTGTTGGGATAGGTCGGCGAGTCCTGCCAGCGCTCAAGATAGGTGTGATCCGGGACGACGAGATCGGCGAAGGCCGCCGTTTCGCTCGGGAAGGGCGATGTCTCGATGACGAAGATATCCTGCAGCGCCTTCTCCCAGCGCGTGCAATCCGACGTCGAGAAGATCGGGTTGGTGGTATAGAACATCAGAGTGTCGAGTTTGTAGGGCTTGCCCTCCAGGTGATAGTCGGGAATGCCCTGGATCTGGTTCGACCACAACGGACCCTCCTTGGTCTTGACGCGATCGATCCGGTCCATTTTCCTTTCGGCAGCGGCCTTGGCGATATCGTCGATGTAGTCGTCGACGTTCCAGGGCAATTTGCCGTAGGGAACGCTCATCTGATTCATCAAGCCGCCGACGGCATACATGGCGCCGACCAGTGCGTTGAGCGCGTGGATCGCCATGCCGTTGTAGACGCCGTTGCTATGGGTGGTCGGCCCGCGCTCGAATATCGCCATGGCGGGACGCGTGGTGCCGAAATCCCGGGCCACCGCGTAAATCTGCTTGGCGGGGAGCGTCGTGATCTCCGATGCCCACTCCGGGGTGCGATCCTTCAACTCGGCATTCCACCAATCGATCAACCCTTGCGTCCAGCGTTCCTGGAAGAACAGGGGGTCGATCGTCTGTCCGGTCTTGAACTGATTGGTGCCGCTCAAGAAGTCGCCGACAAACTTCTTGTCCCACAGGCCTTCGGTGAGGATCACATGGGCAATGGCGAGAGCCAGAGCACCATCGGTTCCCGGTTTGACCAGCAACAAGTGATCCGCCGCCGCCCCCGTGGTGGTGACGCGGATATCGACCATCGTCACTGTTGTCTTCGGCGACTTGGTTCGGATATGGCCCCAAGTCTGCATATTGCCGTTGAAGGGCCGATAGGCTTCGAGGAAGGCGGCGCCAAAAATCAGCAGATAGTTGGTGTTGGCATAGTCATAGGCGTTGTAGGCGTAGTTGCCGTCCAACAGCTGCTTGGCGCGCTTGCTCCCGTCCGAGCAGATGGACGAGTGGCCGAGACCGGCATTCGGCGTGCCGTAGAGCTTGCCGAAATTCTCGGTGAGCCCGGCATCGGTCGATCCCCAGCCGCGCCCCGACAGGATGGCGAACCGGTGCTGCTCGCCCTTGTCGCGCAGTGTATTGAGACGCGCGGCGATCGTATCCAGCGCTTCGTCCCAACCGATCGGCACCCATTTCGGATCTTCGTCACGCCCCTTCTTGGGGTTGCTCCTCTTCATCGGTCCGGTGACCCGATCGGGATCGTAGAGGATATAGGCGCCAAGATGGCCCTTGGGGCACAGCTTGCCGTTCGAGATCGGATTGTCCAGCGTGCCGTAGATGGCATGGACCTTTCCATCGGTCACGTAGACATCGATGCCACAGCGCGCCGGACACTGATGACAGATGCTCTTGGTAATGGTCGTTACCGGCGGAGCGGAAGCCGGAGCGGTCTGTGCTTTGACCGGCTTTCCGGATTCGGCGATTAGCAGCCCCGCGGCACCAACTGCACCCGTCGCCGCTGTGGCCTGCAAGAATTTCCGGCGGTTGGCCGTGAGTCCAAGGTCGTTCATCATCTTCCTCCTCGCGGCCCCACTTCATCGGCGTGGCGCAGCCGCATTGATGGCCGTCAGCTCGTGAGCTGCCTTCCAGACAAGAAATCAGACATGTTGCGCATCACATCGATCGAGCGGTTACACACCGTGCAGAGATCATCGGTACTGCCTCTTGCGGAAACGAAGGCCGCTCCACATCCATTGCAGGTCTTGGAGTGCCGCGACACCAGCGTGACCGGATAGTCGCGCAGCTCATGACCGCCTTCCGGCCACAAACTCAAAGCCTTGCGCGGACACGCCCGCTGGCACTCGCCGCACGCGGTACAGCTTTGGGCATCAAACTCGATGGCGAGCGTGCCATCATCAAAAGCCACCTTCTGCAGCGCCTCGGTCGGGCATATGGCCGCACAGATCCCATGCAGTTCACATGCATCGCCAATCTCTATGACCGGCATCAGGCCGGCCGGGACCGGGATTCCGAGATCGCCCGCAAGACTTCCGATTGTTGCAAGTACGCGCTGACGCTGAATTGGCCGGACCGCACCACGCCCGAACACGATTCGCTTCGATTCCCTGGCGTCATGGGGCGGTGACAGGCCGGCCAGCTGCCGGAAGAAGATTCGGCGGTTCAACTGCCTGCCGGGCCGCAGTGAGTCAGCGACGGGTTCCGCCTCTTCAATTGGAATCGGGACTTCCTCGACGACCAGCGAGGCAGCGCGATGGGGATCAACCTGACCGAGAATTGACTTTGTGCTATCGAGGTTCGTCTGCCAGGGACCGGAACGGCCGCCGACCGGGCATTCACTGCACCAGCCCCGGTCTTGAACGGCGATCGCCGCTGTCGTTGTGGCCGAAAGATCGAGAAGGTCCGGTAGCGTTAGTCCACCAAGGCAGGGAACAACAATGGCGTTATCCGAACGCAGTGCAGATGGGACGCGTCGACACTCGATGGTCAGACGAGCCGGCTCCGTCGGTGGAACGCGATCGGCGACAGCGAATCCTTCGACGCTGATCGCCCCTGTTGGACACGCCGCGGCACAGAGACCGCAGCCGATACAGCCTTCAGCCTCCAAGGCGACCGTCCACCGGTTTCCGGAAAGAACGCCCGCTGGGCAGGCTTCCTTACACAGGCTGCAACTCATCGCAGGCCGGCGGACGATCAGGCAAGCATCTTCAGCAAGGAAAACCGGATCGCCGCCTCTGAGCCGTTGAAATCCTTCGGTTGCCGTGTAGACGCCGCCCATTTCCAACCCACTTCATCGCCGAAGACACGGCAAATCTGTTGATATGGAATTTGCTCACAACACCGCATTCGTCGCTTTGACTAAGATCAAACAAGGGGCACACGGGGCTGACGGGCTTCCTCGACCGCTGCCGGGCCGAGGGCATCCATCTCGGCATCTGCACCAACAAGCTGGAAAGCCTGTCGATCAAGCTGCTCGAGGCGCTTGAGCTTCGCCACTATTTCGGCGCCATCGTCGGGCCCGACACGATCGGCGTCGCCAAGCCCGATCCCCAGCCCTTTTATGAGACTGTCGCCAGGCTCGGCCTCCGCGATGCCAAAACCATCATGGTGGGCGACAGCGAGACCGACATTCTCACCGCGCGCGCCGCCGGGGTTCCCATCATTGCCGTGCCCTTCGGCTATACGCCGCGCCCCATCGCCGAATACGGCCCGGATTTCGTGGTGACGCATTACGACGAGATGTGGGAAACGCTTGCCCGGGCCTTCGATTCTTGACTTGGAGCACGGCCTCCGCCTATATCCCGCCCACCCCGAAGCGGGCGATTAGCTCAGTTGGTAGAGCACTGTGTTCACATCGCAGGGGTCACTGGTTCGAGTCCAGTATCGCCCACCATCCCCATTGCCGGCGCGGGTTGCTACTCCAGTTGCCAACGGAATGTCCGGATTCCGGCTCCGCCGACACCGTCGATCCGCAATTCGACGGATTTTGGCATCTCGGCGGGCGCCGCAAACTGGAGGACGCCCTTGCGATGGTGCCCGCCCGGCGGGTCGCCTTGCCAAGCCGGCGGAGGATAACGGCGGCCGGCCTCGTCCACCAGCACGGCAGCCTGGGCAAGATCCTCGTCCAGGGGTTTGCTGTGGGTGTCCATGACAACTTCGAATTCCCAGATCGCCGCGCCCGGTCCGAGGGTCAGTGGCGTCACGACCACGCGCACTCCCGCCTCCTCGCTGCTCTGGGCCGCGAAGGCCGGCGCGGCAGACGAAGGGGCGGGATTCAACAGAACCAGCCCGAAGGCCAGTGTGCCGATGACAAGCGCGGATAACAGCCTCAGCATGTGTGGCTCCCAAGATAAGCTCTTCTGGCCAGCCAAACCTGGCGGCCGATATAGGCAAGACCCGCGGCATTGAACGCAAGGCCGATCCAGAACAACTCGACCTGGTATTGCGCGGCGAGGCTTACGGCCCCCACCGCGCCGAGCACCGGCAACAGGTTGGCCAGATAGTGGGTGCAGCAGGCGAGCATGGCGGCGGTGGACGTCGTGCCGGACGCGGCGATCATGCGATGGGCGTGATGGTGATTCACGCTCAGCTGCCTCAGATGCAGATATAGCCCGGCCTGGGCGCCGAATCCGAGCGCCAGCGTAACGATGTAAGGCCAGAATTCGGCAAACTGGGAAACGGTGAAGCTCCAACCCGACACGAGGGTGAGCACGCCGAAGTAAATCGCCAGCAGCGCCGAGAATGCCGCCGCGCCTGCCGCCAAGGGTCCAAT
>CAYOZR010000065.1:0-17076 GCA_964408555.1 uncultured Aestuariivirga sp.
ATACCGGCAGCCGCATGGACGAAGTGATCTTCGAAGAGTTCAAAGGCACCGGCAATTCGGAAATCATCCTCGACCGCAAGGTGGCCGACAAGCGGGTATTCCCGGCACTCGATATATTGCGTTCCGGCACGCGCAAGGAAGAACTGCTCGTGAAGCCCGATGTCCTGAAGAAGACCTATGTGCTCCGCCGCATCCTCAATCCGATGGGAACCGTGGATGCCATCGAGTTCCTGCTCGACAAGCTGCGCCAGACCAAGACCAACGGTGATTTCTTCGAATCGATGAATGCCTGATCAGGCCTTCGCAAGGCCGAGAAGTTCGAGCGCGGCACGCACCTCTTCGCGCGTTGCGGCCGGTGCGGCACAGACCTGTCCGCGGCAGATATAGAGCCGCGCCGGACCACCCGCTGCAGCTTTGGCAAAGGCCGGATGATCCGCGGCGAGGTCCGCCGGAGACGCGACCTTCTCGAAAATGATGTCGAGGCCGGTATGGGGCAACGCTTCCATGAGGAGCTCCGAGCCACCTTCGCCGGAGAGCACAAGTTGCACCGGATCGGAAAGCAGACCGGCGTTCTTCATCAAAGACGGAGCGACGAAGGGATTGGATAATGCCGTTGCGGAGAAAGTTACAGCAATCGCGTCGGCGCGTTCGAAATAATCACGGTTGCCGGTCAAATGGAAAAGAGCGGCGAAATTTCCAAGCATAATGCCGTTGGCATTTGGTGTTGCATCGTCGTGAACCGAGCGGGTGCGGGAGATCAGCCCGTCGGCCCAGTCGGATGAAAAGAACAGGCTTTGGGTCTTCTCATCCCAGAAATGGGCGATCAGGGCGCGGACAAGTATTTCCGCCGTGGCGATGTAGCGGTGCGATCCGGTGAGTGTGTGGAGCGCCCGGGCGGCGGTGATCAGATTGGCATAACCTTCGGCGGTGGCTTCGTGGCGGCTCTGACCGGCACGGTAAGAATGCAGCAGATGAGCATCGCGCCAGAGCAGGGCCATGACCCGGTCCATGGCGCGGACGGCGGCCTCTGTCCAGTCGTCGCGGCCGAAGACCAAGGCAGCTTCGGCGAGTGCGGCAATCATCAGGCCGTTCCAATCGGCAAGGACCTTGTCGTCGAAGCCGGGATGAATCCGCTGCAACCGCTTGTCGAATAGAATCTGGCGCGCGGCAGCGAGTTTCTGCTCGATTGCTTCATCGCGGAGCGCGAGCGCATGCGAGCGGTTGAGGATCGTGTGGCCCTCCCAATTACCCTCGGTCGTTACTCCGTAGGCGGAGCAAAAGAGTTCCGCCGCCGGCGGATCGAGCAGGGATTCAATCTCCTCCTTGGTCCAGACATAGAATTTGCCCTCCTCGCCTTCGGAGTCGGCGTCATAGCTGGCGGCGAAGGCGCCGTCGGCGGTTGTCATGTCACGCAAGACAAAGCCGATCGTTTCTTCCGTCCGGACGCGGAACAGCGGATGGCGGTTGCGCAGCCAGCAACGCGTCAGGAGGCTTACGAGTTGCGCGTTGTCGTAGAGCATTTTCTCGAAATGCGGCACCAGCCAATGGGGATCGACCGAATAGCGGGCCATGCCGCCGCCGAGATGGTCATAGATGCCGCCCTGGCAAATCTGCGTGAGAGTGCGCTCGACGGCCGCGGCAATGACTTCGGATGGCCGGCGTTCATGGACCGACCACAGGAACGAGAAGATCGGCGCCTGCGGAAATTTGGGTGCGCCCTTGAGGCCGCCCAGGTCCATGTCGATGGCGCGCAGCATGGCCGTTGCCGCGCCCTGAAGTTGGGTAGGCGTCATGTCGACGGATTGCGGCGGGGCCTCGGACTGGTTTAGCGCCGCTGTCAGTGTTGCCGAGTTGGCATGGGCTTTATGACGTTCACTGCGCCAGATACGGGCGATTTCGGACAGGACATGTTTGAATCCCGGGCGTCCGTAGCGGCTTTCGGGCGGGAAATAGGTGCCGCCCCAGAAGGGTTCTCCTGCGGGTGTCAGGAACATGGTGAGGGGCCAGCCGCCCTGCTCGCCGAGGGCATGCAGGGCATTCATGTAAATACGGTCGACGTCGGGCCGTTCCTCGCGATCGACCTTGATGTTGACGAAGTTGGTATTCATGAGGTCGGCGGTGGCCTGATCCTCGAAGCTTTCATGGGCCATGACATGGCACCAGTGACAGGCGGCATAGCCGACCGAGAGTAGGATAGGTTTGTCCTCCGTCCGGGCCCTGGCAAAGGCTGGTTCACCCCAGCCCATCCAGTGGACCGGATTGTCTCTATGCTGGAGCAGATAGGGGCTGATCTCGCGGTCGAGCTCGTTGCGTGGCATTGTTCCTGGCCTCAAACCGGGACATGCTAGGGCCATAGCCGGGGAAGCGAAACTGGAAACCCAAGAAAGTATCGATTCGATTCCGAAATGATGACTTCAGACACGATTTATGCACAGTCAACCGGCGCCGGTATTGCCGGTATCGCGGTCATCCGGGTTAGCGGTCCTGCGGCCGGCGGGGTGCTGGAGAAGATCGCCGGCGAACGACCCAAGCCGCGAATGGCCAGCCTCCGGAAGCTTACCGATTCGGTGACGGGTGAAATCATCGATCAGGCGGTCATCCTGTGGCTGCCGGGCTCCAATACCGTCTCGGGCGAGGATGTGGCGGAGTTCCATGTGCATGGCAGTCAGGCGGTGGTGATGGCGCTGTTTGCGGCCTTCAACCGGTTCGACCGGGTACGGCCGGCGGAGGCTGGCGAGTTCACCCGGCGGGCCTTCGCCAATGGCCGGATGGATCTGGTCGAAGCCGAAGGCCTCGCCGATCTGCTGCGCGCCCGGACGCAGATGCAGCAGCGCCAGGCGCTCAACCATCTGCTGGGCGAGGCAAGTTCCGTCTATGAAGCCTGGCGCGGCCAGCTGATCGGAATACTCGCCCATGTGGAAGCAGCATTGGACTTCGCCGAGGAAGAGGGCGTGGCGGAAGCGGCCATTCGCGATGTGACGCCGAAAACGGCAGAACTTGCCGCAGCGATGTCAGAAGCATTGGCCAAGGCGGAACGGGCCTCGGCCATACGCACCGGTATCAAGGTCGTACTGGCGGGGGCTCCCAATACCGGTAAGTCGAGTCTGCTCAACGCCATTGCGGCGCGCGATGCGGCGATTGTGTCGTCGCGGCCCGGCACGACGCGGGATGCGATCGAAGTCATGATCGACCTCGGCGGCATGCCGGTCATTCTCACCGACACGGCGGGACTGCGTGCGGAGGCCGGCGATGAAATCGAGGAAATCGGTATGGCGAGGACGAAACGCGAATTGGACGGCGCCGACGTCGTCGTCTGGGTGAGCGCGCCCGATATTGTTGAAAGCCGTCCTCCCGCGACGGACAACATACCGCTGCTCTGGGTGCACAACAAATCCGACCTACTGCAGCACTCCGATCTGCATCGGCAGCATCCGGAGAATGTGCTTCTTGTTTCTTCGCGCACTGGTGCTGGTCTGCCTGCGGTGCTCGCCAGCCTGACTGATCTGGTGAAGCGGGAGTTCCGGCTGGCCGAAGATTCGGTGATCATCCGGGCACGGCAGAAACAGGCGATCACGGAATCGATTCGGTATCTCAACGATTCACTTCGGTATGACCGCGGGCATCTGGAACTCAGGGCGGAAGATCTGCGCAGGGCTGCCCATTGTCTGGGGCGGGTAACCGGGAGGATAGATGTCGAAGACCTGCTGGACTCGATCTTCAGCGAATTCTGTATCGGAAAATAGCTAACCCTGTTTCACGTGAAACGCGGGCGTTCCTTTGACCGGGAGGGCCTGCTCCATTAAAGAGCCCCGCATGACGATGAGTTATGATGTGATTGTGGTGGGTGGCGGCCATGCCGGCGCTGAAGCGGCAAGCGCTGCGGCGCGGGCCGGCGCGCGCGCGGTCCTGGTCACGCATAAATTTTCCAGTATCGGCGAGATGTCGTGCAATCCGGCCATTGGCGGATTGGGCAAGGGACATCTGGTGCGCGAGATCGATGCGCTCGACGGACTCATGGGCCGGGTCGCCGACCGGGCCGGAATCCAGTTCCGGCTGCTCAACCGCTCCAAGGGCCCGGCGGTGCGGGGACCGCGCGCCCAGGCCGACCGCAAGCTCTATCGGCTGGCGATGCAGAGCGAAATCCGTGAACATGAAAATCTCGCTGTTATCGAAGGCGCAGTGAGCGGGCTTGTTCTCGAAGGACGCGAGGTTGCGGGAATTGTCACCGAGGATGGCCGTACGATTCGCAGCCGTACCGTTGTGCTGACGACGGGCACATTCCTGCGCGGATTGATCCATATCGGCGAGAAAAAGATTCCGGCGGGCCGCGCCGGCGATCCGCCGGCACTTGGACTGTCGGAGCAGCTTGCCGATGCCGGCCTCAAGCTTGGGCGGCTCAAGACCGGAACGCCGGCCAGGCTCGACGGTAGAACCATTGCCTGGGAGAAACTGGAAGAACAGCCGGGCGATACCGAACCGGTGCCATTCTCCTTTCTCACGGAACGGATCGTCACACCGCAAATTTCCTGCTTCATCACCCAGACGACGGACGCAACGCACCGGCTGATCGCCGACAACCTGCATCGCTCGCCGATGTATTCCGGTCAGATCGAAGGGGTGGGTCCGCGCTATTGTCCCTCGATCGAGGACAAGATCTTCCGTTTCCGCGATAAGTCCTCGCACCAGATTTTCCTTGAGCCAGAAGGGCTGGATGACCATACGGTCTACCCGAACGGGATTTCCACCTCTCTGCCGGAAGACGTCCAGGACGGTTTCATCCGGACCATTCCCGGGCTCGAGAAGGTTCATATCCTGCGGCCCGGCTATGCCATTGAGTATGACTATGTCGATCCCCGCGAACTCACTGCCGGGCTCGAAGTGAAGGCCATAGGCGGGCTGTTTCTGGCCGGTCAGATCAACGGTACGACCGGTTATGAGGAGGCCGCCGCCCAAGGCCTGCTTGCCGGCCTCAATGCTGCCCGACGGGCCGGAGGTGAGTGCGCTAGGGTGTTCGACCGGGCCGAAGGCTACATCGGCGTGATGGTCGATGATTTGGTCACACGCGGCGTATCGGAGCCCTACCGGATGTTTACCTCGCGGGCCGAGTACCGGCTGACGCTCAGGGCCGATAATGCCGACGAACGGTTGACGCCGAAGGCGATCCAACTCGGTATTGTAGGCAAGGTTCGCAGCGAGCGGTTTCGTGAACGGCGGTCGGTCCTCGAGAGGGCGCGTGGGCTTGCTAGCAGTCTTGGCCTTACCTCTTCGGCTGCCGCCAGGCTGGGGCTCAAGGTCAACCAGGATGGCCAGTGGCGGAGCGCGCTGGAACTCATTGCCATGCCCGGAGTGGGCCTGGAGCGCGTCCAGTCACTCTGGCCCGAGCTTGGGGCACTGCCGCCATTCGCCATTGCGGCGCTTGAAGCCGATGCGGTCTACGCTGGCTATTCCCAGCGGCAGGAAGCGGACATCGTAGCGTTGCGCAAGGAAGAACAGCTGACCCTGCCGGATGAGTTGGACTACGCGGCCATTCCGAGCCTGTCGGCCGAGGCCCGGTCCAAGCTCGCCCGGGTGCGGCCGGCGACGCTTGGCCAGGCTGCCCGGATCGACGGTATGACGCCGGCGGCGCTGGTGGTCCTCCTCGGCCATGTCAGACGCCGTGCCGGCGGCAAGAGCGCCTGAGAGCCATGGCGGGTCCGCTGCCGGATGACATGTTGCAGCGCTTCAATGTTTCACGTGAATCATTGGCGCGGCTCGAGCGCTACGTGGCCCTCCTGCTGCAATGGCAGCAGCGCATCAATCTGATTGGACCTTCGACCGCGGGCCACGTGTGGCAACGCCACGTTCTCGATGCCCTGCAGCTCATCCCGCTCATTCCCCCGGGGACCAGGACCATCGCCGATCTGGGTTCGGGCGCCGGTATTCCCGGCCTGGTTCTCGCCATCGTCACCGGCCTTGAGGTCCATCTTTACGAGAGCAACGGCAAGAAGGCCGCCTTCCTGCGCGAGGCGGCGCGGCAATGCGGGGCTAAGGCTGTCATTCACCATGTGCGGATCGAAGCGATCGAGTCAGACCCCGGCCGTCCGCACGCCGATGTGGTGACGGCGCGGGCCCTGGCGCCGCTCGGCCGGCTGCTCGATCAGGCCGAGCCCTTCCTCAAAGCCGGCGCGGTTGGACTTTTCCACAAGGGACAAGATGTGGATGCCGAATTGACCGAGGCCTCTAAATCCTGGAGAATCATTGTGGAAAGGCATCCGAGTCTGACTGATTCGAACGGCGTCATACTCGTGGTGAAAAAGGCTTCCCGTGTCCCATCCTGATTTCCCACTTACCCGCCCGTCTGGTGCCCGTATTCTCGCCGTGGCCAACCAAAAGGGCGGCGTCGGTAAGACCACGACTGCGATCAATCTTGGTACGGCTCTGGCGGCGGTAGGCGAGACGGTGCTGATCATCGATCTCGACCCGCAAGGCAATGCCAGCACCGGTCTCGGTATTGCCCGGAAACCGGCGCAGAAATCCTCCTATCATGTGCTGATGGGCGAGGCAGAGCTTCGGGAGGTGATCGTCGAATCGGGTATTCCGCGGCTCTACTGCGTGCCTTCGACCATGGACCTGCTCGGCGCCGAGCTCGAACTGGCGGAAATCGACCGCAAGACATTCCGGCTGGCCGACGCCATCAAGCGGCTGCAGGCCGATACCGGCCCTTTCCGGCGCTACAGCTACATTCTGATCGATTGCCCGCCATCGCTCAATCTCCTCACCATCAATTCGCTGTCGGCGGCCGACGCCGTGCTGGTGCCTCTGCAATGCGAATTCTTTGCGCTGGAGGGCTTGAGCCAACTTCTCAAGACAGTTGAACGGGTGAAGGCAAACCTCAATCCACGGCTCGTCATCCAAGGCGTGGTGCTGACCATGTTCGACCGTCGCAACAGCCTGTCGGAACAGGTGGCGGACGACGTGCGCAGTGTGCTCGGCGACAAGGTCTACCAGACAGTCATCCCGCGCAATGTGCGGGTCTCGGAGGCGCCCTCCTATGGCAAGCCGGTTTTGCTCTATGACAACAGCTGCAGCGGTTCGCAGGCCTATATTAAACTCGCCTCGGAAGTGATCCGGCGCGAGCGCGAATTGCGAGCCGCATGATCGATTCGTTAGCGTAACACTCAATCGTACCGGGGGCGGTACAGTATTTGCGGGACCGGGGCAGCGGCATGATGCAGGCACAAAAGAAAAGGCTAGGCCGCGGTCTTGCCGCCTTGATCGGCGAAGATACGAGCGAAGAGGCCATAGTGGAGAATATCCGCAGCCTGCGGCACCTGCCGGTCGAATTCCTCCATGCCAGCCCCAACAATCCCCGCAAACATTTCGCTGACGCCGATCTGGAAGACCTGGCCAAGTCGATCCGTGACAAGGGACTTCTGCAGCCTTTGGTGGTGCGGCCGCGCGGCGACGGAGACTTTGAGATCGTTGCAGGCGAGCGGCGCTGGCGGGCGGCACAAAAGGCGGGTGTTCATGAAGTCCCGGTTCTGATCCGAGAATTGAGCGACGGTGAGGCCCTCGAGATCGCGCTGATCGAGAACATCCAGCGCAGCGATCTCAATCCGCTTGAGGAAGCCCGCGCCTACGGAATGCTCCTCGACCAGTTCAACTACACCCAGCAACAGCTCGCCGATTCGGTTGGCAAGAGCCGTAGCCACATCGCCAACACGCTCCGGCTCCTGACGCTGCCCGACTCGGTGCGCCAGATGATCGAGGACGGAAAACTCACCGCCGGCCACGCCCGCACCCTGGTTGCCACCGACTCGCCGGCCGAACTTGCCGATCAGATCATCAAGCTTGGCCTGTCGGTGCGCGAGGCCGAGGAACTGACGCGTAAAACGGCACCGGCGGCGGCACGCAAGGCGCGGTCAGAAAAAAATGCCGACACGCGTGCCCTGGAAAAGAGCGTCAGCGAATCTCTCGGACTCAAGGTCGAGATTGCGGCCAAGGGCGCAGGCGGCACCGTCACCATCCGCTATGCCTCACTGGAACAGCTCGAGGATATGTGCCGGCGTCTCACGCGACCCGGTTAATTCATCAGTACACTGATTATTTCAGCGCGGCGTGCAGCGCCCGCCCGTTGCGCGCCAGCGCCAGCAGGGCGCGCGAGGCGAGGGCTTCGGCCAGGGCCGGCGTGCGGCGCATCTGCAGCGTGCAGGACGAAAGCGTCGAGGCCGCCGACAATAGTGCCGCAAGATCCCAGATGCGCAACTGCAGCCGGACCGCCTCGTGACGCTTGAAGAAGACCGGCGGCTTCGCCGATCGCAGCGCATCCTCCACCCGCATGCCTCTGTCGAGGTCGAGCTTCAAGGATTGCAGCTTCACCGCGTGCAATCCGGCCAGCGTCAGGATGCGGTTTGGGTCGGTGCCGGCTGCGGTCAGCGTTGTGAAGCCACGGTCCACATGCTCCACGTCACCAGCGAAGACCGCATCGACCAGTCCGTCCGCGTCCTCGCCCGAAGACTCTCCGCAGGCCGCCTCGACATCCTCGAGCCCGATTTCGTCGGCGCCCATGCAATAAGTTGCCAGCTTCCCGATCTCCTGGCGGACGGCGCCGCGGTCTGTACCGAGAAGCTCCAGCAGTCTCACCCGGGCATCGGGCGTCAGAACAAGACCGAGCGGCGACAGAATCGAATCGATGAGTAACGAGATCTGATCGCCGTCGTCTTCGTAGACGGCAATCGCGAAAGCCCGCTCGTTCTTCTCGAAAACCGTCCGCAGCCGCGATGATTTGGCGAGGTTGCCAGATTCCGCCACGATGAGATTTCCGCCGCCGCTGCCATTCAGGATCGCTTCTACGGATTTGAGAAAGGCCTCGCCGGCAACGGTCACCCATACCACCCGTTTGCCGCCCAGCATCGAGAGGGAGGCGAATTCGTCAGCCAGGCGCCCCGGATCGGACGCCAGCGCCGCATCGTCAAGCCGCACCATATTGAACGGATCATCGGCCGTTCCCGCGATCTTCATGACCGCCCGCTTGGCGAGTTCGCGAACCGCCCCGGCATCGGCGCCGTAGATAAGCATGGCGCACAGGTTTGGCGGCGGATTTCTCAGAAACCCGTCGAACGCCGCTGCCTTGAGAATGCCCACGCGAGACCCTAGCGCGAAGCAAAATAGGCGGCCACCCGTGAGCGGATATCCATGCTCACCTCATGGGCCGCGCGTTCCATGGCGTTGGCCTCCGCCTGCATGTCGGCAAAGGGTTCGCGCACCACGTCGTAGGAAACCTGCGAGAAGGTCTTGCCGCTGTAAAGCACGCCGTCGCCACCCATCAGTTTGAAATTTACCACCACTTGTACGGACCGGCGCGTCGTATTGGGTAAGGGCTTGTCGATAATGCTCGAGGACTTCACCTCCGGCTGCAACACCAGGACATAACGATCTTGCGCAGCCGTTCCGGCAGGACGCATGGCGGAGAGAAGATCGCTGCGCACGATTTGGCCAAGCCGCGTATCGGCTTCTGGAATTGATACGGATGCCAATGCCGCCACGACACCGCGGTCGTCGCCGGTGGTCCCGTAAAGAGGCCGGTAGCCGCAGCCGCCCGCCGCCAGCACCGCGGCACAGGCAAGCCAAGTCAGAACGCGGCATAGTTTCTGCATCGTCATCCCACGATATTGACGATCCGGTCCGGCACCACGATCACCTTGCGAACCGGCCTGCCGTCGAGTGCCCTCGTGACACTATCCAACTTCAAGACCACCGCTTCAACTGCTTCCTTGCCGAGGCCTTTGGTCAGTCGGACTTCGTCGCGGCGCTTGCCGTTGACCTGGACAGCGATAGTCACGGAATCATCAACCACAAGGGCGGTATCGAGCTTGGGCCAGGATGTGTCGACGACAGGCTTCGCATGCCCCAGTTGCTGCCAGCACTCTTCGGCGAGATGCGGCATCATCGGGGCCGACACCAACACCATGATTTCCGCGGCCTCGCGGATCGAACACCGCATCGGCTCGGAACGGTCCGCTGCCTGCAATGCGGCACCCAGCGCATTGGCAAGCTCATAGATGCGCGCGATGGACCGGTTGAAGCGGAGATTCATCAGGTCGCCCGTCACCGCATCAAGCGCACGGTGTGCGGCGCGGCGCAGTTCCAGTGCCGCACCCACCGCGCCCGTGGGTTCGCCCGGCGATCCCTCGCGCACCGCATCATTGACCAGACGCCACAGACGCTGGGTGAATCGCCAAGCACCCTCTACTCCCGCCTCGGTCCACTCGATATCGCGCTCGGGCGGCGTGTCCGAAAGCATGAACCAGCGTGCCGTATCGGCACCGTAGCGCTCGATGATCGCTTCGGGATCGATCACGTTCTTCTTCGACTTCGACATTTTCTCGATGCCGCCCGCGGTCAGGGGTTCGCCGGTCTTGGCGTGAACCCAGCGGCCGTCCTTCTGCACCGCGTCTACCGGCAACACCCACTCGCCGGAAGCGGACTGGAAGGTTTCGTGAACCACCATGCCTTGGGTGAACAGGCTGGCGAAGGGCTCGTCGATGCCGAGATGATGGGTGCGCATCATGGCGCGGGCGAAGAAGCGCGAATACAGCAGATGCAAGATCGCGTGCTCGACACCGCCGATATATTGGTCGACTGGCATCCAGTAAGCGGCCGCCGCCGCATCGACCGGCCGAGACGCAGCAGGCGAACAGAAACGAGCATAATACCAGGATGAGTCGATGAACGTATCGAAGGTGTCCGTCTCGCGGCGCGCTTGGTTCCCGCAAGTGGGACACTTGACGTGTTTCCAGGTGGGATGATGGTCGAGCGGATTACCCGGCTTGTCGAAGGTCACGTCCTCGGGAAGGGTGACTGGCAAATCCTTCTTGGGCACTGGCACGGTGCCGCAGGAGGGACAGTGGATCACCGGAATGGGGCAGCCCCAATAGCGCTGGCGTGAAACGCCCCAATCGCGCAGCCGGTAATTCACCCGGCGTTCGCCGATCTTCATGGCCTCCATGCGCCGGGCGATTTCTTCCTTCGCCGCCGGCACGCTCAAGCCGTCGAGGAAATCGGAATTGATCAGGACGGTCTCATCGCCTTCCTTCTCCAGATAGGGTTCGTTGCCGACGTTGAAAGACGTGGCATCGGTGCCCTTGGGAGCGACCACCGGTATGACCGGCAAATCATATTTTCGGGCGAAGTCGAGGTCGCGCTGATCGTGGGCGGGACAGCCGAAAATCGCTCCCTCGCCATAGCCCATCAGCACGAAATTGGCGGCATAGACCGGCAGGCGGACATTCTTGCGGAACGGATGGCGGGCATAGAGACCGAGCGGATAACCCCTCTTTTCAGCGCGCTCGATCGATTCCTCACTGGTGCCGAGCGCGGCTACGTCGCGGCGGAAGGCGGCAAGCTGAGAGTTCTCGTCGGCCAGCCGCTTTGCCAGATCGTGGTCGGCCGAGATGGCGCAGAAACTGGCGCCAAAAATCGTGTCATGCCGCGTCGTGTAGACCGTCAGTCTCTCGTCGAGCAGCTTGCCCGTTTCGTCTTCGAGCGCAAAGGAAAAGCGCATGCCCTCGGAGCGGCCGATCCAATTGCGCTGCATGAGGCGGACCTTTTCCGGCCAACGGTCGAGGCGGTCGAGGGCCGACAGCAGTTCATTGGAATAGGCGGTGATCTTCAGGAACCATTGCGCCAGCTCGCGCTTTTCAACGAGAGCGCCCGAGCGCCAGCCGCGCCCCTCGATCACCTGCTCATTGGCCAACACCGTGTTGTCCACCGGGTCCCAGTTGACGGTCGAAACCTTGCGTTCGACGAGGCCGGCGGCGAGGAAATCGATGAACATTTCTTGCTCGTGGCGGTAATAGGCGGGATCGCAGGTGGCGATTTCGCGGCTCCAGTCCAACGCCAGCCCCATGGACTTCAATTGCGCGCGCATGGCGGCGATGTTGTCATAGGTCCAGGATTTGGGGTGGACGCCGCGCTCAATCGCCGCATTCTCGGCCGGCATGCCGAATGCATCCCAGCCCATGGGGTGCAGCACATTGTAGCCGCAGGCACGGCGGAAGCGGGCGATCACGTCGCCCATCGTATAGTTGCGCACGTGGCCCATATGGATGCGCCCCGAGGGATAGGGAAACATCTCGAGCACGTAGTATTTCGGCTTCGACCGGTCCTCACGGGCCTCGAAGCAGCGGTTTTCGGTCCAGTAGCGCTGCCAGCGCGGCTCGGCATCGCGCGGATTGTAGCGTTCGGTCGTCAAGCGGCCGGTCCCCTTCTGTCTTCCGGTTGCGGATTGCAGGCTTGGCAGTACCAGTCCTTGAAAAGCCCCGCAAGCGCGGCCATAAGCGGGCACCTCCAGCTCCAAGGCCGCCATGTCCCATCCCGCTCTCGATGACGTCCGGCGCCGCATCCACGAAGCAGCGCTGGCGGCCGGACGCGATCCGGCCGGCATCACCCTGATCGCCGTCAGCAAGACATTTTCCGCCGCCAAAATCGAACCCGTGATTTCCGCCGGGCAACGGGTATTTGGTGAAAACCGGGTTCAGGAAGCCAGGGGCAAATGGCCGGAACTCAAACGCAAGGCGCCGGATCTGGAATTGCATCTGATAGGCCCCCTGCAAAGCAACAAGGCGGGTGAAGCGGTTGCCTTGTTCGATGCCATCCACACCATCGACCGGCCGAAAATCGCCGAGGCTATTGCCACCGAGATCGCCAGGCAGGGCCGGAGACCGCGGTTCTTCATCCAGGTCAATGTCGGCCGCGAGCCGCAAAAATCCGGCATCAATCCGGAAGAGACGGACGATTTCATCGCCCATTGCCGCGACCGGATCGGGCTCGCCATCGCCGGGCTGATGTGCATCCCGCCGCTGCATGAAGCGCCGCGCCGCCACTTCGAATTGTTGCGCGAAATCGCCCGCCGCAATGGGCTTTCCGGACTGAGCATGGGCATGAGCGGCGATTTCGAGGAAGCGATCAGCTGCGGCGCCACCCATGTGCGAGTGGGGTCGGCGATTTTTGGCGACCGCGCGGCGCGTTAGACGGTGCGATCGCCATGCGGGTCGTGGGGCCGCAGAGCGCCAGAATTTTTCGCATGTCTTTGAGAGTGACGGCGATGCAGCCCGCCGTCGGCCCGGCGCTGGAACCGGTCAGATGAAAGAATACGGCACTGCCCGCGCCCTGAATGCGAGGACACTCATTCTGGGAGAGGATGACGACGATGTCATACAATCCATCGTCACGGGCGATGGCTTCGTGGCTAGCTCCATAGGGCAGCCTGACCGGGCGATTGTAGTTGCGGTCGCCCGGGGCATCGCACCAGCCATCCGCCGGCCCGATCGGGTGCCGCGGCAAGGGCGATCGCGGAACCACAATGCGATCACTCCGGTAAAGAATCCGCCGGAGTGCGAAGCGGCCAACGGGTGTTGCACGGTCGCCTTCCCGCTTGCGATAGGTCATTCCGGAACGGCCAAGAAAACAGGGCACACTGAGGGATCCGGCCGTCAGAAGGCCGCAGACGGCTCGCGGGCTGATCGCGCGAACGTGAAGGCATGTGAGCATTTTCCTCACGGCGAGTTGTCTTGTGCGGCGGCTTTCAAAACGGCATTGCTCACCGTAACATCACTAAACCGGGCGGCAAGCCCCTGTTTTCGGGAACTCAGCCATGACCACGACCAAGAAGATCCTGATCGTCGACGACGACGACATGCTGCGTGACAGTCTCAAAGAGCAGTTCGCGCTGCATGACGAATTCACCGTTGCCGATGCGGCCAATGCCACCGCCGGCATCAAGGCCGCCAAGGCGGATCACGCCGATCTGGTGTTGCTCGACGTCAACCTACCCGATATGGACGGGCGGGAGGCTTGCAAGATCATGCGCCGCAACGGCTACAAGGGCCCGATCCTGATGTTGACCGGCCAGAGCTCCGATTCCGACACCATCCTCGGGCTTGATTCGGGCGCCAATGATTACATCACCAAGCCATTCCGCTTCGGCGTCCTTCTGGCCCGGGTCCGGGCGCATTTGCGCCAGCACGAGCAGAGTGAGGACGCAATCTTCAAGGTCGGCCCCTACACCTTCAAGCCCAGCGCCAAGATGCTCATCCGTGACGACAACAGGAAAATCCGGCTAACCGAGAAGGAAACCGCCATAATCAAGTTTCTCTACCGCGCCGGCGAACTGGTGGTGGGCCGCGATGTTCTCCTGCATGACGTGTGGGGTTACAACGCGGGGGTCACCACCCACACGCTGGAGACCCACATCTACCGGCTGCGGCAGAAGATCGAGCGCGATCCGGGCCATGCCGAAATTCTCGTCACCGAAGGCGGCGGCTACAAGCTCGTCCCTTGATCTTGCCGGCCATTCGGATTCTTATGCGAATGGCTGGAGAATCGGGGCGGCGGGCCATTGGGACGGATTTTCACGGATAGTTTGAGATGAGCGTCCGGGCGGACACGGAAACTCTGCGTAACATACCGATCTTCGCGGAGTGCGATCCCGTCCCTCTGCAGGTGATCGCGTTTGCCGCCGAACGGCAGCATTTTGCCGCCGGAGAAAATCTTCTCATCCAGGGCGAGACCGGCTTGGCCGCCTATCTGATCTTGAGCGGCCGGGCCGAAATCAGGGCCGGCAAGGGGGCCCAGAACGAGATCATCGGTCATGCCGAGCCGGGCACGTTCCTAGGCGAGGTCGCGATGATTGGCAAGACACCCTGTTCGGTCAGCGCCGTTGCTGTCGGTCCGCTGGTTGCGGCCAGGATCGACCGCAAACTTTTTCTGAGAGTTGCCGACGAGTATCCGGAATTCGGCGCCGCCGTGTTCAAGGCTTTGGCCGGCAAGCTTGATGTCTCGCTCAGCGAATTCAATTCCGCCCGCGACATGCTCGATCGGGCCAAGTCCTTCCTAGACCTGTAAGTCGAAGGTGGCCATGACGGGAACATGGTCGGAGGGCTGCTTCCAGCCGCGTGCCTCACGTAAGACGTCGATTCGGCCACACAGTGGAGCAAGGCCCGGCGTCGACCAGATATGGTCGAGACGGCGGCCGCGGTTGCTCGCCGCCCAGTCCTTGGCGCGATAGCTCAACCACGTATAGAGCTTTTCGGTTTCCGGCACATGCTGGCGCATCAGATCGACCCAGCGACCAGCCTTCTGCATCCGTATCAAGCCTTGGGTTTCGACGGGCGTGTGGCTGACAACCTTGAGAAGCTCCTTGTGCGACCAGACATCGTGCTCCAATGGCGCGATATTGAGATCGCCGACTGCCACGCCGTGGTGACCCTTGGGCACGCAGCCATCCGCGAACCAGCTCTCAAGCTCAGCGAGAAACTGCAGCTTGTGGGCGAATTTGTCGTTAATCGCGGGATCCGGCTCGTCGCCGCCGGCGGGGACATAGAGGTTGTGGATGGTCAGTGGCTTACGGCCTTCGACGGCCACGGAAATGTGCCGGCAGTCATCCTTGCCGCAGAATTTCTTCACTGCCTGCGTGAGTAGCGGCAGCCGGGAAACGATGGCTACGCCATGGTAGCCCTTCTGGCCGGATTCAGCGATATGGGAATAACCAAGCGACTTGATCGGTCCTGACGGGAACTGGCCTTGCGGGCATTTGGTTTCCTGGAGACAGAGGACATCGGGTTGCCAGCGCCGTAGCAGGTCCGTCACCAGATCGATGCGCAGGCGGACGGAATTGATATTCCAGGTGGCGATCTTGAGTTTCATCGGAGGTGAATGGCACAGCCCGGCGCGCCGAGGCAAGCATGGGAAATAAGATGGGCGCCCGGCCGGGGAACCGGGCGCCCACGCGCCGAACGCGCAATTCACGCCGGGAGGGGAAACCGGCGTCCATGACGGCTGCGGCAGGGCGCTTGAGCGGGGGCAAAATGGCCCGTGCCGCCTACCAGCCATTCATGATTTGTTAAGCTGGAAATTACGTGTCCGAATTTCAATAGGCCGCGTTGGCATCACGAAGACTTTATCTAGGTCTAGCGCGAGTCGCGCTGCTTCCGGTCGATCTTGACGACGAAAAGCTGCGGGTCCGGATCGATCCCAGCCACAATGTTTTCAAGCGAAACGGTGGTCTGGCGTCCCTTGCTGTCGACGACAATCCACTGCCGCAGGGACTGACGATTTCGGTCGAACACAAGGATCAGTTTGCCACCAAGCGTGTCGCCCCTGTCCTCAAGAGTGAGGGTGGCGAGGCCATCGGCCTCTTCGTAGGCCAGAATATTAGTATCCCGGATCAGATCGACACCCTGGTTCAGCACTAGGCGCAATGGCGTCTGCGACAGGGGATATTGGTCGCCCTTTTCCTTCTTGCGGTTTTTCACCGTCAGCCACGTCCCGTCGGCGACGATCAGAAAGGGGTTCGGAGGGGCATATTCGAAACGCATCTTGCCGGGCTTGCTGATATAGAAGATGCCCTTCGACATCTTGCCCTTGGGGCTGATCTGAGTGAAATCGCCCTGCAGTGTAGTGAAACCATTGATATAAGAGCCGATTTCCTGAATCGAGGCAGTCTGTCCGGGGGTCAGCTCGATCGATTTGGCGGCAGAGGCCTGGGCGGCGATGGAGAGCATCATGCCCATGAACAGGAGGGCGAACCGGGTCAGCCTTGTAGCCTTTTCCATCATGTTGGATCCTTGTCTTGGTGAATGCGGTAAAGGCATAAACTGGCCGTTTTGAGGCGGGCTAGACCCGTGCGCTGTCTCCCGGCACCAGGATTTCGCGCTTGCCTGTGGCATTGGCGGCAGAAATAAGTCCCTCTTTCTCCATCCGCTCGATCAGGCTGGCCGCCTTGTTGTAACCCACCTGCAGGCGGCGCTGGACATAGCTGGTCGAGACCTTCTTGTCGCGCAGGACGACCGCCACGGCCTGATCGTAAAGTTCATCGCCCGAACCGCCAGCCTCGCCGGCTGACATGGCACCGGGTTCACCGAAGCTTCCATCCTCGGTTTCCTCGGTGACGGCGTCGACATATTCCGGGCTGCCCTGGGACTTGAGATGGTCGACGATCTTTTCTACTTCGTTGTCGGAGACGAAGGGGCCGTGCAGACGTGAGATGCGCCCGCCGCCCGCCATATAAAGCATGTCGCCCTGGCCGAGGAGCTGTTC
>CAYOZR010000066.1:0-17001 GCA_964408555.1 uncultured Aestuariivirga sp.
AGGCCGAGATCAATGCCCGCGTCATGGAGGCCGCCCGCATTCTCCAGCTTGAAAGCCTGCTCAAGCGCCGCCCGCGGGAATTATCCGGCGGTCAGCGCCAGCGCGTCGCCATTGGCCGCGCCATCGTGCGGAAGCCGCGGGTCTTCCTCTTCGATGAACCGCTGTCGAACCTTGATGCGGCGCTGCGCATCAACACCCGCGTCGAGTT
The DNA here is from genome assembly GCA_964408555.1 of uncultured Aestuariivirga sp. GTDB lineage: Bacteria > Pseudomonadota > Alphaproteobacteria > Rhizobiales > Aestuariivirgaceae > Aestuariivirga. The sequence continues at coordinate 209 of CAYOZR010000066.1, forward strand.
CGCCAAACTCCACAAAATGCTCAAGGCCACCATCGTCTATGTGACGCACGACCAGGTCGAGGCCATGACGCTCGCCGGCAAGATCGTGGTCATGAACAAAGGCCGCATCGAACAGACGGGAAAACCCCTCGATCTCTACTACAAGCCCGTCAATCTCTTCGTGGCCGGCTTCATCGGCTCGCCCGCCATGAACTTCCTGCCGGCGACGGTGAAGAAGAAGGACACGCTCGACCTCGGCGACAGCCAGGAACTGGCCGTGAAGCTCCCCGCCGCCTGCCAGGTGGGCGACAAGGTGACACTCGGCTGCCGCCCCGAGCATATGACGTTTGGCGGCTCCGGCAAGCTTAGGCTGACCGGCACCGTCGACATCGTCGAACGTCTCGGCGAGAGCGGTTTCGCGCATATCCGCCTGCCCTCGGGCCAAACCATCGTTGCCGAAGTGCGCGGTGACCCGAAGCACGGTAGCGGGGATAAGGTCGCCGTAGCGCTCGACCTCGCGCAACTTCACCTCTTCAACACTAGCGGAAGCCGCATCGAGTGATTATCCCTTCGCCACCGCCGCCACATGGCGCGGAAATTCTGCCGTGGCCATCAGCGCCTTGCAGCGTTCGAAACGGTTCGCCGAATAGGCCCGGAAATCGTCGGTCGGATTCTTGTTGGCGTGCTGGATGAGGCCCCAGAGCGTCCACAGCAAGTCGCACATCGCCTTGTAGATGACGACGCGGCCGCGCTCGGCAGGGGTAGGCTTGCCGCCGAAATAGGCACGGATCATTTCTTCGTCCTGGGCCGCGTCGAACCGGCCCTCGACGGACAGATCGCCGAGATCCCACATGGGATCGTTCATGCCGGAATACTCCCAATCGACGATCCACATGCGCTTGCCGGTGTCGAGGAAGTTCTCGCATAGGGGGTCGCAGTGGCAGGCGACGACTGGCGGCGGATGGGCATTGAGAGCCGCCCGCACCGTTTCCGCCTCGCGCAGCACGTCATGGTAGCCCTCGGGCAACTCGATATCCTTGGTCGAAAGCACCTTCAAATAGTCGTCGATCATGGCGAAGAGTTCGAAACGGAAATCGAACTTGGCGCCGGACATATGGAGTTTCCGGAAGACAATTCCCGCTCGCTCCGGGGAGCCGGCGATCGACTTGAATTTTTCCGGCGACATGGTGACAGCATTGTCCACCAGCCTTGTGACCATGACGCCGCTCGCGGGGTCGAAGTGGAGCACGGCGGGGCTCACCCCGGCGCGGGCCGCCTCGCGCGCCGCCTGCGCCTCGTTCTTGCGGTTGATGTATTCCTCGGTTCCCTTGCCCGGAATGCGCAGCACATATTGCTCGCCGCCGTGATCGACGCGAAACACCAGGTTGGTCAGTCCGCCGAGCCGCGTCACCGCGATATCCGAATCCTCGAGTGCCCACATCATGGGCAGTTTCTTCAATTCCGCCCGCGCCAGTGAAATGCCCCGATCGTCCATGCTCATCCCCTGAGCCGTTCCATCTTCGCGTCATAGAGACAACGAGGACCGCGCGCCGCCCGATAGCTGCGTCCGAAGGCCTCGATGTCGAAGTCCGTTTCGGCCGCCAGACCGGCCGGCAGATAACCGAAGGCGATGGTCTTGCCCAGCGTATGGCCGAAGCCCGTGCTGGTGGTCGAGCCCACCAGCTTGCCGCCGCGCAGAATGGCCTCGCCGCCGTGGAAGGGTGCAAATCCGTCGACCGTGAACGAGCAAAGCTTGCGCGCCAGCGGAGCCGCCTTGATCTTCGCCAGTGCCTCACGGCCGATGAAGTTGCCTTTGTTCAGAGCGACGCAGAAGCCAAGCCCTGCCTCATAGGGATTGTAGTCGGGCGAAATATCGCCGGACCAGTAGAGATAGCCCTTTTCCATGCGGCAGCAATCGACGGCGCGATAGCCGGCATTGGCGATGCCGTGCGCCTCGCCGGCGGCCCACAGCGTCTCGAATACTTGGGCGGCGAATTCCTGCGGCACATAGAGCTCATAACCAAGCTCACCCACATAGCCGATGCGTACCGCCAGCACATCGGCATGGCCGATGCCGATGCGGCGGCAGGCCAGGAACGGAAATATTGCATTGGAGATGTCATCGTCGCCGACGGCTTGAAGAATATCGCGCGCCCGGGGCCCGCAGAGATTGAGCGTGGCGAATTGATTGGTGATATCGCGGATCGCAACACCGGCGGGAAGATGCCGGGCCACCCAGCCCGAATCGCGGATGCCGAAGCCCGACCCGGTGACCAGATAGAAGCGATCGGGACCCGCATGAATGAGGGTCACGTCGGCCTCGATGCCGCCCTTGTCGTTGCAAAGCTGTGTATAAACCGCCTTGCCGGGCGGGCCGGCGAGATCGTTGGCGGCGATGCGCTGAAGCGCGGACTCCGTGCCCTTCCCCACTATTTCGAACTTGGCGAAAGATGTCTGGTCGATCAAGGCGGCACGCTCGCGAATGGCGCGGTGCTCCGCCGCCACATGGTCGAACCAATTGGGCTTGCCTTCGAAGGACGCCACGTCTTCCGCGGCAACGCCGTTCCGGGCAAACCAGTTGGGGCGTTCCCAGCCCGACTTCGATCCGAAGACGGCGCCCGCCCGCTTCAGACGTTCATGCAACGGCGAGCGGCGCAGGCCCCGCCCGGCGTGGGTTTCTTCGCCGGGCCAGTGGATCTTGTAATAGGCGCCATAGGCCTCGATGGCGCGATCCTCGAGATAGCGCGGCTGCGCCTGCACCCGGCCGAAGCGGCGCACATCGAAGGGCCACAGGTCCATCCCCGCGTCGCCGTGCAGGATGGTGTTCGCCATGGCGAGCCCCGCGCCTCCGCTCGCGGCAATCCCCGCCGTGAAGCCGCAAGCCACGTAGAAATTGTCCAGTTCTGGCGCCAGACCCATGATCGGTTCGCCATCGGCGGAAACCGGGATCGGTCCGTTGATCACCGTCTGGATGCCGATCTCGTTGAGCACCGGCAGGCGCTCGGCGGCGGGCAGGCCGAAGAGTTCGAGCCTTTCCATGTTGGGCGGCAACAATTCGCGCCCGAACTCCAGAGGCGGAGTACCACGATGGAAACCGCGCGAACCGTCTTCCCAGCCGCCGATGGCGAAAGCGCCGGTATCGGGCTTCAGATAGAAATTCTTGTCGGGATCGCGCAGCGTCGTGAGGCCGGCGTCGAAGGTAAGTTTCTTCTCGGTCAGGAAATACTGGTGCTCGACGATGCCGGCGGCCAGCGCCACGCCCGCCATGTTACCCACCCGCTTGGCCCATAGCCCGGCGCAGTTCACCAGGATGTCGCAGGCAATGTTGCCGGCATTGGTGACCGCCCCCACGGCCCGGCGGCCGTCAATGGCGATCTCCTCGACGCAAGCGCCTTCCTCGATCTTCGCGCCGTTCATCCGAGCGGCCTTGGCATAGGCCATGGTCAGCGAATAGGGATCGATATAGCCGTCACCCGGAATGAAGGCGGCGCCCGCGATGCCGTCGGTCGAGATGTAGGGGAATCGCTGCTTCGCCTCTGCCGCCGAGAGTGAATGGCATTCGACGCCGAAACTCTTGGCCTGCGTCATGGCCCGGCGTATTTCGCTCCACCGATCGTTGCTGCCGGCCAGCCGCAGCGATCCCACTTTCTTCCACGAGATCGGCTGTTCCGTTTCCTTCTCCAGCCGGTCGAACACGGCGACGGAATTCTGCATCAGCCGGGTCAGGTTGCGCTTGCCGCGCAATTGGCCGACGAGACCGGCCGCATGCCAGGTGCAGCCGTGGGTAAGCTGGGCCTTCTCGACCAGCAGCACGTCCCTGGCGCCGTCACGCGCCAGATGATAGGCGAGCGAGGTTCCGATGGCGCCGCCGCCGATAATCAGAATATGCACATGCCGGTCGGCGCGGAAATTCACGACTTCACCCGCCCATTGCCGGGATCGTAGAGCGGCTCGAGATGGACCTTTGCCTTGACCGTCTCCTTGGCAACCACGAGTTCATAGGTGCCGGAGCGGACATGATCTTGCGTGACCCCGGCGCTGTTGCGCACATAGCCGTAGCCGATGGGCCTGCCCAGCGTATAACCATAGCCGCCGCTCGTCAGATAACCCGCGAATTCGCCGTTGCGCAAAATGGTCTCGCGGCCGAGAAGAACGATGTCCTCGCGCTCGGTGGTGAAGCCCGCCAGCATCTTGGTGAGCGGCTCGCGTGCTGCCGTCTCGCAGGCCTCGCGGCCGATGAAGGGCTGGTTCGACTTGAGCTTCACCGCCCAGCCGAGGCCGGCCTGAAACGGATTGTCGTTGGGCGTGATGTCGGAGCCCCAAGCGCGGTAACCTTTCTCGAGACGCAGCGATTCCAGCGCCCGGTAACCGGCGGGCGCCAGGCCATGGCCGGCTCCCGCCAGCATCAGCGCATCGAAGACTTCGCCGATGGCGGTGATCGGCACATGCAGTTCCCAGCCGAGCTCGCCCACATAAGTGACGCGCAATGCCCGCAGCCCGTGGCCGGCGATGGCGGTGTCGCGGATATGGCCGAAGGGAAAATCGGCGTTGCTTTGGCTCTTGCCCGTGGCGCTTTCGAGGATCGCCCGCGCCTTGGGCCCCATCAGCGACAGCGTGCCCCATTGCTCGGTCACATCGCTGAGCTTCGCATCCAGTCCCGGTTTGATGTGATCGGCGATCCAGGCGAAGTCATGGGTGCGGAAGCCCGTGCCGGTGACGATATAGAAATGATCTTCGGCAAGCCGCGCCACCGTCAGATCGCATTCGATGCCGCCGCGCGAATTGAGCATCTGCGTATAGGCGAGGCGGCCCGTCTGGCGCGCGACAGTGTTGGCGCAAATCCATGACAGGGCCTCCGCCGCATCGCGCCCGCGCATTTCATACTTGGCGAAGGAGGATTGGTCGAAAATTCCGGCGCGCTCGCGCACCGCCTGGTGTTCGTCGCCCACCGCGGCAAACCAGTTCTGCCGCCCCATGGAGTAGACGTCCTTCGCCTCCATTTCTCTGGGCGCAAACCAGTTGGGCCGCTCCCAGCCAAGCTTCGACCCGAAGCAGGCATTGAGCTTCTTCAGCCGCTCATAGAGCGGCGAGACGATGCGCGGGCGGCCGCTCTCGTATTCCTCATGCGGAAAACCGATGGTGTAGTGTTTGCCATAGGCTTCGAGTGTGCGGTCGCAGGTCCATTGCCGGTCCTTGTGCAGGTTCGAAAAGCGCCGGATATCGACGACCCACAGGTCCATCGGCGCCTCGCCCGAAGCCGCCCATTGCGCCAGCACCCAGCCGGCGCCGCCGCCGCTCGCGATGCCGAAAGCGTTGAACCCGGCGCCCACATAGAAATTCTTGAGTTCCGGCGCCGCCCCGAGGATGAAATTGCCATCGGGCGTGAAGCTCTCCGGCCCGTTGATCATCTGCTTGATGCCGGCCTTTTCCAGCGCCGGCACACGAACCAGCGCCTGTACCATGTGCTGCTCGAAATGATCCCAGTCGTCCTCGAACAGCTGAAACTCGAAATCGCCGGGCACATCGCCTTGCGTCCAGGCCTGCGGATCGGGCTCGTAGCCGCCGAAAACGAGGCCCCCAACTTCTTCCTTGAAATAGATGCGCCGGTCGGGATCGCGGATCGTCGCCACATCTGTGGCAAGACCCGCGATTTTTTCGGTGATGACATATTGGTGCTTGACCGGCTGCAGTGGCACGCTGACGCCGGCCATGGCACCGATCTGCCGGGCCCATTGGCCGCCGCAGTTGATGACCGTTTCGCAGGCAATCGTGCCCTGCCCGGTGCGCACGGCAATAACGCGGCCGTCGCGGATGTCGAAGCCGCCGGCCCGCACACCTTCGAAAATCTTGGCGCCATGCATGCGGGCGCCCTTGGCCAGCGACTGGGCGATATCCGAAGGCGACGCCTGCCCGTCGGTCGGCAGCCAGCTCGCGCCCACCAGATCCTCGACATTCATCAAGGGCCACATCTTCTTCACCTCGGCGGGCGACAGCAGATGCATCTCCATGCCGAAGCTCTGCGCCGTGGTGGCCAGGCGCTTGTATTCGATCCAGCGGTCGGCGTTGGTGGCAAGCCTCAGGCAGCCGGTCATCTTCCAGCCGGTCGCAAGTCCCGTCTCCCGATCGAGCTTCTTGTAGAGATCGACGGAATATTTCAGCACCTGGGTGATCGACGCCGACGAACGCAATTGCCCGACAAGCCCCGCCGCATGCCAGGTGGAGCCCGAGGTGAGCTTGTTCTGTTCGAGCAGCACCACATCGGCCTTGTGGTCGCGGGCCAGATGATAGGCCGTCGCGCAGCCGATGATGCCGCCGCCGATGACCACGTATTGCGCATGTGCCGGGAGAGTCATGTTGCTCCGAATTTGCTGTTGTAATCGGAAAGGACGCGCTCGAAGCGTCCGAGATATTCCGCCGCATAGGCCACGTAGTCGACGCCCGGCGCATTGAGATGCAGTTCCGACACCATGCCCCAGACCGCTTCGCGGAGCGCGCTGGCGGTCTTCATCGCATAGAAGGCGCGCAGCGTGGCTTGATCCGGCGTCTTGCCGAAATAGAGTTCCAGAATTTGCCGCTCGCCTTGCTCTTCGAAGGAATTGTTGGCGGCGATATTGGCGAGATCGAACATCGCCGTACCGTAGGCGCCATATTCCCAGTCGATGAGCCACAGGCGCTCGCCGTCGTCCATGAAATTGCTGGGCAGCAGATCGTGATGGCCGAAGACGATGGGCAAGGGCACTTGTGCGGCTTCCAGGCGGTCGACGATCTCCATCCAGCGCGGAATATCCGCCACATGGCGATGCTGCCCGGCCTTCAGGGTCTGGGCATAATCGCGCAACACATGGAACGCCCAGAAGATGCTGCTGGGTCCGGTCATTCGCCGGCCCATGTCGAGGTGGCAGCGGCGGACGATCTCGACGCAGCGCTCCGTGTTCGCCCGCACGTCGGCTTCCCCATAGGTGCGGGCCGCGAGAAAGCGCAGCACCATGATGCCGGGCTCGGTGTAAACGACTTCCGGCGACAGGCCCGCCGCGAAGGCGGCGCGGCTCGCTATTCCCTCGCGCTCGCGTGAAACATGGTGGCAGGGATAATCCTCGCCGACGCGCGCCACATATTTGCCGGCGGCATCGGCGACGGTGAAACTGGCATTGCTCACCCCGCCCTTGAGCGGCGTGAGCTCCGGCTTTCCCTTCCAGGTGGGCAGACGGCGCACCCTGTCCTCGGCGGTCATCATCCTAGGCCAGCCCGCGTTCCGCCTTGATGCCATTGACCCAGGCGGTGATCAGCCGGTCGGCGACGATGCCGATGAAAGCGATGGCAAGGCCCGCGACGATGCCGCGCCCGGCGTCGGCCTTGGACAGGGCCTTGAATACTTCCTGTCCCAGATCGCGCGTGCCGATCATGGCGCAGATGATGATCATGCTGAGGGAGAGCAGGATCGTCTGGTTGATGCCGAGCATGATTTCGGGCAGCGCCAAGGGAAGCTGCACCCGCCAGAACAGCTGGCGCCTGGTGCAGCCCGACACGATACCCGCCTCGATCAACTCGTGCGGCACCTGGCGGATGCCGTGATCGGTGTAGCGGATCGCCGGCACGATGGCGAAGGTGACGGTGGCGATCATCGCGGTCACATCGCCCACCCGGAACAGCATCACCACCGGAATGATGAAGCAGAAGGAGGGGATGGTCTGCAGCGTGTCGATGGTGGGCGTCACGATGCTCGACACGCGGTCGCTGCGCGAACACCAGAGGCCGATGGGAATTCCGAGGGCGGCTGCCAGCAACGCCGAAGCGCCGCACAAATACAGCGTCTGCATGGTCGGCACCCACAGGCCGGTGGCGGCGCAAAAACCGGTCAGAACCGCCGCGACGGCCGCCAGCCAAATTCCACCGAGCCGCCAGCCAAGAAGTGCGACGAGCAGGGTAAGGCCGAGCCACGGCAGCGATTCGAACAGGACCCGCAGCGGATTGAGAAAATACAGCAGCAGGCCGGTGCGCACGACCTCGATCGCGTCGAAGAAATTGACCGTCAGCCAGTCGACGCCGGCTTTCCACATCGGCGCCGTGGTGACCGTGAGCGAAACGGGTATCTTGGCCAGTGCCGGAACCGCGATGCTAAGCAGCGTCGTCACCGCCAATACGGCGAGAGCGATTGCCAGATTGGCGTTCCGCGCCAACCAGCCGGCACCCGTTTCCGCCACCGCTTCCGGCCGCTTGCGCGCGATGGCCTGGCTCAACCGGTCGAGCACGATGGCGAGGATGACGATGGCCAGACCCGCTTCCATCGCTTGCCCGACCTTGAGAGCGCGCAGCGCCAGAAGCACGTCGTAGCCGAGACCGCCGGCACCGATCATCGACGAGATGATCACCATGTTGAGCGCCAGCATGATGACCTGGTTGACGCCGATCATCAGCGACGGCTTGGCGGCGGGCACCAGCACCCGCCACAATTTTTGCCGCCGGGTGCAACCCGCCATGTCGGCGAAATCCTTCACCTCCTGCGGCACCTTGTTCAGGCCCAGCATGGTGGCGCGCACCATGGGCGGCGTGGCGAAGAGGCCCGTGGCGAGCAGCGCCGAAACCGGACTGTTGCCGAACAGGATCAGCATCGGAATGAGATAGGCGAAAGTCGGCATGGTCTGCATGAGATCGAGGGCGGGACCGATCAGCAGTTTCGCGGCGCGTGGCGCGCGATAGCCCCAGATGCCGGCCAAAAGACCGGTGGCCACACAAAACGGCACGCAGATCGCGATCAGCGCCAGCGTCAGCATCGACTGGTCCCACAATCCGAACAGCGCCAGCGCCAGGAACCCCAGCCCGCACAGCAGCGCCAGGCGCAACCCGCCATAGATGTAACCGAGCGTACCCATCACCACGCAGACACCGAGCCAGGACAGGCGCGGCAGCAATATCGCGCCCTCGCCGGCACCGATCTTGAAACCCTTGGCCAGAAGCGCGAAGGCAAGTCGCAGCGGAATATCGAGCACCGCGGTCACGGCGCGCGTCGCTCCCATGAAATTGACGCGCAGCCACGCCATGGCCGCGCCGATCCAGTCCTTGAACGGAATGACCAACGAGTCGGGATAGGCGACGGCGGATGGCAAGACGTCGCCGAGCAGCGCCAGTCCACCAAGCAGAAGTGCGGCGGCGAGCCACAGTATGGCGGCGGGAATAGCCACCGGCCGCACCACCGAAGGGGCGAGCGGAATATCGGTCATGATCCCCGCTCCTGGCCGGCCAGCAGGCCGATGACGGCGGCGGGGGTCACCTCGCCGATCTTGCGGCCGTCCTTGCCGATGACGGCGAACGGCCTTTCGGCGGCCACGATGTCGGGGGCAAAGCTGGCGATCTTGGCCGCGGCCTCGACCGACGCCGCATGTTTCGTTTTGGCGCCCAAGGGCTGCATCAGGCTCATCGCCGACATCACCTTGGCGCGGTTCACGTCGCGGGTGAACTCGGCGACGTAGGAAGTGGCGGGCCGCGTCACCAGTTCCTCCGGCGTGCCGACCTGGATGATCTCGCCGTCCTTCATGATGGCGACACGGTCGGCGAGCCTGATCGCCTCGTCGAAATCGTGAGTGATGAAAACGATGGTTTTCTGCAGCACGCTCTGCAACCGCATCAATTCCGATTGCATCTCGCGCCGGATCAACGGGTCGAGCGCCGAGAACGGCTCGTCGAGGAACCATATTTCGGGTTCGACCGCGAGCGAGCGGGCGATGCCGACACGCTGCTGCTGGCCGCCTGAAAGTTCGCGCGGATAATGGTGCTCGCGGCCCTTGAGGCCCACGAGGTCGATCATTTCCCGGGCCCGCTTATCGCGTGCAGGCTTCGCGGCGCCCTGGACCGACAGCGGAAACGCAACATTCTCGAGCACGGTGAGATGCGGCAGCAGCGCGAAGTGCTGGAACACCATGCCCATCTTGTGGCGCCGGATGTCGATGAGCTCGGCTTCGCTCGCCTTCAGCAGATCCTTGCCGTCGAATGTGATCTGGCCCGCCGTCGCCTCGATCAACCGCGACATGCAGCGCAGCAGAGTCGACTTGCCCGAGCCCGACAGCCCCATGATGATAAAGATTTCGCCCTCATGGATATCGAGTGAGGCATCGCGCACCGCGCCGATGAGATTTGTGGCGGCCAGTTCCGCCGCCGATCGGTGGCCATTGCCGGTCTTGAGAAACTTAACGGCACCCGGGCCGAAAAGCTTCCAGACATGTCTGCAGGCAAGTTTCACGGGGCGCGCGGAATGTGACCGCGGCGAATTCGTCGACATTCGATAATCCTCTGGCCGGACTCCGCTGAAGGCGGAATGGACGGCGGCTTGCCGTCCATTTCCTTGCTTCAGCGGCCTATTGTGCCCAGGCCTTCCATTTGGCTTCGTTGCCGGCGATCCAGGCCTGGGCCACTTCGTCGATGGACTTGCCGCCGAGATCGACCTGGCCCGACATGGCGTTGAGCTCTTCCGCATCGAGCTGGAAGGCCTTGGCCACCTTGTGGGCGACCGGCCACTTGTCCTTCATGCCGGCCCAGCCGTATTTCCAGATTTCGCCATGCGGCTTGCCGCAGTCATAGGCTTTGTCGGGGTTCACGCCCACCTTCGGATCGGCGTAGCACTCCGGAGAGTATTCCGGGAATTGAACCCATTCGCCCTGATATTTTGCCGGGGCCCAATGCGGCGAATAGATCCACAGCATGATCGATGCCTTGCGCTGATAGGCGGAATCGAGTTCGGCGAACATCGCCGCATCGGTGCCGGCATGGATGACGGTGAAGGGCAGACCCAGCGCATCGACACGCTCGTCGTCGAAGCCTTCCCAGGTCACCGGTCCGCCGAGATAGCGGCCGTTCGGCGCGGTTTCCGGCGTCGAGAAGGCTTCGGCGCATTTCGGATCCTTGAGCGCTTCCCAATTCGGCAGGCCCGGGCATTTTTCCTTCATGTAGATGGGATACCACCATTCTTCCTTGGCCTTGGGGCCAAGCGCACCGAGACGCTCGGTTTCGCCAGTGGCGTCCGATGCCTTCATGGCCTCGCCCGCCGTCGTGTCCCAGTATTCGAGACCGACGGTGATGTCGCCGGTGGTGAGGCCCGTGGTCAGGCTCGAAAGATAATCGCCGGTCGGATATTCGATCGTGTAACCGAGCTTCTCGAGAATGCCGCCGAGAATTTTGGCGTTGATGTTGACGCTGGTCCAGTCGAACAGGACAATCTTGATCGGATCGTTCGATTCGACGGCCGAGGCCCCGGCCGGCGCAAGCATTGCCGCGGCGAGTGCGACGCCGCCGAACAAGGCACTTTTCCATACAGAACTCGACTTCATGATGTCTGTCTCCGTTTCCTCCGGCCTGCGTGTTGCTTTGATTATGGGCCGCAGCGCCTGGTGTCAGTGTCCAATGCGAAACCCCAGCCTGTCAACGGCATTCTGTGAGAAAATGTGGGAAATTGCCCAAACTTCTTGAGTTATTGATGGAATTGTGGGCAATATGACTCGCATTTCGGGCAAAACATCATGAATACCAACGCGGCTAAACTGACAAAACGGCATGCCGAGATCGTCCGCAGGGTGCGCGAGCGCGGGACTTTGGCGGTTTCCGAATTGGCCAAGGTGCTTGGCGTTTCCGAGGAGACGGTGCGCCGCGATGTCCGTCCGCTCGTGCAGCGCGGCGAAGTCGTCAAGCTCCACGGCGCCGTCACCTTGCCACATCAGGTGGGCGAGGCGCCCTTCGAGCGGCGTTTGCGCGAATTTGCCGAGGCCAAGCGCGCCATTGCCAAGCGGGCGGCGGAACTGGTCGAAGACGGCGACAGCCTGATGCTCGATACCGGCACCACCACCAGCATCTTCGCCCAGGAACTGCTCAAGAAGCACAATCTCACCATCGTCACCAATTCCGCCGATATCGCCCGGACCTTGGCGACGGTTAACGGCAACAAGGTTTACATGGCGGGCGGTGAGCTCAATGGCGATAACGGCGCGGCTTTTGGACCTTCGGCCATTGCCTTCGCCGCCGGCTTCCGGGTCCGCCACGCGATCGTCTCGATCGCCGCCCTCGATTCCGTCTATGGCCCCATGGACAGCCATTTGGCCGAGGCCGAATTCGCCCGCATGGTACTGTCGCGCGGCGAAAACCGCATCATGCTCTCCGACAGCTCGAAATTCGGCCGCACCGCGTTGATCAGGGTCTGCGACTATGACGGCATCGACCGGCTGGTGACCGAAGCCGTCCCGCCGCCCGCCCTCGCCGCGGCGTTGGCATCGGCGGGCGTGAGCGTTGATGTCGCTGGTCAGTGAACGGGTGCCGATTTTCGCCTCTTCCCGTGCTAGCGGCATGCCAGTAATGTGCGCCCGCCAATTGACCGAAACGCCATCGATGGACCAAACTACGGCATAACTCAAAAGCAGGTGACATAAATGCAATACGAAGCACCGGATACGACAAAGGCCGCGGTGGCCTTGCTGGCCAGGGCCAAGGGCAGCGCTTATGTGCTGGCCGGCGGATCGGACCTTCTGGTCCGCATGCGCGGCGGCTACATCGAGCCGGACCTGATCGTCGATATCAAGCGCATCAAGGCAATGCGCGCCGTGAAGAAGTCGGCTTCGGGCTTCACCATCGGCGCCGCTGTGCCTTGCGCCGAGCTCGGCGAAAACGCCGCCCTCGGGAAGGCCTGGCCGGGCGTCGTCGAGGCCGCCAATCTCATCGGCTCCAAGCAGGTCCAGGGCCGCTGCACCATTACCGGCAATCTCTGCAATGCCTCCCCCGCCGCCGACAGCGTTCCCGCCATGGTGGCCGCCGGCGCCAGGGCGGTTATCGCCGGGCCCAAGGGCAAGCGCACCGTGCCGGTCGAGCAGGTGGCCACGGGGCCCGGCAAGACTTCGCTCAAGAAAGGTGAACTCATCGAGGCAATCCAGTTGCCCAAGCGGCCGCCGCGTTCGGGCGATGCATACTTGCGCTTCATTCCGCGCACCGAGATGGACATCGCCGTGGTCAGCGCCGGGATTAATCTGGTGCTCGACTCCAAGGGCGCCGTGAAAGAGGCGCGGGTGGCGCTGGGTGCCGTGGCGCCGACCGTCGTGCTGGTACCCGACGCCGCCAAGGCGATCGTCGGCACGAAGCTCGATGCCGCCGCCCTCGACAAGCTCGGCGCCGCCTGCTCGGCCGCCTGCCGCCCCATCGACGACAAGCGCGGCACCGTTGAGTTCAGAACCAAGGTTGCGGCCGTTCTCGCCAAACGCGCGGCGAAGATCGCCTACGGCCGCGCGGGAGGAAAGTAATGTCTGTCAAGGTTTCAACCACCGTCAACGGCGATGCCGTGGATTTCATTTGCGAGGCCGACGAGACGCTACTCGATGCGCTGCGCAACCGTCTTGGCCTCACCGGTGCCAAGGAAGGCTGCGGCACGGGTGATTGCGGCGCCTGCAGCGTCACCGTCGACGGCCGTCTCGTCTGCTCTTGCCTGGTGCTTGGCGCCGAAGTCGAAGGCCGCGAAGTCGAGACCGTCGAAGGCATGGCCGAGGGCGACAAGCTGCACCCGCTGCAGCGCAAGTTCATCGAGCATGCCGCCCTGCAGTGCGGCATCTGCACGCCGGGCTTCCTGGTGGCGGCCAAGGCGCTGCTGGATAACAACCCGGACCCCACCGAAGCGGAAATCCGCTTCGGCCTTGCCGGCAATCTCTGCCGTTGCACCGGCTATGACAAGATCGTCCGGGCCGTGCAGGCCGCCGCAAAAGAAATGAGAGGAGCCTAAACCATGCCGCTCGATACCAGCTTCACCGGCCAGAAATTCAAGGTCGTCGGCACCAGGCCCCTGCGTCCCGACGGTGTCGACAAGGTGACGGGCCGGGCCAAGTTCGGCGCCGATTTCTCGGCCCCCGGCCAGCTCGTGGGCCGCATCCTGCGCTCGCCGCATGCCCATGCCCGGATCAAGAAGATCGATACGTCGAAGGCCGAAAAGCTTGCCGGCGTGAAGGCCGTAATCACCAGCGCCGACCTGCCCGACCTGACCGATGGCGACAAGGGCATGTTCGACGTTCTTGAAAACTGCATGGCCCGCACGACGGCTTTCTACGATGGCCACGCCGTGGCCGCCGTGGCGGCAATCGATGCCAAGACCGCCAAGCAAGCCCTCAAACTCATCAAGGTCGACTACGAAATCCTGCCGCACGTGACCGATGTCGACGAGGCAATAATGCCCACGGCACCGGTTCTCCACAAGAACATGTTCACCAAAGGCGTGGAACCCAAGCCGAAGAAGCCATCCAACGTCGCCAAGCGCACCGAGTTCGGCCATGGCGATGTGGGCGCCGGCTTCCAGGAAGCGGATGTGGTTATCTCACGCAGCTTCAAGACCGAGCAGACCCACCAGGGTTACATCGAGCCCCACGCCTGCGTCGCCACCGTGGGCCCCGATGGCCAGGGCGAGCTCTGGGTGTGCACCCAGGGTCATTTCATCTACCGCAACACCTGCGCCCAGTTGCTCGGCATGGATGTGTCGAAGCTGCGGGTCACGTCATCCGAAATCGGTGGCGGCTTCGGCGGCAAGACCCATGTCTGGGCCGAGCCCGTGGCGCTTGCCTTGTCGCGCAAGGCCAATCGCCCGGTAAAGCTCGTCATGTCGCGCGAGGAAGTCTTCCGTGCATCCGGCCCCACCAGCGCCACGTCGATCGATGTGAAGATTGGCGCCAGGAAGGACGGCACCATCGTGGCGGCGGAAGCGACACTGCGCTATAGCGGCGGCCCTTATCTCGGCATGTGGGCCGAACTCGGCGCCATGACCGCCTTTGCCTGCTACGACCTCAAGAACGTCAAGACTGTCGGCTATGAGGTGCTGGTCAACCGGCCGAAGACGGCGGCCTACCGCGCCCCTTCGGCGCCGATGGCGGCCTTCGCGGTCGAAAGCGTCATCGACGAAATCGCCCACGAGATCGGCATGGACGCGGTCGAATTCCGCATCAAGAACGCGGCCAAGCAGGGCACCAAGTCGTCCTATGGCCCGGTCTACGGCCCGATCGGCATCGGTCCGACGCTGGAAGCCGCCAGGAACCACCCGCACATGAAGGCTCCACTCAAGAAGAACCAGGGACGCGGCATGGCCTGCGGCTTCTGGTTCAACTTCGGTGGCCAGACCTGCACCGACCTCAACATCGGCGTGGACGGAACCGTCAACCTTGCGGTCGGCACGGTCGATGTCGGCGGCTCGCGCGCCTCGCTCGGTCTTGTCGCGGCCGAGGAACTGGGCATTCCTTATGAAAGTGTGCGGGTTGTCGTCGCCGATACGTCCTCGCTCGGCCACAACGACATGACCGACGGCAGCCGCGGTACCTTTTCGTCGTCCATGGCGACGGTCTTCTCGGCCCGCAATGCCATCAAGATCCTGCGCGAACGCGCCGCCAAGATGTGGGAGATCCCGGTCGATGACGTCGCCTGGGAAGACGGCCACGCCAAGGCCACGGGATCGAGCCGTGGCAATCTGGCACCGCTCTCCCTCAAGGAGATTGCGGCGGCCGCCGCCAACACCGGCGGCCCCATCGCCGGCCACAATGAAATCGTGGCCGATGGTGCGGGCGTGTCCTTCGCCACCCACATCTGCGACGTGGAGGTCGATCCGGAAACCGGCAAGACCGCCGTTCTGCGCTACACGGTCATCCAGGATGCCGGCAAGGCGGTTCACCCCGCCTATGTCGAAGGCCAGTACCAGGGCGGCGCCGCGCAGGGCATCGGCTGGGCGCTGAACGAGGAATATATCTACGGCAAGGACGGCCGCCTGCAGAACGCGGGCTTCCTCGACTACCGTATCCCGGTCTGCTCGGACCTGCCCTTCATCGACACGCAGATTCTCGAAATCCCCAACCCCAACCACCCCTATGGCGTGCGTGGCGTTGGTGAAACCTCGATCGTGCCGCCGCTCGCGGCGATCGCCAATGCCGTGTCGAATGCCGTTGGCGTGCGCATGACCCATGTGCCCATGTCGCCGCCGCGCATCCTCAAGGCCATTGAGGGTGCGAAGAAGCGCTGATGGTCGAGGTCCATCTCTGGGGGGCGCTCCGGCCGGCTGCCGGCGGAGCGTCCGCCGTCGAGATCGAGGCCGGAACGATCCGCGAGTTGTTCCGCAAGCTGGAAGAACAGTATCCCGGCATGGCGCCGCACATCGCGCGCGGCATAGCGGTGTCCATCGACGGCAAGATTTTCCGCGACAGTTGGAGCGAGAGGATTCCGGAAAAGGCCGAAGTCTATCTGCTGCCGCGCATCCAGGGTGGATAGATCGTGGCCGAGCGCTCCTTTGCCGATGACGTGGCGAAGCTGAAGCTCCGCCGCGGCGAGGAATTCCGCGGCGAGGGCATTCTCGCCATCGCCAAGGCCCTGCTCCAATGCGGCGCGGGTTATGTCACCGGCTACCAGGGCGCCCCCATCTCGCATCGGTTGGATGTTCTCGCCGAAGAGACGGGCGTGCGCGACGAACTTGGCGTTCACTTCGAGGCAGACCCCCCGGAAGCCACCCGGGCTGCGGCGCTCGCGGCTTCGGTGCTTTACCCGATCCGCGGCGCCGCCACCTTCAAGGCCACCGTCGGCACCAATGTCGCCTCCGACGCGCTGGCCAATCTGGCTTCCGGCGGCGTCACCGGCGGCGCGCTGATCGTCGTCGGCGAGGATTATGGCGAAGGCTCCTCCATCATGCAGGAGCGCAGCCACGCCTTCGCCATGAAATCGCAGATCTGGCTGCTCGACCCGCGCCCCAATCTCAAATCGATCGTCTAGGCGGTGGAAGACGGTTTCGAATTGTCGGAGGCCTCCAATACGCCGGTAATGCTGGAAGTCCGCAT
>CAYOZR010000067.1:0-16928 GCA_964408555.1 uncultured Aestuariivirga sp.
AACACACTGATTTGGGAATCCAAATCCGATTCAGTCAAAAATCATGCCGCTCTAGTGTGCTCTGGAGGGTGATCGCGTCCGACCCCGCTGCGGTCATCGGCTTGGAAAGATATGTCAAGCTTGCGCGCGCGCCTGCGGAGTTCAAGCCGGAACTGTTCGACGAGGCACGTTTCTTCGATCTTCGCGCTGGCGACACGTTCTACGAGTCGCTTGACGGCGCACCCTTTGAAAGCAGCAAGATTGGCGCGCGGGAACGCTATCCGAAGGCGAAGGTGCTTGGCGACAAGATTCCCATGCTTCACCCGCTATTCCCGGTGATCAAGGAGAGGTTTCCGGGTGCTAAAATCGTGTGGATCGTGCGCAACATCTTCGACGTTGCGGCGAGCTTCCAGCGCCGAGCCGGCAATTTCGATGATGCACATTGGCCGCAATCGCGCGATTTTCGAGCCGCATGCGAGGAGTGGAATGGAGCCCTGAAACAATGTCTGTTGTGGCATGGCAAACTCTCGATGACGGTTATCGACTACGAGCGATTTTCTGCCGGACTGCTCGATATTGGCAAGCTCTCGGATTTTCTCGGGCTTGATCGCGCCTGTCTCGAGGGGGCTTACGCGACAGAGTTGGAGACCGGCCGCCGCATCGGCAAGCCTTCGTCCGGCGGTCTCTCGCCCCTGCAAATTCAGCATGTCGCCACCCATGCGGATTTTGAAAGTTACCGCAAGGTTCTGGGTTTGGCCAAGAGCTGGAGTTTTGCAGGCTGGCCAGCTCAGGTGCCGGGCAAGCCGCCCACCGGTCCCAAGTATGCCAAGGAAGATGAGCGGGTCGTCGACTACCAGTACCACGTTTTTGCCGGAACTTGGATCAGAGGTCCCAAGCCGCATGCCGAACCCCGCAACCGCATTGCATTCCTCGGTGCGGCATCGGCTTTTGGCAGGCTGTCGCGCAATCCGTATCCGCAAATAACCGCGTCTCGACTCGGCATGGAAGCGCTGAATCTGGGTTACGGCGGCGCCAGGGCATCTCTCTACACCACCAATATTGATTTATTGGCGGAGATCAACAAATGCCGCCTCGCCGTCATCGAAGTCTTTTCCGCCCGCGGCACCGGGACAGCCATGATCGAAACCCGCGATCACGGTTCGGCATTCCTGCGCCATCGGGGGACGGCACATCAATTTGAGTTTGCCGATAGTTTTTATGAAAAGCTGCGCAGGGCATGGTCGCAGCACGATCTTCGACACGTCGTGGAAGACATCAGGCAGTGCTATCTTGAGGAAATGAACGCTCTGATCGATGCAATAAAGATTCCCAAAGTGCTGCTATGGCTGTCTTCACGACCGGCGGAACTGCCGTTCTCCGCCGAGAACCGAGACTCGTTCATGGGCCAGTTCCCGCATTTCGTGGATCGCGCCACACTGGATGCGCTGGCGGCGAAATGCAACCTGAAAGTCGAAGTCGTTTCTTCGGCTGGACTGCCGGAACCGATCTTCGACCGGGAAACTGGCGAACCCGTCGCCATTTTTGCCGGTCAGGCGGAACCATCCTGCAATACTTACTATCCCTCCCAAGCGATGCATGATCTGGCGGCGGAAGCCCTTATCCCCGAGCTGCAAACTTATTGTGCTTGAGAGGACCGGCCCTTGCCGCCGAAACCCGGCTTCTGACTTTGTGCAACCGCCATCCGCGGGACCGGCAACAAGGCCGCGGCGGCATCCTCGTGCATCTCGGGCGCCGAACGCACTGATGTCACCGGCTTTGGTGCATGCTATTTCGTCCCCATGCTCAGTGTCCGGTCTTGCCAACGATGTCCATTCGCGGAAATCTCGGCCTCAACAAGCCGGTCATCTGGTAGATATCGGACGAAAATCTCTTGCGGGCATGGAATGGGGCAAATATGAAAAAGTTGATCGTTGAAATCTTGAGCGCCGGCAAAGATCTTGAGAAATGCTTCATTGACATCATCGACCCGGCCGGGGTCCTACTGGCTGGCCGGAAAATTACTCTGTCCGGTGTTGCTCTCAGTGAACTCTTAAATTTGACTGGGATGACGATATGCGACGACTTGGGTTCGCAGGTCGAATGCCGCATCACTTTGGATATTAACGCTCCAGGAATGGGTTCCCTATTCCCGGAGATTGCACACTCAGGAAAATCGCGATTCAAAATCGAGGACATCCCCCCAGAGCGTTTCGAAAGATCGTGCATCATCAATGCCAGTTTTGGGTACGGCCCCTCCGTTGCTATCGCCCGTGTCGATGCATTCGACGTCTTGGACATTCTCACGGACGACCGGCGGATGCCGACAAAGAGAAGCTCTCTTCGATTTCTTCGGCAGAATGGGGTAACTGTAGGGACGGTACTTGATATTGGAGTACAGCATAAGACGAAGGAACTTATGGATGCGTTTCCGGATCACAAGCACTTGCTCTTCGAGCCGGTCGAAGAAAGTTATCCTTATATCGAAAAGAATTATCAATCCTTTGATTACGAACTCGTGAAAGCAGCAGTATCGAACACGGATGGAGAAGGTCAGCTTGAAGTTCGAACGCGAGCCGAGGGATCTCATTTTTTGACGAGTACAGTTGTTCACGCGGCAACACCTGCGCAAAATGCGGGCATGATTGCTACCTCGACACGCAAGGTAAGGAAAATAACTTTGGACTCGTATTTGGCTAGGAAAAGCTATGAAACGCCTTTTCTTCTGAAGCTTGACGTCGATGGGAATGAACTCGACATATTGCAGGGCGCGTCTGAAACTTTGAAGTCCACTTCGTGTGTCATTGTGGAAGTTGCACTGTCCAACTTGTTCGAACGAGGGCAGTTTCTGATCGACAAGGGTTTCGTACTTTGGGACATAGTCGACTTGGGATATTATCGGGACAACTTGTATCATGCGGACTTGGTCTTTGTGAGTAAGGAGCAAAAGGCGCTGCCCGCATTTAGCCCATGGCAGCGGTTGCCTTTCGACGAGAGCAAGATCACGACCTTCTTGCACTAAAGGAGCTTGTACCCCGGGTGCATGGCCGGGAATCTTCATTTCGCACGGGGCCATCTCCATTTATTTTTTCCACAATCCCGGTGAAAGTCAACGAGCAGACTGCCGAGAAACGTCAACGCCTTGTGCAACCGCCATCCGCAGGACCGGCAACAAGGCCGCGGCGGCGTCCTCGTGCATCTCCGGCGACGGATAGTAGTTGTTATGTCCGGGATAACGAGGAGCCACGCCCAGATCCACGATCTGGCCGGTGAACCGGCTGCGCGTCGGCTGCGGCAGGCCGCGCGCCGATATGCACTCGGCATAATAATCGGCCTGTGGCCGCAACCTGTCCATCACTGCCGCATTGATGAGTTGCGGGAACCTCCCGAGAAATCCACCCGCCGATCTTTCGATGCCCTGCCGGTAGAGTTCGGTGTATTCGGGCTGGCGTGTGGAGAACCAGAACAGCAGCGTCGGGACCTCGATCCTCGAGAGCAGGTCCAGGTACTCGGCCACATAGTTGTTGCGGGTCTCCTCGATGAGGGACCGGATGAAATCCTCGCCCTTCTCATCGAACAATTCGGTATAGGCAATTTCGGCATGCCGGGCTTGCACTTCGGGAGGAGCTCCATGGGGCTTGAGCGATCCCGCGGATGTGTTTTCAAAGTAGGAATTGCTGACCGATCTTCCGCTCATCACCTGCACGACGACGAGCGCCGCCCGGTTGACGATCTGCAGAGCCTTCGGGCGTTGCGAGTAATGCTTTGGACCGGCGCCGGCCATGCCCAGGTTCAATGTCTCGACGCCGAGTTGTTCGCCAAGGAGCCTCAAGTACGGCTTCTCGACAAAGCGGCCGAACGTCTGGGCGGCACCGATCGCGCAGACAAAACCACCCGTCTCCAATTGCTCCGGTAACGGTCCCCTGATCATTATGTTCGTGCCGGGAAGCGGGACTTCGCCGTAATCGATAACTTCGTGATCGATCGCTTGATAGCTCATCGTCTGAACCTCGATGTCAGAAAAGGCTCCGGTGAGCCCTGTGTCAACGGCAACGCAGCGGCCGCAGAGTTAACCCGAAAATGCCTCAAGGCTGCATGACAGCCTGCAGAACTGGCGCCGGTATGTCGGCGATCGCAACGATTCCGCCCCGGCTGTGGATGCTGGCATGAAGTGCCCGAAATGCGGAAAACCACGCGACATGCGGGCTGTCGGACAGAAATTGCTCAACGACAAAGATATTGTCACTACGTCTCAGCGCCTTCGCAACATCGATCTTCTCGGGTTTTTTGCTGACATTAAGATCGCCGCGGACGCGCCCCTTTTCCAAATGCCTCTCATATTCCAGTTGCTCTCTTTCAACACGAAGACCAATACGGGCACAGAGTTCGGGTACCATTGTTTCAGGCTGTGCCGCGAGGTCTTCGAGAACCACGGCAATACCCCGGGCGGAGCGACCGAAATCCAGCATCTTGTGCAAGCTCTCCTTGGTCTTCTCGCACCATTTTGCGAAAGAAACCGCGTCGGGCGTAACCGTGTCGTTCCACCATTCGGCGCGCCGCTCGACTTCCGAGAGAAAGGTGTGTTCGGGCTGACGGAGCAGGAGAATCATGTGTTTCTCCACAGGAAAGGGTGCTGATTCGTGCAGCCTGCGGAGGCAATCGATGTAGACAGGGCGTGCGGTCGTCTCCTTCACGAAGAGGGTCTTTCCCGAGAGATTTGGCAGCTTTTCCGCCTTTGCAATAATTCCGATAGTGGCCTGCGATTCATCGGAAAGCACGCGGGAGTTCCAGGGTTCGTAGACGGCTTCGACTTCCGAATGAACCGCAAACAGCGACGTAAGCAAAGTGGTTCCCGACCGTGGTAGTGCAATCAGGGTGCACAGCTTTTCCGGCAGTGCGCCCCGGGAGATGAGGTTCGGCGGACGGGACGATCCAGCACGCCCGCCGCCGGCCTTTTCCGCCGTCAGAATGAAGGGACCGGGCTTTCCGTCCGAAACGATGCCGAAATGCGATGAGGCGATGGTCGAATAATAGGCATCGGAGCATCCCCAAGCGCGCAGTTTCTTCAGCAGATCCCAACCCGGCAACTGAAACACCAGGGAACCTGCCTCCGGGGCCACGGGATTGCCGTGATATTCGGGAGTTGAATGATAGACGACGGTTCCATTCCGATTAATCGATGCCTTAACTTGGGTCGAAAGATTACTCGGAGCAAAGGGGAATGAGGAAACGATAAGCCCACCGGGCTTCAGAACCCTCAGTATTTCTCTTATCGCGAGGTCGAGGTCTGGAATATGTTCAAAGACATCTCCGCTGATGAAGACGTCGAAGGAGTTGTCCTCGAAGCCGATGGCCTGAAGATCCATATGAGGCATTGGAAAGAATTTCTTCAGGGATTCCGGTGTCGGCAAATACTCGGTTCCGAGAAAATATGGGTAGAGCCCGCGCAATGTCAGCGCGATCCGGGAAATTCCATCCGCACCAAGCATCCGAAGGTTGCCGACGCTCCCCTTTCCGCGCGCACGCAGTTCGAGATACAGTTGGACGAGTAGAGCCCGCTTCCTCGAATTCAGGCCATTGGCGCTGATGGATTCGTGGAGATTATTGTCGTGTATGATAATTTCGTGAGGATGACGCTTAATGCCGGTGAGAGGCTCGATGAGCCCGCGCTTTCGGATGTCTTGCACAATCGACTGCCGCGGACCTTTGAAATCTCCAAGTTCCTCCCGCCATTTTTCCCATTCTTCAAATGAACCAAAAGAACCGCGAATTTCCACCATTTAGGAACCCTCGAAAAATCGGCGTGGCCTCAACATCCATATCTACTCTTGTGCGTTCAATGCCCCACATAACGTGCTTTCCCGTCCCTTGCCAGAGACGGCGGCCGGTGGGCTCAAGGCCTTGGTGCGGCTTGAGCGACAGCCATACGCGGCAGCTCAAAATGAACCGCGGCTCGGAGCGCCTTGCTGTTTGGCATGAATACCACTATTAGTTGTTTAGTTTAACAAATAGCAATCAAGGATTGACTATCGTTGCCTGCCACGTAAAGTGAATTGAAGATTCGATTCCGGCTTTGCATGCGGAGGCTCAGTGCAGATCGGTTCGCAGACCGGCGAGCGCCGTGGCGATGATTTCCCACACAGCCACCACGCTGCATCGTCGGGTCAGGCGTCAGTCAATCCGTCCGCGGCGCCCGGGCAACGCAGCCGCGTTCTTGGTTGACAGCGGACATGAGCAAGCAATCTTCCTTGGCGCGATCTGCAACGAGGCTCGATAGCGCCCTGCGGGCGGCGCTGTGCATCTTGCTCTCGGGCTGCTCCACGTCGCCTGGCTGGCTGCCCTCCTCCGGTCCCAGCCGCGCCCAGGTCATTGCGCAAAATGCCGAAACCAGGCTGCCGATCCCGGTGGTCGATCTCGATTACTCGGTGGCGCGGCGGGTTATGGCTGTGGAAAAGCGCGGCCGTTTCGGCGACGTCTTCGGCATGGGCAAGGTTTACGGTCATGTCGTGGGCGCGGGGGATGTGGTCGAGGTCTCGATATGGGAGGCGCCACCGGCCACACTCTTCAGCACGACGATGATCGATTCCCGCGCCGGGCCGGCGACCTCGCGAGTCACAACTTTCCCCGAGCAGATGGTCTCGGCGGGCGGCACGATCAACGTGCCCTTTGCAGGAGCCATCCAGGCGGCAGGCAAGTCGCCGCGGCGGATCGAGGCGGACATCGCCAGGAGCCTCGACGGCAAGGCCAATCAACCGCAGGTACTGGTGCGTGTGACGAGCAATACGACGGCGAACGCGACGGTGGTCGGGGAGGTGACGCAGAGCATGCGCGTGCCTCTCACCGCCAAGGGCGAGCGTCTGCTCGATGCCATAGCCGCCGCCAGCGGGGTGCGCCAGCCGGTGAACAAGACGACGATTCAGCTCACCCGCGGCGGCCGGGTGCTGGCGATGCCGCTCGACGACATCATTCAGGACCCACGACAGAACATCCTGCTGCGGCCGGGCGACGTGGTGACGGCCCTGTTCCAGCCCAACAGCTTTACGGCCTTGGGCGCCTCGGGCCGGAACGAGGAGATCGATTTCGAGGCGCAGGGCATTTCCCTGGCGCAGGCGCTGGGCCGGATCGGCGGGCTACAGGATGCGCGAGCCGATGCCCAGGGTGTGTTCGTTTTCCGGTTTGAGAATCCCGCGGCCATGCCCGATAACGGCAACGAGCTGCCGCGTACGCCCGAGGGCAAGGTGCCGGTGGTGTACCGCGTGGACCTGAAGAACCCGGCCACGTTCCTTATTGCCCAGAATTTTCCGGTGCGTAACAGAGACGTGATTTATGTGGCCAATGCGCCGGCCGTGGAACTGCAAAAGTTTCTTACCATGCTGACATCGTCCGTTTATGCAGTGGACAGCCTGATCATGATCGCACATTAGCCGGTCGCCCTATCGCGCGGAATGATTCACCGGGAGCAAGCTTAAGTAGAATATTAGAATTATTACAATCAAGAATTGTTTTCTTGTCCGAATCGTCCTATTTTCACGGCTATGAGTATCGCCGCGTATCTCAACATAGGGCTGAATGCGGTTCCGGCTGCCGCTGGCTGGTCGGCATGAAGGAGGTGCTGATCGACGTGACGCGCCTGGTGACGCGGCGGATGCAAGGAACGCTGCCCACCGGCGTGGACCGGGTCAGTTTGGAGTACCTGCGGCATTTTCGCGAATATGCCGTTGCCGTCGTACGGCTGGGGGCCGTCTGGATGACGTTTTCTCCGGCACTCTCGGCTCGGCTGTTTGACGAATTGCTGGTTTCAGGACGCGGCCAGTGGCAAGTCCTTGCATGGGTCCTGGTCAGATCCTGTTTCAGTTGCCGCCTTGGGTTGCCGCGCGGCAAACATTTCTTTCTCAATACCGGACACAGCGGGATCGAACGGCCCGGCTACGCCGCGAAGCTCAGGAAATCGGGGGTCCGGCCGCTGTTCTTTGTCCACGACCTAATCCCGATTAGCCATCCGGAATACAGCCGCCCGCGCGAGGCCGACAGACATCACCGGCGGCTGGAGACGATGCTTTCCCTGGGACTGGGGCTAATAACCAATTCGCGGCACACACGCGAGGCTCTGGAAAACTATGCACCTAGATATGGCTGGCCGGTCCCGGCCTGTATCGTGGCTCCGCTGGCGCCCGCCCGATTGCCCCCTCCGCCCAAGGAGCGCCCATTGGATTGCCCATATTTCGTCGTCCTGGGGACGATCGAGCCGCGCAAAAATCATCTGTTGTTGTTGCATATCTGGCGCGATCTGGTTGCCAAGCATGGCTCAGCCGCTCCGCGTCTGGTGGTGATCGGGCAACAAGGCTGGGAATGCGAGCAGGTGATGGATGTGCTTGAGCGCTGTGAATCCCTGCACGGCTTTGTTTTGGAAAAGCCACATTGCGCCGATGCGGAACTCTCGATCTGGCTGCATCACGCCCAGGCCTTGTTGCTGCCGTCCTTTGCGGAGGGGTTCGGTCTTCCGCTGGTTGAGGCCTTGACCGCCGGGGTGCCCGTTGTGGCCAGCCAACTGTCGGTGTTCCGCGAGATTGCCCGGGATATTCCGGAATATCTCAATCCTTTGGA
The DNA here is from genome assembly GCA_964408555.1 of uncultured Aestuariivirga sp. GTDB lineage: Bacteria > Pseudomonadota > Alphaproteobacteria > Rhizobiales > Aestuariivirgaceae > Aestuariivirga. Next base: position 8,581 of record CAYOZR010000067.1, read on the forward strand.
TGGCATCGGCTGGCGGCGGATGATTCTGGACTATGCGGCCCCAAACAGCCCACGGCGGGCGGCGCAACTGCGCCGATTGGAGAGTTTCAGAGCACCGACATGGAACGATCATTTCACCCTGGTGGATGCCTTGATCGCGCGTATCGGCGCGGAGGGTCTCGTCCTGGCCGGTGGTGGGCTTCGAAAAAACAAATCCGCTCGTCCGGCGCGCCTTGGCTCTGTCCCGGTTGCCGGGGTAGCTCGAGGCAGCGAAGCCACTCGCTGAGCGCACCCTTGACAGGGCTCCAACGAGCGAGCGGCGTTTGGATCGGGTTCAATCTACAGCAGCCTGCCAAATCAGTTTCGGCGGCCCGCCGCGGCGCGTTCGCGGATGCGGAGTGCCAATTGCCGGCGCTCATCGGGCGTCAGGCGGGCCACGAATTGCACTGCCGCCTCCACGCCATGGGCGATCATGCCGCCGCCGGAACGGGCGAACTCGCCGGCTACCGCCTTGACCGCGGCTTCGTCATAGGGCTCGGCGTCGAGCGCATCGGCGAGTTTCGCGGCACTGTCGCGGGCAGCCTTGCGGCCGTCGCGAAACTCATCGCGGAATTCGCGGAAAACGGCGAGCAGCTCGCGCCGCCGCTCGCCGGGCAAATCCGCCAGAAACTTGCGCGGCACCAGCTGGATGTAGCCCGCACCGGTGACGCGCTCGATCCGTTCCTTGACGAAAAAGCGGGTCGCGGTGGCGGCACCGATCAGCAGGTTGAAGGCGAGCGAAACGATCAGCAGGACCGTCCACCAGCGCCGCGGCCTTGGCGCGGACCGGTCCTGGCTACCCTCTGCCTGGCTGCTGACCGGTTGATCGGCACTCATGACACGTCCTCCTCGTTATAGTCTTCGGCCTCAGAGACGCCGCTTAGATCGGCATTGTCATCGTCGCTTGTGGCCAATTCGCCGGTCACGGTTTCGGGCAGGAAGTCGTCGAGCGTTCCCATGGCACCCCAATAGATGCCGAGTGCCAGCGAGGCCGCCAGCGGCAGGGCCGCGCTCCAGGACAGCACCGGACGCGGTGAAGGCCTGCGCGATGGCAGCGCGACGACGCGATCCTCGCCATCGAGCCGCGCCAGCAGCCGTTCCATCGCGCCCGCCGGTAACTCGGGGTTGGTGGCTGCCGCAAGCACGCGGTCGATCCGCTTTCGTGATGTCTCATCCATGTCCATTCCTCATCCGCCGCCGGCGCCCAACCCGTCAAGCAATTCGCGCCATTGGCCCGAAAATCTCTCCTTCAAGCCGCGCCGCGCCCGCGCCAGCAGCGATTCGATCGCCTCGACACTCGTCCCCATCGCGGCGGCGGCCTCGATGTTCGACAGGCCTTCGAAATTGACCAGCGCGAGCGCCAGCCGCTGGCGCTCCGGCAGCGCCGCGATGGCCCGGTCGACGTGGCGCTGCGCCTCCTGCCGCTCGAGACCGCGATCGGCCCGCGGCCTCGCATCGGCCGGCTCCGGCATCTCGTCGAGCGGTGTGGCCTGGCGCCGGCGCGAACGGTCGATGGCGCCATTGGCGGCGACCCGCATGAGCCAGCCCTTCAGCGCCGCCGCTTCGCGCACCTGGCCCGGATCCCGCCACAACCGGATGAAGGCCTCCTGGGCGATGTCCTCACTGTCGGCATGGCCGCCGGTCATGCGCCAAGCCAGTCGGTAGACCGGCCGGTAATAGCGGCTGGCGATTTCCGCGAAGGCGGCCTTGTCGCGGCGGGCGGCGGCGGCAAGCAACTCCGCATCCGCCGCCGATCGCCAGCCTGCCGCAACCGGTCCATCATCTTCGCCGCTGTTCTTCACCCAGCCAGCCGGCTCCCGTCGTCAATTTGCTGCCGCACCCTCGCGCTGCTTGCGCCAGGCCGCCATGCGGAAGGCGCGCGCCTCGTCGAGCGTGATGCCGCCGTCATGGTCGGCATCGGCGCCATTGAACATGGCTTCGACGAATTTGTCGAGTTCGGCCTTGCTGACGCTGCCGTTCCGGTCTTCATCGAGACTGGCGAGGATATGGTTGCGGCGCTTCTCGATCGCCTGTTTCAGCCGCGCATCGATTTCGGCGGTACTGACCGCCCCGTCGCCATCCGTGTCATAGCCGGTAAACCGCTTTTCCGCCCGCGGCTTGAGCTCATCGAGTGTCACCTTGCCGCTCTGATCGGCATCGAGCTTGGCGAAGATCTTGCCATTGTGCGGAATCCAGGGTTCGATCGCCGCCGCCGTCCCGGCCAGCAGGAATATTGCGGCGAATGCGGCCATGCCAACGGAAATGGTTTTCATCGGATGTTCCTCCTCATGGGTTGCGGAAGGTGGGCTTCCGGAAGACTAGACGAAGGAGGCCGGTCGAATCCGTCGCTTATCCGGCCGGACCAATCAATTCATCGAATATGCCGGCGATCCGGCTCTGGGTTTCGGCCAGAAGCGCCTCGGTGGTGGCGATGTCCGGGGCCGCGGCCGCGCCAGCGACGATCCGATTGAGCCCCGCAGGCGAGGTGGCCGGGTCATAGGCGGCACTGACACACAAGCGCAGAACCTGGGTGAGGCGATGGTAGAGCATGCAGGCTTCTTTCAGGGCCTGGGCTTCCGGCTGACGCAGAAATCCCGCCGCCGCCAGCTTGCCCAGCGCCGCATGCGTGTTGGTGTCGAGAATGGCGGAATCGGACGGCGCATGGATGAGCTGCAGGGTCTGGGCGAGAAATTCGACTTCGACCAGGCCGCCCCGTACCTGCTTGATGTCCCAGAGCCCGGCGCGGCCCATTTCCTTGAGCATCAGGCGGCGCATGTCGAGAATTTCGGCGCGGGTGCGATCGGCATCGCGCGGCACGCACAGGGCGGCAAGGATCGCACCGGACAATTCGCCCGCCAGGCTTTGATCGCCGCAGACCACGCGGGCCCGCGTCAAGGCAAGCTTTTCCCAGGTCCAGGCCGAGTCGCGGTGATAGGTACGAAAGCTCTCGAGACTCGCCGCCACCGGTCCCTTGCTGCCCGAGGGCCTGAGCCGCATGTCCACGTCGTAAAGCGTGCCTTCGGCGGTGGGCGCGGTCAGCGCGGCGATCAGACGCTGAGTCTGGCGGGCGTAATACTGATTGACGCTCAAGGGCCGGGCGCCACCCGACATCTCGCAACCCGGCGCATAATCATAGACGAGGATCAGATCGAGGTCGGAGGCCGCCGTCATCTCGCGGCCGCCGAGCTTGCCCATGGCGATCACCGCGCTGCGGCCGCCGGCAACGATCCCATGCCGGGCGGCGATATCGGCGGCGACGGCGTCATGCAAGCACCCGAGCAGCAGAGCGGCGAGATCGGAAAAGGCAATGCCCGCATCCGCGGCACTCACGGTTTCGGACAAGACCCTGACGCCGATGCGGAAGGCCTGCTCCTTGCCGACGATGCGGGCGCGGTCGATCGCCTCGTCGAGCGGGGTGTCCGGCGGAATGGTGGCGGCAATGGTCCGGGCCAAGCCGACCGCCGTCGGCAGGGCGCCGAAGAAATCCCGCTCCAGCACCGCGTCGAGGACCTTGGGCCGACGGCTCAATTGCTCGGCAAGCCGCGGCGCCGTGCCGAGGATCGTGGCGATCAGATCGAGGAGGCGCGGATTGGCCTTGAGCAGCGAAAAGAGCTGCACGCCGGCGGGAAGGCCGCCGAGGAATCGGTCGAAGGCGAGGAAGGCCTGGTCGGCGTCGCCGGTGGCGGCGAGCGCCTTCAATAGAGCCGGCATCAATTCGGTCAGGAGTTCCTTGGTGCGGCTTGAGCGGGTCGCCGCATAGCGACCGAAATGCCAGCCGCGGATCGTCGCCGAGATTTCGCTCGCCTGCCGGAAGCCCATCCCGGTCAGGGTTTCGAGGGTCTCGGGATCGTCCTCGCCGCCGGTGAAGACGAGGCTTCCCGCCTCGGTGCCGAGTTCGGCCGCATCCTCGAACAGCGCGGCGTAATGGCCCTGCACGCATTCAAGTGTAGCGCGCAGGCGGGCTTCGAAGGCCGCGGCGGATTCGAATCCCGAAAACCGCGCGAGACTCTCGAAAGCCATGGGTTCGCCCGGCAGGCTGTGGGTCTGCTCGTCGTTCACCATCTGCACGCGGTGTTCGATCGTGCGCAGGAAGCGGTAGGCGTCCTTGAGCTCCGTTGCCGTCCGCGGGGCGATCCATTGGGCCTCGGCCAGCGCATCGAGCATGGCGAGCGTGCCGCGGCCGCGCAGTTTCGGATTGCGGCCGCCGGCGATCAATTGCTGGGTCTGCACGAAGAACTCGATCTCGCGGATGCCGCCGCGGCCGAGCTTGATATTGTGGCCCATGACGGCAACGGAGCCGTGGCCCTTGACCGCGTGAATCTGGCGCTTCAGCGACTGCACATCGGCGATCGCGGCGAAATCCAGATACTTGCGCCAGATATAGGGCTTGAGGCGGTCGAGGAATTCCACCCCCAGTGCCAGATCGCCGGCCGCGGACCTAGCTTTGATCATCGCGGCGCGTTCCCAGTTCTGGCCCATGCTCTCGTAATAGATGGCCGCCGCCTCGATCGAGATCGCGACTTGCGTGGCGCGCGGGTCGGGCCTGAGCCGGAGATCGACGCGGAAGGCATAGCCGTCCTCGGTCACGTCCTGCAGAAGCTGCACCAGCCGCTTGGTCAGGCGCACGAAAAACACGGCGGGTTCGACGCCCGCCGCCAAGATCGCCGCTTCGGGGTCGTAGAGAACGATCAGGTCGATATCGCTGGAGTAGTTGAGCTCGAAGGCCCCGTGCTTGCCCATGGCCAGCACCACATAGCCGCAGCCCTGGCCGGGGTGGGCCGCATCGGCAAGCGTCAGCTTTCCAGCCCGCGCGCCTTCCCGCAGCAGCCAGTTTACGGCGGCATTGAGGGCCGCATCGGCGAAACGGGTGAGTGCCGCCGTCACTTCATCGACGGTCCATACGCCGGCAAGATCCGCCGCCGCAATCGCAAGCGCCGCCCGGGCGCGTGTCTGCCGCAAGGCATGCTGCAGATCGGCCTGACCTTCAAGCCTGCTTGCCGCCGCCAGCGCGGCGGCAAGCTCGTCCAGTAGGCGGCCCGGTTCTTCCGCCAGTACCCGCGCGGCAAAGTCCGCTTCGACCAACATCAAGTGGCGGAGGAACGGCGAGCCCCCGGCCATGGCCTCGACCAGCGCCCTCCGCGCAGGATCGGCGGGTTCGGGCAGGCGGCGGCGATGGCTGGTTTCATTTCCCGGCATCGGCCGGTTCTAGCCGCTCGCGGCAAGGCGCGGAAGCACCAGTCTGGCGCGCAGGCCCGGGTCGTTGTCCTCGAGAACCAGCCTGCCGCCGTGCAGCTTCATGACGCCGGCGGCGAGGCTGAGTCCGAGCCCATTGCCGGGCTTGGAGCGGCTGGCATCGAGACGCACGAAGCGCTCGATCGCCCGTTCACGATCGATGGGCGGAATGCCGGGACCACGGTCGGACACGGTTAAGACGACGTTATCGCCTTCAATGGCTCCGGTGATGGCAATTTGCGGTGCAGTTGCTTCGGGTGCGCCATATTTCAAGGCATTGTCGACAAGATTGCTCACCGCCTGAGACAGGAGCTGCCGGTCGGCAAGGATTTCGAGACCCTCGGGTGCCGCGATTGTCAGGGCTCCGCCCTGCTCCTCGACCATCGGCTCATAAAGCTCCGCGACATCGGCAAGAATGGTGCGGGCATCGATGGGTGCCAAGCCGCCGCGCGACTGCCCCGACTCGGCGCGGGCGATCGACAGGAGCGAATTGAAGGTCTGCAGCAGACGGTCGGCATCCTCGACGGTTTTTTCCAGCGCCTCGCGGTAATCGGCACTCGTTCCCGCCCTTAGCGCACCCTCGAGACGGGCCTTGATGCGGGTCAGCGGCGTCTTGAGATCATGCGCCACATTGCTCGAGACTTCCTGCATGCCCGTCATCAGCCGCTCGATGCGGTCGAGCATCTCATTGAGCGACAGGGCCAGGCGGTCCAATTCGTCGCCCGAACCCGAGACCGGCATGCGGCCCTGCATGTTGCCGCCCATGATGGTCCGGCTCGCATCGGTGATGGCATCGACGCGGCGCAGGAAATTGCGGCTCATCGCCAGGCCGCCGCCCAAGCCAAGCACCACGGCGATGGCGATGGCGCCAAGAATTGTGCCGCGGATGATGCCGGCGAACTGGCGCAATGCTTCGACATCGCGCCCGACAACCAGCTCATAATCGCCGGCGAGATCGGTGTGATAGGCACGCGCCGTGTGGTGCTCGGTGGCGCCGCGATGCATCACGTTGAGGGGAAACTCGATCCACTCCTTATCGCCGACCGCTTCGGCCGGCAGCTTGTCGATATTGCCGGCGATCTTGGCGCCCGCCGCATCGGTGAGGAGATAGATCGATCCGGTCTCCTCGCGGCTGCGGCGCTGTACCGTATCGATGATGCCGGTCAATCCGCGCAGGCGATACTGGTCGGCGAGCGCCTGGATTTCGGCGCGGATCGTGTCGTCGGTCTGGCGTTCGAGCAGAACCGCGGTGTTCCAGTAGACATAGGCGAGAAGGGCCGCCACCGAGACGGCGAACAGCAGGAGATAGAGTGCGGCAAGCCGGAAGGTCGAAGTCTTGAGAAGCTTGAGGCTACTGCGCACGTATCATGTATCCGGCGCCGCGCACGGTCTGCAGCAGCGGCTCGTCGAAACCCTTGTCGATCTTGGAGCGGAGCCTGGAAATGTGCACGTCGATCACATTGGTCTGGGGGTCGAAATGATAGTCCCAGACATTCTCCAACAACATGGTGCGGGTGACAACATGGCCGGCATTGCGCATCAGATATTCGAGCAGCTTGAATTCACGCGGCTGCAGCGGCAGGTTCTTGCCGCCGCGGGTGACGGAGCGGGTCAGCAGGTCCATTTCCAGGTCGGCGGCCTTCAGCCGGGTCTCTTGCGGCTGATCGCCGACGCGGCGGCCGAGGCCTTCGACGCGGGCCAGCAGTTCGGAAAAGGCATAGGGCTTGCCGAGATAGTCGTCGCCGCCGGCGCGCAGTCCCTTGACCCGCTCGTCGACGTCGCCTAGGGCACTGAGGATCAGCACCGGCGTCTTGATGCCTTCCTGACGCAACCTGCGGATGATGGCGAGGCCGTCGAGTTTCGGCAACATGCGGTCGACGATCAGCACGTCGTGCACGTCTTCGCGAGCCAGCGTCAGGCCCTCTTCACCGTCGGTGGCGAGGTCGGCCACGTGACCGCTTTCGGCCAGCCCCTTGACCAGCCAAGAGGCCGCATCGCGGTCGTCTTCAATCACCAGAATGCGCATGGAGTGCCGGTGCGGTTCCGGTTTCGCCGGGTTGAAGCTTTCATGCACCATAGCTGGCATGTTCCGTCACTCCTGAAAAGAGGGGCGCGGAGGCCGGCGAGGCGGCCTCCGCGCCGGCTGGCACGCGATTTGCGAGCGGGGGGGGCGGATCGCGTGCCTTTGGTTCGTCACATTAACCCTGATCCAGGGGCAGGGCGATGAATCGCTGATCGTTGCCGGAGCGGACCAGCATCAGCACGCGCTTCTTGGCTCCGTCCTTCAGCGCATCCTTCACATCGCCGGGCGCGTGCACCTCAAGGCCCGCGACTTCGAGGATCACGTCGCCGGGCTTGAGGCCGCGGTCGGCCGCCGGGCTGCCGGGCTTAACGCCGGTGATCTGGACGCCGGCTCCATCCGGCGCCGGCGCAAGCTCGATGCCGAGTGCGGCGAGATTGGTCTTTTCGTCCGTAGTCTTGGCGCCCGCCATGCGGGGATCGTCCGGCATGACGCCGATCTTCACGGCAAGCTCCATGGTCTTGCCGGCGCGCACGATAGTGACGGGAACCGACTTGCCCGGGGCGATCCGCGCCACTTTGCGGGCAAGATCGCGGGCATCGGTCACATCCTTGCCGTCGAGCTTGACGATGGTGTCGCCGGCCTTCAGTCCCGCCGCCAGCGCCGGCGATTCTTCGGTCACGTCGGAAACGATGGCGCCCTTGGCCTCGGCAAGCCCCATGCCTTCGGCGATATCGGCGGTAACCTGCTGGATCTGCACGCCGAGCCAGCCGCGCGTCACCGCGCCATTGTCCCTGAGGCTGGCGATCACGTCCTGAGCGGTGGAGGCCGGAACGGCGAAGCCGATGCCGACCGAGCCGCCCGACGGCGAGAAGATCGCCGTGTTGATGCCGATCACTTCGCCCTCGAGATTGAAGGCGGGCCCGCCGGAATTGCCGCGATTGATGGAGGCATCGATCTGCAGGTAATCGTCATAGGGGCCGGAACCGATGTCGCGGCCGCGGGCCGAGACGATGCCGGTCGTCACCGTGCCGCCGAGGCCGAAGGGATTACCCACCGCCACCACCCAGTCGCCGAC
>CAYOZR010000068.1:0-1842 GCA_964408555.1 uncultured Aestuariivirga sp.
GCATGGGGCTCAAGGCAATCCCGATGCGCGCCGAGACCGGCCCGATCGGCGGCGAGGACAGCCACGAATTCCTGATTCTCGCCGAGACTGGCGAGAGCCAGGTGTTCTTCGACAAGGATTTCTACGACATGGATTGGAACGCTTTCGATATCGACTACGACGATGTCGAGAAGGTGGCCAAGGTGGTCGACGATTTCACCTCGAAATATGCCGCCACCGACGACAAGCACGATCCGGCGGAGTTCGAGCGGATGGTGCCCGAGGGGCGGCGGCTTACCGGGCGCGGCATCGAAGTCGGACACATCTTCTTCTTCGGCACCAAGTATTCGGAGCCACTCGGATGCGAAGTGCAGGGGCCCGACGGGAAAAGAGTGCCGGTGCATTCAGGCTCCTATGGTATCGGCGTGTCGCGGCTGGTGGGTGGCATCATCGAGGCCTCGCACGATGCGGCCGGGATCATCTGGCCGGAGCCGGTGGCGCCGTTCAAGATCGGCCTCATCAATCTCAAGGCGGGCGACGCCGAAACCGACCAGGCATGCGACAAGATTTACAAGGCGCTGGAAGCCAAGGGCGTCGAAGTGCTCTACGACGACCGCGACGAGCGCCCGGGCGGCAAATTCGCGGCGATGGATCTGATCGGCCTGCCGTGGCAGGCGATCATCGGTCCGCGCGGCCTCAAGGAAGGGATGGCGGAGGTGAAGAACCGCAAGACCGGTGAGCGCAGCAATGTGGGCCTCGACCGGATCGTGGAGCGCTTTACCGGCTGATGGATAAAACCCTTCCCGATACCAGGCCGTTTGCCGGATTCGAATGGATGCTGGCGCTGCGCTATCTCCGCGCCCGGCGCAAGGAAGGGTTCATCTCGGTCATCTCGCTGTTCTCGTTTCTCGGCATTCTCCTGGGTGTCGCCACGCTGATCGTGGTGATGGCGGTGCTCAACGGCTTCCGCGCCGAACTGCTCGACAAGATCCTGGGCTTTTCAGGCCATGCCAATGTCTACCGGCAGGACATGGAGCCGATCGCCGATTTCGCCGGGATTCAGAAGCGCCTCGAACAGGTGCCGGGTGTCACCCGGGTGATCGCGCTGGTCGAAGGCCAGGCGATGGCCTCGTCGCTGCGCAACAATACGGGCGCGCTGGTGCGCGGCATTTCCGAGGCCGATCTCAAGAAACTGCCGAGCATCAACAACGAGCGGCTGCGCACGGCGCTGAAACAGCCGGGCATTCCCGACGAGCCGGCGAGTCTCGAGGGATTCGAGACCTCGGGCGGCGTTGCCATCGGCGAGCGCATGGCCTGGCGGCATCAACTGGGACTGGGAAGTTCGCTCACCATTATCTCGCCGGAAGGGCCCGATACGGTCGTCGGCAACGCACCGCGCATCCGCGATTATCCGGTGGTCGCCATCTTCAAGATCGGCATGTCGGAATACGACGAGAGCGTGGTCTACATGCCGCTGGCCGAGGCGCAGGACTATTTCATGTCGGACGAAGGCGTCACCGCGCTCGATCTCTTGGTGGACGATCCCGACGCCATCGACGCCATGGTGGCGGCATTGCAGGAGGCGGCGGGACCGGATGTGCAGGTGCAGACCTGGAAGGAGCGCAATCTCGCCTTCTTCAATGCACTGGCGGTGGAGCGCAATGTGATGTTCCTGGTGCTGACCATGATCATCCTGGTGGCGGCCCTCAATATCGTCTCCGGCCTCATCATGCTGGTCAAGGACAAGGGCCGCGACATCGCCATCCTGCGCACCATGGGCGCGACGCGCGGTTCGATCATGCGCATTTTTTTCATGAGCGGGGCGAGCATCGGCGTCATCGGCACCTTGTCCGGGCTCGTGCT
>CAYOZR010000068.1:1852-16886 GCA_964408555.1 uncultured Aestuariivirga sp.
TCCTGCGCACCATGGGGGCGACGCGCGGAGCGATCCAACGGGTGTTCTTCCTCACGGGCGCGGCGATCGGCGTTGCCGGCACGGCGGGCGGTTTCATCCTCGGCCTCTTGATATGCCTCAATGTCGAAAGCATCCGGCAATTCATTCAATGGGTGTCGGGCGTCGATCCCTTCAATGCCGAGCTCTATTACCTGGCGCAGCTTCCCGCCGACATGGACTCCGCTCAGACCCTGTGGATCGTGCTGATGTCGCTGGGGCTCTCCTTCGGCGCCACGCTTTATCCATCGTGGCGGGCGGCACGGCTCGATCCGGTCGAAGCCCTGAGGTACGAGTGATGGCGGCGGCGCGGCAACCCGCCTTGGAACTGCGCCATGTGGCGCGCTCCTATGCCGAGGGCACGGGGCGGCTCGACGTCTTTCTCGATGTGAACCTTGCGGTGCATCCGGGCGAGATCGTGGCGCTGGTCGGACCGTCGGGCTCCGGCAAGTCGTCGCTCTTGCACATTGCGGGTCTTCTCGAAACGCCGACCGCCGGCGAGGTTTTCATCGCCGGGCAAAACTGCACGGCGCTTGACGATGCGGCGCGCACCCGCATCCGCCGCATCGGCATCGGTTTCGTCTACCAGTTCCACCATCTCCTGCCGGAATTCTCGGCACTGGAGAATGTAATCATGCCGCAGCTGATCGCCGGCGAGACGAAAGATGCGGCAACGGCGCGGGCCCGCGAGCTCTTGTCGCGGCTGGGGCTTGCGGCGCGGCTCGATCACCGGCCGGCCGAACTTTCCGGCGGCGAACAGCAGCGCGTCGCCATCGCGCGCGCCATCGCCAACCGGCCGCTGCTGCTGCTGGCCGACGAGCCGACCGGCAACCTTGATCCCGCCACCGCGGCTCAGGTACACAAAGAGCTGATGCGGCTGATCCGCGAGGAAGGGCTCGGCGCCCTGGTCGCAACCCACAATCACGAACTGGCCGCCGGCATGTCGCGCATCGCGCGGCTCGACGGCGGTCACATCGGCGAGGCATAGAACATGAAGGCAGTCTTTTCCGCCGCCCAGCTCGGGCATGCGCCGACCCGCTTCCTCAGTCTCGGCAAAATCGTCGATTATCCCGAACAGCCGGAGCGGGCGCGGCGGCTTCTGGAAGGCGCGCGCCAGGCGGGCGCCAGGATCCATGCCGCCCGGCGCTTCGACCCGGCCATATTCGACGATGTACATCTGCCAGCCTATCTGGCTTTCCTGCGCGACGCTTTCGATGAATGGGCGAAGATCGAAGGGGCGGGACCGGAGCTCATGCCGAGTCTCCGGCCGATGGCACGGCCCTTCGCGCGAAGCTCTCACATTCTCGCCCGGGCGGGGATGTTCCTCATGGATTTCTCCTGCCCGATCACGGCCGAGACCTGGAAATCGGCATCGGCTTCGGCGATGACGGCGCTGACCGCGGCGGACCTGGTGGCGAATGGCGAGAAGGCGAGCTATGCGCTGTGCCGGCCGCCCGGCCACCATGCCTATGCCAATCGCGCCTCGGGTTTCTGCTATCTCAACAACGGAGCGTTCGCCGCCGAGCGGCTGCGCGACCGTCACGAGCGTGTCGTCATTCTCGACATCGACGTTCATCACGGCAATGGAACCCAGTCGATTTTCTACGACCGGCCGGACGTATTGACGGTTTCGATCCACGCCAATCCGGCCGACTTCTATCCCTTCTATTGGGGAACCGCCGAGGAAACGGGCGACGATGAAGGCGAGGGCTACAATCTCAACCTGCCGCTGCCGGTGGGCGCGGGCGACGATCAATGGCTCAAGGCGCTCGACGTAGCACTTGAACGCATCGGTAAATTCGCGCCCGGCGCCATGGTGCTGGCGCTCGGGCTCGACGCCCATGAGGCCGATCCGCTGAAGGGCGGCAAGGTGACCACCGCCGGCTTTGCCCGCATCGCCGAGAAGATCGCGGGCCTGTCGCTGCCGACCGTCGTCGTGCAAGAGGGCGGCTACCTGACCGATCGCCTGGCGGACAATCTCGCCATGTTCCTCACCTCCTATGAGGGGGCGCTGGAACTGCCTGTGGACGCGGCCGCCGAATAGGCTGCGCGAGGGCGTTTCTGCCGCTAGACTGGCGCCCATGGCGGACGATTCATCCAAGCCCGGCGTCACCTTTATCCATCTCAGGACGCATTCGGCCTATTCGCTGTCGGAAGGCGCCTTGCCGGTCAAGCAGATGGCGGCGCTGGCGAAGGAAACCGGCATGCCGGCGCTCGCCATCACCGATACCGGCAATCTGTTCGGGGCGCTGGAGTTCTCCGAGGCGCTGGCCGAGAAGGGTATCCAGCCGATCATCGGCTGCACGCTGAAGGTCGACTTCGCCGATATCGCGGCGGAGGCGGCGCTGCGGCCGCAGCACGGCCTGCGCAAGTTGCCGTCGCTGGTGTTCCTCGCCAAGGACGAGGCCGGCTACCGGCATCTCATGAAACTGTCGAGCCGGGCCTATCTCGACTCAGGTGACAATGCCGAGCCGCATGTGCCGTGGAGTCTTCTGGAGCAATTGCATGGGGGGCTGATCTGCCTCACGGGCGGGCCGCAGGGGCCTATCGACGAGGCGCTGGTGCAGGGCCAGACGCAGCAGGCACGGCAGCGCGTCGAACGGTTGAAGCACCTGTTCGGCGACCGGCTTTATGTCGAGCTGCAGCGCCATGGCACGGACGCCGAGCGCGCCGCCGAGCCGGGACTCGTCGAGCTGGCCTATGATCTCGACATTCCGCTGGTGGCGAGCAACGAGGCTTATTTCGCCAGGCCCGACGATTTCGCCGCCCATGACGCGTTGATCTGCATCGCCGAGGGCGAGGTGGTGGCGGCCGAAGACCGGCGGCGGCTGACGCCGGAGCACTATTTCAAGTCGCAGGCCGAGATGGCGGCGCTGTTCGCCGATCTGCCGGAGGCGGTCGAGAACACCGTGGAGATCGCCAGGCGCTGCGCCTTCCGGGTCGCTTCGCGGGAGCCCATCCTGCCGCGCTTCGCGGCGGGCGACGAGGGCGAGGAACTGCGGCGCCAGGCCAAGGAGGGGCTGGAGCGGCGCCTGGCCGGCCGCGGCTTGGTCGAGGGCCGCAGCCGCGACGACTATCTGGTGCGGCTCGACTTCGAGCTCGACGTCATCATCGCGATGAACTTCCCCGGCTATTTCCTGATCGTCGCCGACTTCATCAAATATGCCAAGTCGAAAGGCATTCCGGTGGGGCCGGGGCGCGGTTCGGGGGCGGGCTCGCTGGTTGCCTACGCGCTCACCATCACCGATCTCGATCCCTTCCGCTTCAACCTGCTGTTCGAGCGCTTCCTCAATCCCGAGCGCGTGTCGATGCCGGACTTCGACATCGATTTCTGCCAGGACCGGCGCGACGAGGTGATCGCCTATGTGCAGGAACGCCACGGCGCCGACCGGGTGGCGCAGATCATCACGTTCGGCAAGCTGCAGGCGCGCATGGTGACGCGCGACGTGGGCCGCGTGCTGCAGATGCCCTATGGCCAGGTGGACCGGCTCTCCAAGCTCATTCCGATGAATCCGGCCAATCCGGTGACGCTGGCGCAGGCGATCGCCTCGGAGCCGCGGCTGCAGGAGGAGCGCGACCGCGACCCGGCGGTGAAATCGCTGTTCGAGATCGCGCGCAAGCTCGAAGGCCTCAACCGCAACGCCTTGACGCATGCGGCGGGCATCGTCATCGGCGACCGGCCGCTCGAGGAGCTGGTGCCGCTCTACCGCGATCCGCGCTCGGCCATTCCGGCCACCCAGTTCAACATGAAGTATGTCGAGAAGGCGGGGCTGGTCAAATTCGACTTCCTCGGCCTCAAGACGCTCACCGTGATCGACAAGGCGCAGAAACTGATCCGCCTGCGCGAGCCCACCTTCGACATCGAGCGCATCGCCTATGACGATGCCAAGACCTACGAGATGCTGGGCCACGGCGACACGGTGGGCGTGTTCCAGTTGGAAAGTTCCGGCATGCGCGACGTGCTGCGCAAGATACGGGCCGACTGCATCGAGGACATCATCGCCATCGTGGCGCTGTACCGCCCCGGTCCCATGGACAATATCCCGCGCTTCATCGCCTGCAAGAAGGGCGACGAGCAGCCGGACTATCTGCATCCGCTGATCGAGCCGGTGCTGAAGGAAACCTACGGCATCATGGTCTATCAGGAGCAGGTGATGCAGATCGCCCAGCTGCTGTCGGGCTATTCGCTGGGCGAAGCGGATCTCTTGCGCCGCGCCATGGGCAAGAAGATCAAGTCCGAAATGGACGCGCAGAAGGAGCGCTTCGTCAAAGGAGCGACCGCCAAGGGCATCGAGGCGCACCGGGCCGACTACATTTTCGAGCTGGTGGCGAAATTCGCCGGCTACGGCTTCAACAAGTCGCATGCCGCGGCCTATGCGGTGGTGGCCTACCAGACGGCCTTCCTCAAGGCCAATCATCCGGTGGAATTCCTGGCGGCGTCGATGTCGCTCGACATGGGCAACACCGACAAGCTCATGCAATTCCGCCGCGAGGCGCAGAGGCTGGGGGTGGCGATCGTGCCGCCATCGGTCAATGGCAGCGGCAACGACTTCGCGGTCAAGGATGGCGCCATCGTCTATTCGCTGGCGGCGCTGAAGAACGTCGGCGCGGGCGCCATAGCACTTCTGGTGGCGGCGCGCGAGGCGGGCGGGCCTTTCGTTTCGCTCGCTGATTTTGCCAGGCGGGTCGACGGGCGCATGGTCAACAAGCGGGCGCTGGAGAGCATGGCCAAGGCGGGCGCCTTCGATTGCCTCAACGCCAACCGGGCGCAGGTGCTGGACGGGGTCGAATCGATTCTCGCCATGGCAAGCCGCACCAGTTCGGAAGCCGAAGCCGGGCAGGAGGATCTGTTCGGCGCGGCCACGGGCGGCGGCAACGATCTGGTGCTGCCGGGCCGCGAGGCCTGGCCGCCGATGGAGAGGCTGGCGCAGGAATTCGAGGCGGTGGGCTTCTATCTCTCCGGCCATCCGCTCGACGATTATGTCAAGCCCTTGGCCAAGCTCGGGGTCGAGACCTGGGCGTCGTTCCACGAAAAGGCGCTGACCAAGGGGGCGACGGCGGCGAAGCTCGCCGGCACCGTCACCCACCGGCAGGAGCGGCGCTCCAAGTCCGGCAACAAATTCGCCTTCGTCGGTTTTTCCGATCCGACCGGCCAGTTCGAGGCCATCTGCTTTTCCGATACGCTGGCGGCCTCGCGCGATCTGCTCGAGCCCGGCAAGGCGGTGATCGCAAGGGTCGAGGCCGATGTCGAAGGCGATGAAGTGAAGCTCCGGCTGCAATCGGTCGAAGTGCTCGACAAGGCGGCGGCCATGGCGATTACCGGCCTCACCATCTTCGTGCGCGATGCCAGGCCCATCGACTCGATCGCCCAGCGCCTCGCCAATGGCGGCCGCGCGCCCGTCCGCCTGGTGCTGATGCTCGACAAGGGCCGCGAAGTCGAACTGGCGCTCGGCAACAAATTCACGGTGACGCCGCAAATCAAGGGCGCGCTCAAGGCCATTGCCGGTGTGGTGGACGTGCAGGATTTCTGAGGTGGTTACAGCAGCCCGCGCTTGGCCAGATTGCGCATCAGGTGGCTGGTGCCGAAGGTCCAGGGCGCGGCCTTGTCGGAATGCACCATGCGGTTGGCGAGGGCGCCCAGTTCGGGCGCGGCGACGGTGACGATGTCGCCGAGCTTGTGGGTGAAGCCCTGGCCCTTGACGTCGCGGTCCTCGACCGGGGCGAAAAGCGTGCCGAGGAAAAGAACCGCTCCATCCGGGTACTGATGATTGCGGTTGAGCATCTGGCCCACCAGGTCGGCGGGATCTCGGCTGATCTTCGCCATGTTGGACGAGCCGTTCAGCACATAGCCGTCCTCGCCCTCGACGGTCAGCGACAATTGCATGCGGCGCACATGGTCGAGCGAGAAGCCTTGATCGAAGAGGCGGATCATGGGGCCGATGGCGCAGCTGGCATTGTTGTCCTTGGCCTTGCCGAGGAGCAGGCCGGAGCGGCCCTCGACGTCGCGCAAGTTCACATCGTTGCCGAGGGTGGCGCCCACGATCTTTCCGGTCGAGGCGACGACGACCACCACTTCCGGCTCGGGGTTGTTCCATTTCGACATGGCATTGAGGCCGGCCTCGGCGCCGTGGCCGACGGCGGCCATGGCTTGCGACTTGGTGAAAATCTCGGCGTCGGGGCCGATGCCGACTTCGAGATACTGCGACCAGATGCCCTTCTCGATCAGCACCTGCTTCAACTGCATGGCCGCGGGCGAGCCGGGCTTGAGCTTGGAGAGATCGTCGCCGATCAGGCCCTGGATGCTCTTGCGGATTTCGGCGGCGGCTTGCGGATTGCCGCGGGCGCGCTCCTCGATCACCCGCTCGAGCATGGAGGTGGCAAAGGTGACGCCCGCCGCCTTGATCGCCTGCAAATCGATGGGGGCGAGAAGCCAGGGCTTGGCGGGATCGCGCGTGGCTTCGGGCGTGTTGGCGAGAACATCCGCCAGCGGCATGGCGGCTTCGCCCCGGGCGGAGCGCGCCGCGGCGGCGGGATCGTCCGCCTCGCAGAGATCGCGCATCAGGGGAAAGGACCGGGTGATGTCGATGAGCTTGCCGTTCTCGGCGCGCACAATGCATGGCCCGCCGGCCCGCGGATTCCAGATGCGGCCGACGAGGGTTCCGGCATCGGGAAGCGTGGCTGCGACGGTCAATCGATCGGCGAGAGCGGCCATGCGGCGTTATCCCCTGGGTTGCCGGGCGGCAGTCTAGGACGAAGTCGCAGGCGATGAAAAGCGCCGGACCTAGCCGGCCGTTGCCCGACGCTCGAACGGCTTGGTGAATTCAACGGCGACGCCGTTTTCGAGGTAGCGAATCACCCGGCCGCGCATCTTGCCCAGCATGATGTAAGTGCCGAGGCTCGGCATGACCTCGACCTTGACGGCGGCCCCGGTCAGCGAGATGTCGAGCACCTCGCAATCGTAGACGCGGCCATCGGGCATGGTGATCTGCGAGGTGGATTCGCGGGTCTCGATGCGGGGGTGATTGCGGCCTTCCGCGGTGCCCTGGGCCGATTGCTTCTGGGCCAGCCATCTGAGCCGCGATTCGAGCCGGTCGCGGCGGGCACCGGTCAGCGATATGGTGACGCGAAAACCGTTGGGAACGGGCTCGGCCGAGGTGGCCTCGATGCGGCCCACTTCCTCCAGATAGGCGACGATACTCTGGCCGCGCGGCGGCACCATATTGGTGATGAATACGGCGCCGGTGAGCGAGATTTCATTCGCCTGGCAGGGGTGTTCGCTCTGGTCGGGCAGCATGAAGCGGCCGAACAGAGTCTGCTTCAACGGCGGCAGCGCATCTGCGCCGGGTTGGGACGGAGAAAGGGCGGTCGCAGCCACGTTTTGGCATCCAAGGTTATCCAAGCTACAGCCTAAGGGAGATAGCGTAAATGCTTGGTTAACACCGGAGCACTGGGTTAACTCAGTCCGCCGGGGATCACTTGAAAGGGCCGGAATCCGGAGGTGCCGGACATGAGGCTGTCGCCCGGCAAGGGCTCGGACCAGATCACCCGGGCGCTCGCCATTTCCTGGAGGTTGATGGCGTCATAGCTAAGGCCGGAAATGTCGCGGAAGGGAAAGAGGCCGCCGAAGACCTGGATGCCGGTGCGGTTCTGCGGCTGCAGGGGCAGGGCGATCCATTCGGCGCCGATGGTCTGGCTAAGGGACGTGTGCAGCCTGAGACGCATAATGGCCGGCTGCAACCTGCCGGCGACGCCATCGAGCAGGCGGCGCACGGTCTCGCGTTCGAAATTGTCCCACCCGGAAAAGACATCGCTGCCGGTCAGTTCGCGCCGGTAGAGTTCACAGATGCGGGTACCGGCCAGGCGCCAGCGATAACCGTGGCGGGGCCGGTCGCGCTCGATGATGAAGAGGTTGGGAACCAGCTCACCCACCTGCTTCAGATCGAGCAGGGCACGGTGCGGCGCGGCGCTTTCGGCCCGCATGGTCTCCCACCAGCGGAACAGGGCACGGCTGGATGGATGCAGAATCTGGGATTCGGCTTGGCTTGTCTCGATCTCTCCGGTAACCACCATCTCGCACCTTCTGGCGCATCCCCGCGCCGCTGTTTCATTCGTGAACAGATGGCCACTACGGTGCAGAGGACGTGCCACAGGGCGGGAGCGCGGCAGAGTGGACAATCCGGCAACTCGCGATGATGGCGTGCCACAATCCGGCGGACCGGTGTTCCGGGCGCCACCGGTGGTTCTGGCGTCGATCGGCGTGCTGGTGGCGATCCATGTGGGGTTGTGGCTGGCGGGCGAGGACTGGCGCATCTGGGCGCTCTACGCTTTCGCCTTCATTCCGGCCCGTTTCGGCACGGCGGCCTTTCCGATGATCCCAGGCTCGCAATATTGGAGCTTGGTCAGCCATGGGCTTCTGCATGCGGATGCCGCCCATCTCCTGTTCAACAGCCTGTGGTTTTTGATCTTCGGTTCGGTCACCGCCCGCAGGCTTGGGGCGTTGCGCTTCCTGGTGCTGGCGGCTGCCGCCACGGTGGCAGGGGCGCTGGCCAGCCTCGTCGTCCATTGGGGCGAAGCGGCAATCCTGGTGGGTGCCTCGGGCGCCGTCTCGGGCATCATGGCGGCGGCTATTCCGGTGATGTTCGGCCGGGGCATGGGCTGGGGACGCGCCTACACCGCCGATCTCGATCACGTGCGGGCGCTGTCTCCGGCGGAGTTGCTGCGCAACCGCAATGCCGTGATCTTCGCTCTCGTGTGGATCGCCATCACGCTCTATTCGGGGGCCACGGGCTGGACCGGGGCGGGCTACCTGGAAGAGGCGCGCATCGCATGGGAAGCCCATCTCGGCGGGTTCGCCGCCGGCCTCTTGTGTTTCTACCTTCTTGACCGGCGAGGGGTGCGCGGCGGGAGCAAGCGTGATAGAGTGACGCTACGTTGACCCTTTAGAGGAGGATGTCGCCATGACCGTCGCTCAGATCCTCAGCCGCAAGGGACGCGCGGTCGTTACCGTGGCGTCATCGGAAACGATGCGGGGCGTGACTAATTTGCTCACCCAGAACCGGATCGGCGCCGTCGTCGTGCTCGATGGCAAGGGGGGCATTGCCGGCATCGTCTCGGAGCGCGATGTGGTGCGCGCCCTGTCCGAGCACGGCGGTGCCGCCATGGGCAAGACGGCCGCCGACATCATGACCAAGAAGGTGAAAACCTGCAGCCCGACCGATACGGAAGCGGAGCTGATGGGGCTGATGACCGAGCACCGCATCCGGCATCTGCCCGTGGTCGAAGGCGGCAAGCTCACGGGCATGATTTCGATCGGCGACGTGGTCAAGCTGCGGATCGAGTCGATCGAACGCGAAGCCGAGGAGATGAAGAGCTATATTGCCTCGGCCGGGTGAGGCGCGTCAGGTCTTGTAGACGTCGTTCGGATCGAACAGCGGCGCGTCGCCGGTGAATTCGAGACCATCCTTGACGACGCGCCGGTAAAAGCAGGTGCGGCGGCCGGTATGGCAGGCGGCACCGCGGCCTTGCGGCACGGCCTTGATGTGCAGCACGTCTTGATCGCAATCGGTGAGCACTTCGCGGACTTCGAGAATCTCGCCGGAGGTTTCGCCCTTCTTCCACAGGGCCTTGCGCGAGCGGCTCCAGAAATGCGCAAGGCCCGTCTCGCGCGTCTTGAGCAGCGCCTCGCGGTTCATATGGGCGAACATCAAGAGCGTACCGTCGCGCGCGTCGGTGACGATTGCCGGAATCAGGCCGTTTGCGTCGAACCTCGGCTGAAACTCATGGGTTTCGTCGAGGTCCGATGCCATTAGAGCGAGAAGCCGCCCGTCGGGGCCCGCACCAGGTCCATGAAGCGGGCCTGCAACACCGGGTTCGACTTGAACTCGCCGATGAACTGGGTGGTGATGGTCGCCACATTGCGCTTGCCGATGCCGCGCATCGACATGCAGGTATGGACCGCCTCGAGCATGACGGCAACGCCGCGCGGTGCCAGCGCCTCGCCGATGGCGCGGGCGATCTGGGCGGTCATGGTTTCCTGGGTCTGCAGGCGGCGGGCGAAGATGTCGACGACGCGGGCGAGCTTGGAAATGCCGACAACCTCGCGGGTCGGTAGATAGGCCACATGGGCACGGCCGACGAAGGGAGCGATGTGGTGCTCGCAATGGGAGCTGAATTCGATGTCGCGCAGCATGACGATGTCGTCGTAGCCGCCGACGTCCTCGAAGGTGCGCGACAGGGTCTCGACCGGATCCTCGTCATAGCCGCCGAAATACTCGCGGAAGGCCCTGGCCACCCGCCTTGGGGTATCGAGCAAGCCTTCGCGGGAGGGATCGTCTCCGGCCCAGGCCAGGAGCGTGCGGACGGCGGCCTCGGCCTCTTCCTGGCTCGGCCGCTTGACGGCCACAGGCGGGGTGGCGGCGGTGTCGCGGGCGATCTTCTTGACGATGGCGTCCATGTCGATCTTGCTCACTGGCTGTCCGGTTCCGGCATTACGCAGCCCATATGGCGGCGGATCGGTGCGGTTCAAGGCTTGCGTTTCGCCGTTGGCGGTTCCCATATCATGGGCGCGGGGCTTCCGCAAACCGCCAAACGGCATGCTTGCGGCCGCCGGCGAAGCGCCTAGAATGCGAACATGATCAACGACATATACAACAAGAAAATCCTCGAATTCGCGGCCGATATTCCCGCCTTGCAGCGCTTGCCCGATCCGGACGCAACCTCGGTGCAGGTTTCGCGGTTGTGCGGCTCCAAGGTGACGGTCGATCTCAAGATGGACCATGGGGTGGTCACCGGCTTCGGCCACGATGTCAAGGCCTGCGCGCTGGGCCAGGCCTCATCCTCGATCATGGCGCGGCATGTGGTGGGCTCGACCGGCCAGGAACTCAAGGGGCTGCGCGAGCAGATGCACAAGATGCTCAAGGACAACGGGCCGCCGCCCACCGGCAAATGGGCCGATCTCGAAGCGCTCTTGCCGGTCAGGGATTTCAAGGCGCGGCATGCCTCGACGCTTTTGACCTTCGACGCGGTGGCGGACGCAGTCTCGCAGATCGAGGCCAAACAGATGGTGGCGGCCCATGACTGAAAAGCGGCCGGCAGCAATCGTTGCGCGCGAAATCGAGGCGCGCACCGGCACGATCTATCCGCCGCCCTATGCGGCGGCGCTGGCGGGCCGGGAGAAGCGGGTGCTGGGCGATCACTTCGGTCTCACCCAGTTCGGCGTCAATCTGACGACACTGCAGCCGGGGGCGTGGTCGTCGCAGCGCCACTGGCATGAGCGCGAGGACGAGTTCATCTATGTAGTCGATGGCGAGATCGTGCTGATCGATGACGCGGGCGAGCATGTGCTGAAACCCGGCATGTGCGCGGGCTTCAAGGCGGGTGTTTCGAACGGCCATCACCTGGTCAACAAATCGGCCAGCCCCGCCACTTATGTCGAGATCGGCACCCGCTCGCCCGAGGAACGCTCGCACTATCCGGATGCCGACATGCAGGGCGTCAAGAAGGACGGCAAGTGGACTCTGACGCGGAAGGACGGGACGTCTTACTGACGCCGCTTGCCTTCGATGTCCGGCGCCTTGGGGAAGCGGCTTTGCTGGTCGCGGCCGGTGACGCTCATGTGGTTGCGGGTATATTGCTCGCTAGCATCGCGCAGCGGCTGGAAGTCCCAGGGGAAATGGTGGCCGCGTTTCAGGGCTTCGAACATCAGGAGGCGCGACTGCTGGCTGCGCAGCACCTCGGCGTGAATGCGCGGAATATCGAACTTGGCCTCGACTTCCCGGCGCATGGCGGCGGCGAGGAGATGCGAGGCGGCGAGATTGTTCAGCTCATCCGGGTCGTCATCGAGATTGAAGAGCTGGTCGGGATCGCTCGGCGTGTGGATGAATTTCCACGGCCCCCGGCGCAGCATGTACATAGGTGCGACGGCGCCTTCGGCGAGATATTCGCCCCAGGCGGCGGCCTCGGGGTTTTCGGAGGCGCCGGTCAGCAGCGGATACAGGCTGCGGCCGTCGACCTCGCGGGCGAGATTGGCGGTGCCGCCATTGGCGAGGCCCACGAAGGTCGGCAGCAGATCGGCGAGGGTGACCGGTTCCTTGACGCGGCGCGCGGCGAAGCGCTTCGGCGACCAGATTATGAGCGGCACATGGGCGGAAGGTTCAAGCCAGGACATCTTGTACCAGAGGCCGCGCTCGCCGAGAAAATCGCCGTGATCGGAGGTGAAGACGATGACCGTATCGTCGAGCTTGCCCGTTGCCTCCAGCGCCGCGATCGTCTGGCCGAGAAGATCGTCGACATAGGAGATATTGGCGTAATAGCCATGACGGGCGGCGCGCAGATCGGCTTCGGTCACGGTGTAATCACCCATGGCCGAAACGTCATGGAGGCGCCGGCTATGGGGGTCGAGCTTGGCGCGGGGAATTGCGGCCAGGCGCGGCAGGTCGATGTCCGCGTCGCGATACAGGTTCCAGAATCCGGCCCGCGCCGCGTAAGGATCGTGCGGGTGGGTGAAGGAGGCCATCAGGCAGAAGGGCGCGTCCGGCTCGTAGCGGGCGTAATCGTAAATCCTGCGAATGGCGAGGAAGGCCACTTCATCGTCGAATTCGAGCTGGTTGGTGATCTCGGCAATACCGGGCTGCAGCACGCTGGTCATGTTGTGGTACCACCAGTCGATGCGCTCCTGCTTGAGGCGCCAGTCGGGCGTCCAGCCGAAATCGGCGGGATAGATGTCGGTGGTGAGGCGCTCCTCGATGCCGTGCAACTGATCGGGGCCGACGAAATGCATCTTGCCGGAGAGGCACGTCTTGTAGCCGGCCAGGCGCAGGTAATGGGCCCAGGTCGGGATGGCGGAGGGGAATTCGGCGGCATTGTCATAAATGCCGGTGCGCGAAGGAAGCAGGCCGTTCATCACCGTGGCGCGGGCGGGCGCGCAAAGCGGGCTCGTCGAATAACAGTTCTCGAAGACCACGCCCTCGGCGGCAAGCCGCGACAGATGCGGGGTCTTGACCAGCCGGTGGCCGTAGGCAGGCAGAAATCGCGCCGCCAGCTGATCGGCCATGACGAAGAGAATGTTCGGTTTGGAATTTGCCATGACGGCCATCTATAAGAGCAAGCACGCGCCATGAAAACGATCTTGCTCGCCCTCATCCGCATTTATCAGCTGAGCTTCTCGATGCTGCTCGGCCGCAGTTGCCGCTATCTGCCCACCTGTTCCGACTATGCAAGCGAGGCGATCGACAAGCATGGCGCCTGGCACGGCTTCCTGCTCGGCCTGGCGCGGGTAAGCCGCTGCCATCCGTGGGGCGGCGACGGTTTCGATCCGGTGCCCGAAATCTATGAGGGTCCGGTGTGGCGGCAAAAGAAAAGGAACCCGTGACGGGCCAAGCCAGCGCGGTTTTGGGCTTTCACCGGTTGAATTTGTAGGTCACGCCGATCCGCAGAACGTGTTCGTCCCAGGCGGCCGTGTCGTTGAAATCGGCGATCTCATAGGTGGCCTTGCCGAAAGTCTCGAAGAGATATTCGCCGCGCAAGGCAATGTTATCGGTCAGTGCAAATTCAAGTCCCGCGCCGGCGGCGAGGCCCAGATGCAGCTCGGAATCGCTGCCGAAAATGGGGTCGTGTGAATCGGCACCGGCCAAGGCGGCGCCCAGGGTCACGAAGGGAAGGAAGCGCTCCCGTGGCAGGCCGAGGCGGAGGCGCAGCGAGGCTTCGGGCCCGATGCCGAAATCGTCGATCACCGAGAAGGCTGCGCCCGCCTTGCCGAAGGAGGCATCCGCCTCCATGCCGACGAGAATGCCGTCCGTCACGTGATTGTAGCCGGCAAGCACACCGAACCTGAGCGCATCGGCATCGAAATCGAAGGTGCCGAGCGGATCGACGTCGTAGCGGCCGCCGGCCCAACTCTGCTCGATGTGGCCGCCGGCATAGAAGCCGGACCAGTCGAAATCGGCGGATGAGGCATTGGCCGCCTGCAACAGGATTGCCACGGCGGCGACTGGCAGCAGGTGTTTCGTCTGACCCTCCCAGCGCGAATCGGTTCAATGCATGAATCCTAGGGAGTTCCCCGAGTTGCGGGGGCGATTTTCAATCGTTCTCAACCGAAAAGTGTCGCGTCCTCTTCCTGAACTTGACCGGAGCGGGGCGCTGGCCCATAAGCCCGGGCGCGGAATTTTTCGTTCAACCCGTTGATATCGCTTACCTGCAAGTGTTGGCAGGAGTGAGCAGGAGGACCGATGATCACCTTGACTTTCCCCGATGGCGCCAAGCGCCAGTTTGACAGTGGGGTTTCAGCCGCACAGGTGGCCGCATCGATCGCCAAGTCCCTCGAAAAGAAAGCCGTGGCGGCGGTGATCGATGGCACGCTCTCCGATCTTGGCGATCCGATCGCCGGCGACGCGACGGTGAAGATCGTGACGCGCGACGATGCGGAGGCGCTCGAACTGATCCGCCACGACTGCGCCCATGTCATGGCGGAGGCGGTGCAGGAGCTTTTCCCCGGCACCCAGGTGACCATCGGGCCGGTGATCGAGAACGGTTTCTATTACGACTTCTTCCGCAACCAGCCGTTCACGCCGGAGGATTTTCCGGCGATCGAGAAGAAGATGCGCGAGATCGTCGCCCGCGACCGGCCCTTCACCAAATCGGTGAAGACGCGCGAGGCGGCGAAGGAATTTTTCCGCGACAAGGGCGAGCTGTTCAAGGTCGAACTGGTCGATGCCATTCCGGGAGATCAGGACATCAAGTTCTACGACCAGGGCGGCTGGGTGGATTTGTGCCGCGGCCCGCACATGACCTCGACGGGCAAAATCGGGTCCGCCTTCAAGCTGATGAAGGTGGCGGGCGCCTATTGGCGGGGCGACTCCAAGAACCCGATGCTGACCCGCATCTATGGCACGGCCTGGGCGAGCGACAAGGACTTGGCCGCCTATGTGACGGCGCTGGAGGAGGCCGAGAAGCGCGATCACCGCAAGCTCGGCCGCGAGATGGACCTGTTCCATTTCCAGGA
>CAYOZR010000069.1:0-16807 GCA_964408555.1 uncultured Aestuariivirga sp.
ATCTACCTGCTGATGATGGCCACGGGCTTCATGGGCTATGTGCTGCCGTGGGGCCAGATGAGCTTCTGGGGCGCCAAGGTCATCACCAATTTGTTCTCGGCCATCCCGTTTTTCGGCGAGACGGTGACGACGTGGCTGTGGGGCGGCTATTCGGTCGACAATCCGACGCTCCAGAGATTCTTCTCGCTGCACTATCTCCTGCCCTTCGTGCTCGCCGGGCTCGTTGGTCTGCACATTTGGGCGCTGCATGTACCGGGCAACAGCAACCCGGCCGGCGTAAGCGTGAAAAGTTCGCAGGATACGCTGCCGTTTCATCCCTATTATACGATGAAGGACAGCTTCGCGATCGTGGTGTTCCTGATGGTCTATGCGGCCTTCGTGTTCTTCTCTCCGAACTACCTGGGCGAGCCCATCAACTATACCGAGGCGAATCCGCTGGTGACGCCGGCGCACATCGTGCCGGAATGGTATTACCTGCCGTTTTACGCGATCCTCCGCGCGATCCCCGACAAACTCGGCGGCGTCGTCGCCATGTTCGGCTCGATCCTGATCCTGTTCGTGCTGCCGTGGCTCGATACCTCGCGGGTACGCTCGGGCACCTACCGGCCGATCTTCAGGCAGTTCTTCTGGGTCTTCGTCGTCGTCTGCGTGGCGCTGGGCTATCTCGGCTCGAAACCGCCGGAGGGCGCCTATGTGATCTGGGCGCGCATTCTCACGGCCTACTACTTCATCCACTTCCTGGTGATCCTGCCGCTCATCGGCCTGCTCGAGTCGCCGGAGCCGCTGCCCGCGTCGATTTCCGACGCGGTACTCGCCAAGAAGAAGCCCGCCGTGCCGGCCGAGTGATTGGGGGACAGAATAATGAAGATGCTCAAGACACTCGCCATCGCGGCTGCCGGCCTCATGCTCGCCGCGGGCGCGGCTCTCGCGGAAGGACAGAAGGACGCGAAGAGCGTTTCCTATTCATTCGAAGGGCCGTTCGGTACCTTCGACAAAGGCCAGCTGCAGCGCGGCTACAAGGTCTACAAGGAAGTCTGCGCCAATTGCCATGCGATGAAGCTCGTCTCCTTCCGCAATCTGGCGGAAGCGGGCGGCCCGGGCTTCACACCGGAGCAGGTCAAGGCGCTGGCGGCGACCTTCACCGTGAAGGACGGTCCCGACGCCAATGGCGAGATGTTCGACCGTCCTGGCTTTCCCTCCGACCGCTTCCCCTCGCCGTTCCCGAACGAACCGGCGGCGCGGGTTGCAAACGGCGGCGCGCTGCCACCCGATCTGTCGCTCATCACCAAGGGGCGGGCCGGCTGGCACGGCACTTTCACCCAGTTGTTCAACGGTATCGGCGGCCCCGAATATGTCTATTCGGTGCTGACCGGCTATGAGGAGCCGTCCGAGGAGCTCAAAAAGGAGCAGCCGGAGGGCAAGAACTACAATCCCTATTTCATCAGCGGCCATTGGATTTCGATGCCGCCGCCGCTCACCGACGGTCAGGTGAGTTTCGACGACGGCGCGCCGAACACGGTCGATGCCATGGCCCAGGACGTTTCCGCCTTCCTCGCCTGGGCGGCGGAGCCGAAGATGGAAGAGCGCAAGAGCCTCGGCTTCATGACCATGATCTATCTGGCGGTGCTGGCGCTGCTGATGTATCTGGTCAAGAAGAAGATCTGGGCCGACCAGCACTGAGCAATTCGTTGAGCGGGGGCACAATGAAACGTGATCGTTCAAATGAACGCACAGGTTCGGTGCTCCCAAAAAGTTCCTGCAAATCTTTTTTTGATAGCTTCGCTGGAGGCCTCGGTAGTGCCTTGGGTTATGGTTTTGTCTCACTCCCGGCAATTTTATTTTTGTATTTTGTATTTGTGGAAAAGCCAATCGTGACTTTTGGCCAATTTGTTACGACCTGCGATGCAGATTCAAATGGTTTCAATTGCATAGCTCATCAGGACTGCGATGTTGGATTTGTAGTGATCGGCGGTGAATGTGCCGTTCGAACCTTGAACCCGGCTTTCGGGGAAATTTATTTGCAAAATTTTGGCCTGAAGATCGTAGACGGTGACAAAGGAGACCCGAGACGTTTCGAATGTGTCTGGAGCGGGCCTGGCGCTCAGCCAGGCAAGGGAATGGTCCCGCAAGTACGTGCTGCATGTGTTAGTAGATTGAGGTTTAGTCCGCCGCCGTCGTTGCACCAATCAATATCGCCAACAGAATAAGAGCGTCTTAGAAACCCAGCATGACCGATTCAGTTCTCGGCATCATCGGCGGATCGGGCATCTACGACATCGAGATCGAGGGCGCCCGGTGGAAAACCGTAAAGAGCCCGTGGGGAAAGCCATCCGATCAAGTTCGAGTGGGTGAGATCGGCGGACTCCCCGTCGTCTTTCTTCCCCGGCACGGGCGCGGTCATGTCTATTCGCCGACCACCATCGACTACCGCGCCAATATCGACGTGATGAAACGGATGGGGGTGACCGATCTGGTTTCGCTCTCGGCGGTGGGATCGCTCAAGGAGGAGCTGCCGCCCGGCACTTTCGTGCTGATCGACCAGTTCATCGACCGCACCTTCGCGCGCCAGAAGAGTTTCTTCGGCACCGGCTGCGTCGGCCATGTGCCCTTCGCCAATCCGGTATCGCCCGGCCTGCAGGACCGGCTCGAGGCGGCGCTCAAGGCCGAGCGCATCGCCTATGCGCGCGGCGGCACCTATGTGGTGATGGAGGGCCCGCAATTCTCGACGCTGGCCGAATCGCAGATCTACCGCTCATGGGGTGCGGCGGTGATCGGCATGACCAACATGCCGGAGGCCAAGCTCGCCCGCGAGGCGGAGATCTGCTACGCGACGGTGGCCATGGTGACCGACTACGACTCGTGGCATTCCGGGCACGGTGAAGTCGACGTCCGCAAGGTCGTCGAAGTCCTCACGGCCAATACCGGCAATGCCAAGCGGCTGATCCGCCGTCTCGCCGCCGATTTTCCGCGCCGGCATCCGCCATGCCCGGCGGGTTCGGACCGGGCTCTCGACCATGCCATCATGACGGCGCCGGACAAGCGCGATGCGAAGCTTGTCGCCAAGCTCGATGCCGTTGCCGGCCGCGTGCTCGGGACGGTGAAGCGCAAGCGGGCCTAGTGAGCCGCCAGCCACTTCTTCTTTTTGGCGGGAACGGTGGCGGCATTGCTCATCCGGTCTTTCTGGTTGAGCACCAGCTTGACGAAGGGCTGACGCACCAGCCGCTTCTGCTCGGCGGCGTCGAAGGCGTCGTGCTGCTTGGCGCAGGATTTGCGCATCTGCTCCCAAAGCTTCGCCGCCTTGGCATCGGCCACCCCGCAGTCGGCCACCGAAATGGCCTTCACCCGGCGCTCAAGATCGCGGGCGCAATCGAGCCAGATGGAGCGGTGAGTTTCCTCGTGCCGCTTGAGGAATTGCGAAAACTGCCGCCAGCGCGCCCGCGTCGCGCCGGTCAACGCCTTGGCGTTCTTGATGCGCGGCAGCCTGATGACGAAATCGATCTTCAGGCGGTAGTCCTGAACGGTGCAATTCTGGCCCTGCGCCAGCTTACCCTCCTGTGAGGAGGTGGCGGAGGTCGAGGCGTAGGCCTTGGCGCCGTTCACATGGGGGCCGCGGCGGAGCATGGCGTTGTAGACCTCGGCCGCCGTGTCGCCGTTGATGGTGTAGTAACTGTATTCGGTCGTATAGACGGGCTTGGCAGATACGGAAGACGGTACAACAGCGACGAAACCCATGGCGAGAATGGGCAGCGCAAACCGGCAAAACATGAGTGGCCCCGCAACTTGGTGCGGACAGTTATTCAGACGCCGCGTCTGAATGCAAGAGGGGAAAGTCTCCGCTTGCCGGAAATCCCGCCCTGAGGCATGTTTTGGCCCCGCGCGTCCGGGGAAACGCGCGAAGGGATAGGGAGACTTCTTCTCATGCGCCAGAACGGCACGGTGAAGTTCTTCGACCAGGCCAAGGGTTATGGATTTGTCGCACCGGACGACGGCGGCAAGGATGTGTTCGTGCACATCACGGCGGTGCAGCGTTCGGGAATTCCGGAATTGGCCGAAGGCACGAAAATCAGCTTTGAAGTACAACCGGACAAGCGCGGCCGCGGCCCGCAGGCAGTCGATCTGCAACTGATTTGAGGGTTTCTGTTCCACCAACCCGCTGCCATGGTATGATTGAGTCATGGGGTAGGCAAAGCGGCATTGGCATCGATCGTCCTGATCACCGGCCTGGCGGCCGAAGCGCTGGGGGGCTCCACCTGCACCTGCCGCGCCAATGGCCGGAATTTTTCGCAAGGGCAGATTGCCTGTATCCGGGGGAAGCTCGCCCGCTGCGAAATGAACCTCAACAATCCCGCATGGAAAGTCATCGCCGATACATGCCCGCAAGCGCGCCGCACGGACTTGCCGGGTTTGCTCGCCAGGCTGCTTCCGCCGCCGCCGCGGTCCTCCTTGCCGCCGTCCTGCTGAGCGCCGGGCCGCAGGCGGCCGAGCCCGGCGATTTCGACTATTACGCCCTGTCGCTGTCCTGGTCGCCCAGCTATTGCGCGAGCCCGCAAGGCCGCGGCGACGGCGCGCAATGTGCGGCGGGGCGGCGCTTCGCCTTCGTGGCGCACGGGCTGTGGCCGCAATATCGGCGGGGCTGGCCGCAGGACTGCGATACGCAAGAACGCTGGGTTCCGGAGGAACGGATCGGCGCCATGCTCGACATCATGCCGTTGCGGAAACTCGTCATCCATGAATGGCGCAAGCATGGCAGCTGCTCAGGGCTCTCGCAGGCGGATTACTTCGGCGCCACGCGCGCGCTCTTCGGCAAGGTGCGGATTCCCGCCCGCTATCTGGCCCCACAGGCCGATATCGTGACTAGCCCCGAACAACTGACGGCGGATTTCGTCAAGACCAACCGCGGGCTCACCGCCGCCATGATTTCAGTGCAGTGCGGCAATGCGCGGGACCGTGCTCGGCTTGCGGAATTGCGCATTTGCTTCGACAAGGCGGGATCGTTTATCGCTTGCGGGGCCAACGAGGCGGAACACTGCCGCGCCCGGCACCTAGTCATGCCGCCGGTGAGATAGGACAGAGATGAAACGCGCACTGATCTTCCAGCACATGGATCACGACCATCCCGGCCGGTTCCTGGATTTCTTCGCCGAGGATGGTATCGTTCCGGAATTCGTGCGGCTGTGGGAGGGTGCGGCCATCCCCGATCTCGCCGCTTACGACCTGCTCTTCGTGCTGGGCGGCTCCCAGGACACCTGGCAGGAGGCCGAGCATCCGTGGATGACGGGGGAAAAGCAGGCAATCCGCGAATGGGTGTGGGACCGGGCCAAGCCCTATATCGGCGTCTGCCTCGGGCACCAGTTGCTGTGCGAGTCGCTGGGCGGCGAAGTGGCGCCGGCGGGCGAGAGCGAGGTCGGCGTGTTCGACGTGAAGGTGACCGAGGATGGCAAGCGCCACCGGCTGTTCGAAGGCCTGGGGGAGAGCCACAAGGTCATGCAATGGCATGTCGCCGAAGTCAAACGCGCCCCCCAGGGCGCCACGGTTCTCGCCTCCTCGGCGCGGGCGGCGGTGCAGTCGGTGGCCGTCGACGACCATGCCATCGGTACCCAGTTCCATTGCGACTTCAGCCCGCAGACCATGGCCACGTGGTCGTCACTGCCCAACTATATCGCCATGCTGGAAAGGCATCTGGGTGCGGGGGCCTATCCGAAACTGCTGGCCGAGGCCTATCCGCTGATGCCGGAGATGACGGCCATGACCCGGCGCATCTACGACAATCTGATGCGGGCGACGGGGCTCAGGCGCTGAAGGCGTCGCGGGTCAGCCAGAAAACCTCGCCCTGGCTTTCCTCGGTGTCGAGCCAGAGAAAGTCGAAATCTGGAAATTCGGCCGCGAGAATGTCGCGGCCGGTGCCGATTTCGCAGAGCAGCCCGCCGCCGTCATTGAGATGGCGCGGCGCCTCGGCGAGGATGCGGCGGACGATATCCAGCCCGTCGGGGCCTCCGGCATGGGCGATCGCCGGCTCCCGGGCATATTCGGGCGGGAAGGCCGCCATTTCCGCCGCCGCCACATAGGGCGGGTTGGCAAGGATGAGATCGTAGCGCCGGCCTTGCAGCGGCTTGAAAAGATCGCCGTGCAGCAAATTGATCCGCTTAGATAATCCATGCTGCTCAAGATTGATTCGGGCGACTTCGAGGGCATCCTTGGACAAATCGGCGGCGTCGATCTCGGCATCGGGAAAAATACCGGCCGCCAGGATCGCCAGACAGCCCGAGCCGGTGCCGAGATCGAGAACCGAGTCTACCGCGTCGGGATCGCCGATCAGACTGGTTTCGCCACCGCCGAACAGCTCCGAGAACAGCAATTCACCGATATAGGAGCGGGGCACGATGGCGCGTTCGTCGATGTAGAAGGGCACGCCGTGCATGTAGGTGCGCTTGAGGAGATAGGCGGCGGGCTTGCGGGTTTCGATGCGCAGGTGGATGAGCGCGGCGAGCTCGTCGCGTTCGGCGTGGGTGAGCCGGGCGTCGAGCCAGGGATTGATATCGTCGACCGGCAGATGCAGCGTTTCGAGAATGAGGAAGGCCGCCTCGTCGAGTGCGGTGGTGGCGCCATGGCCATGGGCGAGCTTCGCGGCGCCGAAGCGGCTGACCGCGAAACGCAGGAAATCGCGGATGGTGAGGAGTTCAGGCGCGGCGCCGGTATCGGACATGTCGTCTCTCCGGTCTGGCGCTGAACAGCGCCTGGATGGCGATGGCGGACAGGATCACCGCACCGCCCGCAAATGTCCAGACCGGCGGCAGTTCATTGGCCACCAGCCAGGCCCACAGCGGCGACAGGGTGGGCTCGACCAGGGCGATGAGCGAAAGCTGGGCGGCGGGTACGCTGCGCGAGCCGACGGTGAAGAGGATGAGGCCGAGGGTCAACTGCACCGCCCCCATGACGAGGACGGCGGCGAAATTACCCCAGCCGATGGCAAATTGCGCCAGGCCGGTTTCGGCGCGCAAGCCCGTCGGCACCAGCAGCACCACGGCGCCGGCGGCGATAAGAAAGATGGCGTTCCAGATGAGAGCGACCGACATTTCGGTCTTCTGGCCCCAGCGCAGCAGCACGGCGTAGCAGGAAAAGCAGAAAGCGGAAAAGATGGCGAGCAGCGTGCCGGTGAAGGCGCCGCCGGCATCGCCGGTACCGGCGAAGATCACCGCCATGCCGATGAGCGCCACGGCCATGGCGACCCAGGTGATGCCGGGAATGCGCTCGCGCAGGATCCACAGGCCGAGAATGGCCGACATGAAGGGCGTCAGTCCGACCATGAAAATCGATTGCGCCACGGTGGTGTAAAACAGCGAGGCGATGAAGGCGAGGCCGGCGGTGCCGATGGCGATGCCGGCGATAACGGCGTTGACCCCGGCATGGACAAAGCGGCTGGGCAGCCCGGCGCCGAACCGGAAGCCGAGCCATATCCCCATGCAGACGATTACCGTCAGCGAGCGGTAGAAGATGATCTGCCAGGCGTCGATGCCGCCGGTGAGGCGCACCAGCGCGCCGCCGAGGCTCCAGCACGTCGCCCCCGCCGCGGTGAAGGCAATGCCGGCGGCATAGCTGAAAGGCCGCGGTCTCATGCGCGGCGCCCGGCTTGGCGGACGAACATGGCAAGCAGGAAGACGGCGAAGATCGCCGCCAGCGCATAGGGCAGGCCGTCGGGTCCGAAAGCGTCGAAGGACCAGCCGGCGATGAGCGAGCCGGCCAGCGCGCCCGCACCCCAGGAGGTGGAGAAGGATGCGGTGCCGGTCACCAGCTCATGGCCGGAGAAGCGGTCGCCGAGTTCGGCCAGCGAGACCGTATAGATGCCCGCCGATGCCGCTCCGGCGACAATCAGCACCGGCCACAGAAACGGCGTGCCGAAACTTACCGGAATGAGGGCCGAGGCCAGCGCCGTGACCACGCCACAGCCCGCCATGACGGCGCGCTTGCGGAAGCGATCGGCGAGCCAGCCGATGGGAAATTGCAGCACCGTATTGCCGAGGATGAAGGCGGTGAGCGCCAGGGCCGCGGTTTCCCGGTCCATGCCCTTCTTCACGCCATAGACCGGCAGGAAGCCGAGATTGGCGGCATCGATCACCGCGAACATGCCGACGGCGGCCAAGAGGATCGGCGCCTTGCGGGCAAAGCCCAGGACCGAAAGCGGGTCTTCGTCCTGGCTGTCGATCGCTTCGTCGCGGACGAAGAAAATCGGGATGGTGGCGGCGAGCAGAATGGCGGCGCCGATGACAAAGGGCAGGGCGGTTTCAATGCCGGTCAAGCTGATGAGGGCGGGGCCGCCGCCGAAACTTGCGGCCAGCACGCTGGTGTAGACGGCCAGCAGGCGCGAGCGATAGGGGCCCTCGGCGAAGCGCACGATCCAGGCCTCGCTGATGGCGAACAGCGTCGAGACGAAGAAGCCGTGCAGGATGCGCAGGCCGAACCACCACCAGAAGATCGGCGCCAAAGGATAGGCGAGGATGACGGTGGCGGTGAGGATCGCCGCGGCGATCACCACCGCCTTGGCGCCGAAGCGGCGCACCAAGGGCGGGATGGTGAAGACCGACAGCACGATCCCCAAGGGCTGCATGGCGGTGTTGTAGCCGATGGTGCCGGCATCGATGCCGCGCGCCTCCATGATCAGCGACAGCAGCGGGAACATCAGGCCCAAGGTGAAGCCGAAGACGGTGACGGCGGACACCGCCGCGATCAGATTGACGAGCTGGCGCCTATCCATGGGCGGCGGATGCGGGCATCGGCATAGGAAGCCTCGGAACGGATGCGGTCCGGCAGGCTCTAGCGGTTGCCCGGAAATTGGGCAAGCGCCGGCGGCCGGTTGCGCATGGCTCGCCGCGCCGCTATGCAGCCCGGCCATGGCAAAGCTCAAGGTTCTGATCGTTCCGGTGACACCGTTCCAGCAGAACTGCGCGCTGGTCTATGACGAGGCGGCGAAGATCGGCGCCGTGGTCGATCCCGGCGGCGATGTGGCGCGGATTCTCAAGGCGGTGCGGCAGTCGGGACTGAAGATCGAGAAGATTCTCCTCACCCACGGCCATATCGACCATGCCGGCGGGGCGGCGGAATTGCGCGATGCGCTGGCCGTGAAGATCGAGGGCCCGAACAGGGAGGACCTGTTCCTGCTCGACAGCCTGCCGGAAAGCGGGGCGCAATTTGGCATGGCCGGGGTGCGCGCCGTGGTGCCGGACCGCTGGCTCAGGGAGGGCGACGAGGTGACGGTGGGCGGGTTGGTCTTCGATATTCTTGAAGCGCCCGGCCATACGCCGGGTTCGGTGGTCTTCTACAACAGCGAGAACCGTTTCGCGCTGGTGGGCGATGTGCTGTTCCAGGGCGCGATCGGGCGCACGGATTTGCCGCGCGGCGATCATGCCACGCTCATCAAATCGATCCGCGACAAGGTGCTGCCGCTGGGCGACGACGTGGTGTTCCTGCCCGGCCACGGCGGGGCGGGCAAGATTGGCGAGGAACGGCTGACCAATCCGTTCCTGATCGGCTAGCTCTTCATCTCCACGAGACGGGACTTGGCGGCGAAATAGGCGTCGCCGGTGCTCTTGAACTCGCCGCAGTCGGTGGCGGCACCGGCGCCGAAGGCTTCGCAGAACCGGTCGCCGTTCACCAGCCACTTGCCGGTGCCCGGGCCCTTGACATCGTCCTGGAAGGAGAAGGTTCCGTCGGCATTGTAGGTGACGAAGCCGTTGCCGTCGGGGCGGGTATATTGGAAAGTCTTGCCGGCGATGGCGGGCGGGATTTCCGCCCCGGTCAGATTGCGGATCGGCTCGGCCCGCGCCTGGCCGGATTTGCCATCGAGAAAGCGCACGCCCTTGGCGCCGCCGGTATTGCAGGCGGACAGCGCCAGCGCGGCGAGCAGCAGAGAAGCAAGGGCGATGCGATTCACGTCAGTGTCTCCGGAAGTCCTGCGCGTGTGCCACAGCTGGCCCGCCGCTTCAAGCCTCAAGCGACGGCCTGACGGTGACGCGCGAACCCACCGGCACCCGCAGATAGAGCTCGGCGATGTCCTGGTTCAGCATGCGGATGCAGCCCGACGACATGGCCTTGCCGATCGACTCGGGATGGTTGGTGCCGTGGATGCGGTAGAAGGTGTCGGCGCCGTTCTGGAACAGGTAGAGGGCGCGGGCGCCGAGCGGATTGTCCGGCCCGCCGGGCTGGCCGTTGGCCCATTTGGCGGCGTTCTTGTCGCGCAGCACCATTTCGGTTGGCGGCAGCCAGCGCGGCCAGCGCCGCTTCATGCCGATCTGCGCCTCGCCCGACCAGGCGAAGCCCTCGCGGCCGACGCCGACGCCATAGCGCAGCGCCTGGCCGCCTTCGAGCACGTGGAACAGGTGGCGGGCATCGGGATCGACGATGACGGTACCCGGCCATTCGGGCCCGTCATAGGAGACGAACTGGCGGTGGAACTGCTTGGGAATCGCGCTGAGATCGGCGGGCTCAATGGGATAATCGATGGGCGATTCGGACGGCGGCAGCAGCGCCGGATCGGGCATCGGGCCGTCGAACAGGATGGGAGTTTGGGCGCGGGCCAGCGCTGGAGCGGCCATGAAGGCGATGCCGGCTACGAGCAGCCCGCGGCGCGTCAGTGTTTCGGTCATCATGGAACCTCCTGTCCCTATAACTCCACAAGGGGCTTTTCGGTTCCGAGGTGGGCGGGACTGAGGAGCCGGTAAGGCGATAATGTGTCTATGTGGCGAGCCGGAAGGTAGCCTCGCCGGCGCGATAGCTGTCGCCCGAGCCGGTGAAGGGATAGCAGGTCATGGCGACGCCGCCCGGCAGGAAGGGGGCGGGCGCGAAGCTCTCGCACAGCTCGCCATCCTTGGTCATCCACTTGCCGGTCGTCGTGCCCTTGCCGTCGACCTCGACCAGGGAGGTGCCGTCGGAAGCATAAAGCGTGACACCGGAATTGTTCGGCCCGGCGAAGCGCCAGCTCTTGCCGGCGAGGATCGAGCGGATTTCGGCGGCGCTGAGCCGGTCATCGAAGCGGCCGCCGCCGCCGGAGGAGCAGGCGGCGAGCAAGAGCGCGGCGGTAAGCGCGGCGAGGCGGGCGAGTGTCATCGGCATGATATGCGCACTCCGGAAATTGCTGGACGCGGACGCAACACGCGGCACACCGGCGGCGACTGTCGGCGCCGAAATCATCGAAAATATGGCGGCAAGCATCGGCCGCGCCAATTAACAGGAGGTTAAGCGGGGCTTACCGGCGGCAGGAAGATGCACTAGCCTCGCGCCATGACCAAGGCAGCGGCAATCGCCTTCTGGATTTTCCTCATCGGCTGGCTCGGCGCTCAGGCAGCGGCCGAGGAGCGCATCGCCAGCTTCGTCAGCGATGCCACGATCAATAGCGACGGCTCGCTCGACGTGACCGAAACCATCGCCTTCGCGGTCGAGGGCGTGCGC
Source organism: uncultured Aestuariivirga sp. (assembly GCA_964408555.1). Classification (GTDB taxonomy): domain Bacteria; phylum Pseudomonadota; class Alphaproteobacteria; order Rhizobiales; family Aestuariivirgaceae; genus Aestuariivirga. The sequence goes on from CAYOZR010000069.1 coordinate 11,440, forward strand.
ATCCGGCGCGGCATTCTGCGGGATTTTCCGACGCGCTATCCGGGCAAGGACGGTGGCGAAGAGGAGGTGGGCTTCGAAGTTCTATCGGTGAAGCGCGACGGCAGCAGCGAGCCCTATGGGCTTGAAGACCTCGACAATGGGGTGCGCATCAGGATCGGCAGCGGCGAGGTGCTGCTGGAGCCGGGCGCCCATGTCTACGAGATCGCCTACCGCACCACGCGCCAGCTCGGTTTCTTCGAGGGTTTCGACGAGCTCTACTGGAATGTCACCGGCAATGATTGGGACTTCGCCATCGACCGGGCCGAGGCGGTCATCCGCCTGCCGCCGGGTGCGGCCATTGTTCAGCATGCCGCCTATACGGGACCGCAAGGCGCCAAGGGGCAGGATTTCCGCGTCACGGCGGGAGAGGGTTACGTCTATCGTGCCGAAACAGTGAAGCGGCTCGATGCCCGTGAAGGCTTCACCGTGGCGGTGGCTCTTACGAAGGGCATGGTCACGCCGCCGCCGCCGCCGGTGCCGCCCCGCGACATGACGATTGAAAGCTTAAGGGCGCTGGCCGTAGGTCTCGCCGTGGTGCTGCTCTATTATGTGGCGGCCTGGTTCCGGGTGGGCCGCGATCCGCCGCAGCGGCCGATCGTTCCGCTGTTCGCGCCGCCGCCCGGGCTGGGGCCGGCGGGGGTGCGCTATGTGTGGAAGCGCCAATTCGACGAGACCGGCTTCGCCGCCGCCGTCATCGGCCTGGCCGCCAAGGGGCGGCTGCGGATTCATGGCGATGACCGCTACAAGATCGAGAGACTCGCCGCCGCATCGCCGCCACTGGAGCCGAACGAGGCGGCGCTCTATGCCGCCCTGCCCAAGGGCTGGCTGGAACTGGACGACAAGAACAGCACGGCGATCGCCGCTCTTCACGAGGCGGTCGAAGCCTCGTTGGCCAAGGATTTCGGCGGCCGCACCTATCATGCCAATCGCGGCTGGTTCTGGGGCGGGCTTCTGCTGTCGATCGTGGCGGTCATTCTGGCCATGGCGTTCATGCGCTCCGAGGAGACGGCTCTCGCTCTCATTCTCACCTTCGTGTGCGGCGGCGCCTGGGCGCTGCTGCTGTGGCTGGCGGTGCTCAATGCGCGGAGCTTCATGAAGCCGGGGAAGGTGCGCAAGATGATCGCCGCCGTGCTGTTAGCCGCCATGCTGCCGTTCTTCGTCCTGGCGGCGATCTGGCCGGCGATCATTCTGGCGGCGGTCGAGGGGCCGGCGCTGCCGGTGTTCACGCTCGCCCTCTTCGGGCTGATCGGCCTGCATGTGCTGTTCTTCCGCTGGCTGGCGGCGGCGACGCTGCTCGGCCGGCGGCTGCTCGACGGCATCGAGGGCTTCCGCATGTATCTGGCCACCGCCGAGGAGGCTCGGCTCGATGCGCTCAATCCGCCGGAGAAGACGCCGGAACTGTTCGAGCGCTTCCTGCCCTATGCTCTGGCGCTCGACTGCGACAATGCCTGGAGCGAAAAATTCGCCGATGTGCTGGCGAAAGCGGCCTATGTGGCGCCAGGCTGGTATACGGGCAAGAACTGGGACATCGGGAACTTGAGCGATTTCACCCGCGATCTCGACAACAGCCGCCATGCGCCGAGCAGCAGCTCGACCTCGTCGTCCTTCTCCGCGCCCGGCTCCTTCTCGGGCTCAAGCGGCGGCGGCTCGTCGGGCGGCGGCGGAGGAGGGGGCGGCGGGAGCGGGTGGTGATATGACGCTCGACCTTCTATCGCCGCGCCGATCCTCTTAGCGCGATATTATTTGCGTAAACGCTTCCGGTCCCGCGGTGACGGCCTTGAACCGGCGTGGTATCTGCCATCCTTGCTGAACGTCCACTGCCCGCTGCGCGGATGGGCGGCGAAATTCTCGATATCGAATTCGCCGTCGGCAGCGGCCTCGACGGTCAGGTGCGCCGTGATACGGCTGCGCTCCTTGCGCGCGGCAATGCGCTTATCGTCCTTCTCGCTTTCGGCGGCGGTCATCGGCAGGATGGGAGTGCTGCGGCGGGAGCGGGACATATCGGTAAGACTGCTCTGTGACACGATAGAGTTTGTAAAGTATCACGAGTAAATTGCGCGCGCACTGGGCAAGAAGCTGGACGCGATCAAGCCGCGGGCGGCGTGAGGGCCAATCGGGAGGCGAACATGGCGGCAAATGAAATCTTGATATTCCGGGTCTCGCTCGACCTGAAGATTTTCCGTGAGATCGAGATCGCCGCCTCTGCAAGTCTCTACAAGCTTGCCGAAGCGATCGTCGCTGCATTCGGTTTCGACTTCGACCATGCGTTCGGGTTCTACGACAAGCTCACCGGCTCCTATTACGACTCGAAGGTGAAGTACGAGTTGTTCGCCGACATGGGAGAGCCAACCGAGGGCGCGCGGAGCGTCAAGAAGACTGCGGCATCCGCCGCTTTCCCGGCCGACAAGATCAAATACCTGTTCGTCTTCGACTATGGCGACGAGTGGATTTTCAAGATCGAGCGGATCGGTTCCGGCGCCAAGGTGGCCGGCGCGAAATACCCGCGCGTCGTGAAGTCGGTCGGCAAAGCGCCGGAGCAGTACCCGGACCCTGAGGAGTAGCGCACTCGAATGGCCGCGCCAATCCCAACGTGTCATCGCCGGATTCATTCCGGCGACCCATGGTACAAATTGACGTATGCCGGAGATTGCTGATGAATGGGTTGCCGGGACAAGCCCGACAATGACAGAAGAGGGGATACGTACGCCGCGCGCTCGGCAATAAGCTGGACGCGATCAAGCCGCGGGCGGCGACGTTCGTTCAAATCTAACAATTTCGAAACATGCCGGCAGCGCATCGTACTCAATAGATACCGCCGCAAAAATATTCTCGAACAGTGTTAGCCTAATCTGGCTGTTGAACGTTGACAGCCGTGCTAATGCGCTGAAATATGTCCTGTTTTCTTCGGTGAATGATGCGTTCCGACCTTGGAAGGAGTTCACGATTTTACCCGAAGACTTGTCAATCGACAGCGTGTGCGCGCCATACATGGCGGCCTTGAAATCGTGTTCCTCCGTCCCAAACATCTGCAGGGGGTCAATATTATTGTAGATCACTAGAATTGATGGAATACCTCGATCGGCGCCAAACCTTATCTGCTTACGCGCTTTGACAATCTTGTCACGGATATGATTGCCAACAGTTCGGGAGCTAACCGAGAACGAATCCGCCTTGAAATTCTTATCAGAAGATAACTCTTTAACTTCAAATGCCAATGTTCCAGCACCACTCATCACTAAATAGTCTGGACGTGGCGAGCTCGCGACCGGCACCCGCTCGAATGACAGTCCATTTCGCTCCAAGTATTTCTCAAAGATGGATTCAGATTCCGTCAGTAGTCCCGTAGGTTGGTCACTTCTAGGCCTTGGCATTGTCATCGCCCCTTGCCTCTGTACGTCCGCGTCCCCGGCTTGCTGCCCTTGGAACCGGACGGGCGCTGCTGCGGGTGGGGCGAGCATGCACTTGCGATTGGCAACTTCATCCCATCACGAACCGACATGCACCGTCATCAGGCCGGGAGTCCGGCGGCGGGCGGGTTTCACGGTGACCTCGACGTCCTGGCCGAGAAGGGTGAGAAACTCCATCAGGCGGCCGACCGACACCGAAGCCGGGCGCAGCCGCATCAGCGCCGACATTTGCGGCTGCGTGGTGCCGAGAAGTTTCGCCGCCTCGGCCTGGGTCAATCCGCGAGCCTTGATCAGCCGGTAAATCTGCAGGGCGAGCCTGGCCTTCATCAGCTCCCGATCGGAGTCCGGAAGGCCGATATCGGCAAAGACATTGCCGCTGCTCTTTTCAATTCGCTTTTTCATGTCTTTGTCTCCTTTACACGCCCGGCGTGGGCTTCCTGCACCCATTTCAACCGCTGCCTGATCACCGCAATGTCGTGCGCCGGCGTGGCGATGCCGCGTTTCGATTTCTTCTGGAAGACGTGCAGCACATAGACGGCGTCGCGGAACCTCGCGGTATAAACGGCCCGGTAGCTGCCGCTGCGATCTTCTTCAATCAGTTCGATGACGCCCGGACCGCCGAACCCCTTGAGCGGCTTGGCGGCGGGAGGCATCTCGCCGCACTGCACGGCAAACAGCCAAAGACCGAAACTCCGCCGGACCGCCGGCGGCAGCCCCCGCATGTCCTTGCGGCTCGATCCGGCCCACAGCAGCGGCTTCGGCGCCAATTGGATCATTATTCATTTATACATATATCTATATAAAACGCAAGACGAAATTCACCGCTTCGGCCCCCGCCACGCCCGCGTCCCCGGCTTGCCGCCCTTGGAGCGGGACGGGCGTTGCTGGGGTTTGGGCCAGGCGGCGGTGGCGTCCTCGATGGCGGACTGCCTTGCGGTGGGGTCGTCCATCACCGCGAGTTCGACGGCCTTGAGGCGCTTGACTTCGTCGCGCAGTCTCGCGGCTTCCTCGAATTCCAGATTGGCGGCGGCCTCGCGCATGCGCTTTTCCATGTCGGCGAGGACTTTCTGGAGATTGTGGCCGACGAGGGGGGCGCCGTCCTCGCCCAGGCCGGCATCGACGCGGACGTGGTCCTGTTCGTAGACGGAATGGAGAATGTCGGAGATGTTGCGCTTGATCGATTGCGGGGTGATGCCGTTGGCCGCGTTATAGGCGCGCTGCTTCTCGCGCCTACGGCCGGTCTCGGCGATGGCGCGGGTCATCGAGCCGGTCATTCGATCCGCATACAGAATAACCTTGCCGTCGACATTGCGCGCCGCCCGGCCGATGGTCTGGATCAGCGAGGTCTCGGAGCGCAGGAAGCCCTCCTTGTCGGCGTCGAGGATCGCCACCAGCGCGCATTCGGGAATGTCGAGACCCTCGCGCAGCAGATTGATGCCGACGAGGACGTCGAAGGCGCCCAAGCGCAGATCGCGGATGATCTCGATCCTCTCCAGCGTCTCGATGTCGGAATGCATGTAGCGCACGCGCACGCCCTGCTCGTGCATGTATTCGGTCAAATCCTCGGCCATGCGCTTGGTCAGCACGGTGACCAGAATGCGATAGCCGGCCAGCGCCACCTCGCGGCATTCGGCGATCAGATCGTCGACCTGGTTTTTCACCGGGCGGATGAGAACCGGCGGATCGATGAGGCCGGTGGGGCGGATCACCTGCTCGGCGAAGACGCCGCCGGTCTGCTTCATCTCCCAGGGACCGGGGGTGGCCGAGACGCAGATGGTCTGCGGCCGCATCGCGTCCCATTCCTCGAAGCGCAGCGGACGGTTGTCCATGCAGGAGGGCAGCCTAAAGCCGAATTCGGCCAGCGTCGCCTTGCGGCTGAAGTCGCCGCGGAACATGCCGCCGAACCGCGGGATGGTCACGGT
>CAYOZR010000070.1:0-16262 GCA_964408555.1 uncultured Aestuariivirga sp.
CCATGAAGAACACCATGATGAGGCCGTGGCCCGTGACGAACACGTTGTACATGTGCTTGCCGGCATCGAGTGCCGCTTCGCCTTCAGAGCCGTAAACCCAGCCGGCGAGACCGTGAAAGATCTGGACGCCCGGCTCGGCAAGCTCCATGCGCATCAGAACCGACAGGATGCCGCCTATGACGCCAGCCACGATCGCGAACCACAGATACATCGTGCCGATGTCCTTGTGGTTGGTGGAATAGACATAGCGCCGCCATCCGGCCGGATGGTCATGACGATCGTGGGCGGCTGCAGCGTGTGCCATCGGTTTCTTGCCTCTTCTGATCTCAGTTCCGCGCCAGCCGGCCCTTGGCCTTGAGCGTGGCAACCATGAATTTGTGGGCTTCCTCGATGCCGGCGGTCTTGGCCGTTTCGGCCCAAGCATTGAAATCGGCCTCGGAAACGACCCTGACCTCGATCGGCATGTAAGCGTGGTCCTTGCCGCAGAGTTCCGAGCACTGGCCGTAATAGGTGCCCTCCACTTCCGCCTTGAACCAGTCCTCGTTGAGACGTCCCGGCACGGCGTCGATCTTCAGGCCGAAGGAGGGAATGGTCCAGGAATGGATGATGCCTTCCGGATCGGCGGTGACGATGAGCTTCACCGTCTTGTTGACCGGCACATAGACGGGAACGTCGGTGGCGAGCAGCCAGGGCTCGCCCGCCGCATCGGCTTCGGCCTTGGGCTTGAGATAGGCGGTGAAGCTCACCTTGGCGGAGCCGTCGTCGTTGAGGCCGAGATCGGGATATTCGTAGGTCCAGTTCCAGCTCGGATTGCCGATCACCTTGACGGTCATGTCGGCGGCGGGAATGTCGCGCTCCAGATAGAGCAGCCGGAATGAGGGAATGGCGATGGTGACGAGGATGACGATCGGAATGACCGTCCACAGAACTTCGACCAGGGTATTGTGAGTGGTCTTGGAGGGAACCGGGTTGGCCTTGGCATTGAAGCGCACCATCACATAGACGAGCAGCGCCAGAACGAAGAGCGTGATCGCCGTAGTCAGCGGCAACAGCAGGTCATTGTGGAACCAATGAATGCCATGGGCCACCGGCGTTACAGCATCCTGGAACGTCATCTGCCAGGGCTCCGGATGCCCGGCCGCCGCCATTGCCTCGGGCGCCAGGCCGAAGCCCAAGGCCAAAGTCATGAATAGTTTGTTCGCGAACTGCATCGTCGCCCCTTTCCCAGTCAAAACGTCCCGGCCAGCACCGGAACCGACCACCCCCAGCGGGGTGACTGCGCTTCCCACGGAATGTGAACCACATTCGCAACCATCCCGCAACTTGCCCGGGCGCGGCAAAACGTCGTTGCAAAACAATCGATTCCATCGACCGGAATTCCGCCCCATTTATCCGGGAATTCGCTGTTGTCTAATTCCACCCCCGGCGCTAAGAGCCGTCGGGCCAACCGCAGAAGGTAGTTTTCGTGCGAATCACATCGAGTACCCGCGGGTTTGCCGCCGTTGCGGCGCTTGCACTGTTATGCATCGGCCCGGTCGCGGCGCAACAAGAACAAATCCCGCCAAAACAGTTCGGCCCCCGTGTCGCGGCGGCAAAACCCGGGGCGGCACCGGGCGTCGAAGTGATCGCCACCCACGGCGCCTGGAAAATCCAGTGCGAAGTGCCGCAGAACGGTCAGGCGGCCGAAGGACAGGCGGAAGGCCAGAAGCAATGCGGCATGGTGCAGGGCGCTCGCAGCGAGAAGAATCCCAAGGCCAGCCTCACCCTGGTGCTGATCCGGGCGAAGCAGGCGGACAAACAGGTGACCATGATCAGGGTCATGGCGCCGATCGGCGTGTTTCTGCCCACCGGCGTGGCGCTGGAGATCGACGGCGCCGCCGTAGGCCGCGTCCCCTTCACCCGCTGCCTGCCGCAGGTGTGCATGGCTTTTGCCGAGGCGACGCCGGAAACGCTCGACAAGATGAAGAAGGGCAGTGCCGCCAATTTCATCATCTACGAGGCGCCGGGCCTCGGCCTGCCGATGAAGATTTCCCTCGACGGGTTCTCGGCCGCCTTCGACGCCCTGGAAAATCTTTAGGCCGCGGCTCTGGCAGCGGAGGCCACGCGCGCCTATCTTGAGCGCTGCCCCGTCTCCGGAGAATCGCAGACTTGCCGCCGCCCGAGCCCCTCTCCCTCCTCGATCACACCGGACTTTCGCGCGAACGCGCCGCCGCAATCGTCGCGGCGGCACTGGCCGGCGCGGATGACGGCGAGCTGTTTCTCGAAAAGCGCCAGAGCGAATCCCTCGTCTATGACGACGGCAGGCTGAAGGCGGCGAGTTTCGACGAGCAGCAGGGCTTCGGTTTGCGCGCGGTTGCCGGCGAGACGGCGGCCTATGCGCATGCGACCGAAATCTCGGAACAGGCGCTGAAGCGCGCGGCCGAGGTGTGCAGGACAGTGACAAGCGGCGGCGCCGGCACGGTGGCGCTCGCTCCGCCGCGTACCAATCGCAAACTTTATACCGAGAGCAATCCGGCGGCGGCACTCGGCTTTGCCGAAAAAATCGCCCTCCTCCAGACGGTCGATGGGTTTGCCCGCGGCCTCGATCCCAAGGTGCAGCAGGTGTCGGTGTCGCTGGCCAGCGACTGGCAGGCCATCGAAATCATGCGCGCCGATGGCGGCAGCTATCGCGACGTGCGGCCGCTCGTCCGATTCAACGTGTCCGTCGTCGCCACCGACGGTAAAGACCAGGGCCAGGGCAGCCATGGGCTGGGCGGGCGGGGCGAACCCTTGTCCTATCTCACGCAAGACGTCTGGCAGGCGGCGGTGCGCGAAGCACTCAGGCAAAGCCTGGTGGCGCTCGAAGCCAAGCCCGCGCCGGCGGGCGAAATGGATGTGCTGCTCGGTCCCGGCTGGCCCGGCATCCTGTTGCACGAGGCGATCGGCCACGGCCTCGAGGGCGATTTCAACCGCAAGAAGACGTCCGCCTTCGCCGGTTTGCTGGGCCAGCGCATTGCCGCGAAGGGCATCACCATCGTCGATGACGGGACGATCCCCAACCGGCGCGGCTCGATCAGCATCGACGATGAGGGAACGCCGTCGAACTGCACCACCCTGATCGAGGACGGCATCCTGGTGGGCTTCATGCAGGACCGGCTCAACGCGAGGCTCATGGGAGTCGCCCCCACCGGCAACGGGCGCCGCCAATCCTATGCCCATGCGCCGATGCCACGCATGACCAACACCTACATGCGGTCCGGCAACCGGCACCCGGATGAAATCCTCGCTTCGGTCAAGAAGGGGCTCTTCGCCAAATCCTTCGGCGGCGGCCAGGTCGACATCACCTCCGGCAAATTCGTGTTCTCCTGCACCGAGGCCTATCTGATCGAGGACGGCAAGATCACCGCGCCGGTGAAAGGCGCCACCATCATCGGCTCGGGTGCCGATGCGCTCACCCGCATTTCCATGGTGGGCGACGACATGGCGCTCGATCCCGGCATCGGCACCTGCGGCAAGCAGGGCCAGGGCGTGCCGGTGGGTGTGGGTCAGCCCACCTTGCGTATCGACCGCTTGACCGTGGGTGGAACGGCCGCCTGAGATGCCGCCGCGCCTGGTCATCTTCGACATGGACGATGTCCTCTGCCACTACGATCTCGGGCGCCGGCTCCGGGCCCTGTCGCGGCTGACCGCCAAGACGCCGCGCGACATCCGCGCCGCCATCTGGGATTCGGGCTTCGAGGGTGATTCCGACGCGGGCGGCTATCCGGACGCCGAGGACTATCTCGCCGAATTCAGCCGCCGCATCGGCCATGAGTTGAGCCGGGCCGAATGGATCGAGGCGCGCAAGCAATCGATGACGCCTGACGCCGAGGTACTGGAGCTGGCGCGGACTATCGGCCGCGGCGCCAGGCTGGCGATCTATTCCAACAACGGGCCGCTGGTGAAGCTGCATTTCGCCGAATTATTCCCGGAAGCGGCGGCGATTTTTTCCGAGCGCTATTGCTCCTACGAGTTCGCCACCAAGAAGCCCGATCCCGCAAGCTTCACGCGGCTGCTCGAGCGGATCGGCGGGGTGGCGGCGGAGACCTGGTTCATCGACGACAAGCGCTCCAATGTGCAGGGCGCGGTAATGGCGGGACTGATCGGCCATCATTTCCGGTCCTATGGCGCCCTCCTGGCCGCGGCGCGGTCGCTGGGGCTCGTGCCATGAGCTGGGCTTTCGACCCGGTTCAACTGGGGCAAGGCGACCCTCGGCACCATTCCCTTCGCTTGGTACGGCGCGGAAGTCGCCGGGCCGGAAGGTGTTTTGGCGGGAACCGCACTGGGTTCGGTGATCTTCGGACTTGCGTCCGTAGCCGCCGCCTATAGGATCGTAGGCCAGATTGCAGCAACGGCGGCCTGAGCGGGAGACGACATGGCCCTGATCGACATGCTGGCGGGCGCCCAGGGCGGCGGCTTCTTCGCCAATGTGGCGGCGGCTTCCGGATTGGGTGCCGCCGAGACGAAGACGGTTTTCGGGGTCATCGGCCCGGCAATCGCGGGGCAGCTGAAGGGCAAGACCGAAGCGGATCCCGAAGCCTTCGAGGACCTTCTCGATCTCCTCGAGGCCGGCGGCGATGCCGATCTCGACGACCGCGATTCCATGACCGGCGCCGAAGCGGTGGCCGACGGCAATGCCATCCTCGCCGACATCTACGGCTCGCGCAATACGGCGATCGTCGAGATGCGCAAGATGGCCGGCGATGTTCCGGAGGCCGCGCTTGAAAAACTCGCCGCCATCGCCGCCACGTCGGTGCTGGCGGCACTGGCCGGCAGCCAGGCGGTGGCCCCGCCGCTCGCGGCGGCCGCCGCGGATACCGGCGGCCTCCTCGGCACCATCTTCTCGGCCCTGGTCAAGGGCGCGGTGCAGGGCGTGGTACGCCAATTGGCGCCGCAGCGCCGGCGGCGGCGCGGCTCTACGAGCTATTTCGGCACCAGGCGCCGGACCACGCGGCGGCGACGTACGCCCAGCCCGTCACTCGACGACATTTTCGCCGGTATTCTGGGAGCGCGGCGGGGCTGAGGCGGTCGCGATTGCCAATTTCGTCATGCTGGCAAAAGCTGAAACGACGAATTGCAAAGCCGATCACATTTGAATTCGGCCGACCTCCATCAAGCGTCTTCCCGGCTTTCGCCGGGATGACGGGGATAGAAGAATTATTTCACTCGGCTGCAGGCTGTTCCAACTCTGTCAGAACGCCCCTCAGCCGGGGCGCTTTTCGAATGCGGCGCGCCTCTGCCTGAAGGAACGTTCCTCGAGCGCCAGCGCGGCATTGACGGTGAGCGGCAAACCCGCTGCCCAATGGATATCCTCGCGCTTCACGCCGATGTCGCGCAGCAGGTAATCGTCGAAGTTTTCCAGCTTGGCGATAGCCCGGCGAGCCAGCCAGTTGCGGAAGATACGGCGCAGGAAGGAGGTGCCCTTGACCTCATCGAGGGACACCGCCCGGCTCAAAGCATAGTCTCTCATGGCAGTTCTCCTTGGACCGCGGAAAGACCCATTCTTTCCGCGTTAAGCCACCCGGAAGCGGCCCAAAATCATGTTTGTGACGATGCTTTTTCGCTCTTTTCCATTGATTAATCCAACGAATGTATTTTATAGTATAGATCATAAACTATGATGGATTGCAGCCATGATCCCCAATCTCGATGTCGACCTGTTGAAGACCTTTCTGGCCATCGCCGACACCGGCAGTTTCACCCGGGCGGCGGAAGAGGTGCACAAGACCCAATCGGCCGTTTCGATGCAGATGAAGCGGCTGGAGGAGCTTCTCGGCCGCCCGCTATTCGCCCGCGACGGGCGCATGAGCCGGTTCACGCCGGACGGCGAGCGGCTGTTCGAATATGCCCGCCGCATCGTCACCATGAATGACGAGGCGGTGTCGGCCTTCACCCGGCCGGAACTGACCGGCACATTGCGCTTTGGCACGCCGGACGACTATGCCGACCGCTTCCTGCCGGAAATCCTGGCGCGCTTCGCCCGCAGCCATCCCCTGGTCACCGTCGATGTCGACTGCCTGTCGAGCTCGGTGTTGTTCGAGCGGGTGAAGCGCGGCGAGATCGATCTGGCGCTAATCACCTTCGGCTGCGACATCGTCACCGACGAGCCGATGCGGCGCGAGCCCTTGGTGTGGGTGACGTCGATGAGGCATTCGATCCACATGCTCGACACGGTGCCCCTGGCGGTGTCGCATGCGGGCTGCGACTGGCGCAAGGCGGTGCTCGACGCGCTCGAAGCCAGTGGGCGCAAATACCGCATCGCCTATTCGAGTTCCAATTCCAATGCGGTCAACGCCGCCGTGCAGGCGGGGCTGGCGGTGGGCGCGATGCCGGAACTCTACGTGCGCCCCGGCCTGCGGGTGCTCACCGAAAAGGACGGCTTCCCCAAGCTGCGTTCCTTCGATATCGGCCTGATGCGCAAGCCCGGAAGGCCGAGTTCGGCCATCGAAGCCTTGGCGCGCCATGTGAGCGAGAGCCTGGGCAATTTGCAGCCGTCGATGGCGGCGGCGGAGTAGTTAATACGCAAAGTCCCTGAATACCCGCTCGATCTTGCCGCCCCAGGGGCCTCGGTAGAGATCGAGCAGATGTTCGGCCGGAGTCTTACCCGAAGCTACAATATCGTCGAGGACGTCGAGGAAGGCGGCCTCGGTCTTGCCCTTGCAGCCGTGCCGGTCCCGCGCCTCAAGTCCGGCGCGCGACAATTTCAGCATGTCCCCGGCGATCTCCTGAACCGTCCGTCCACGGAGTTTCGCCTTGAGGCCTTCACGCGGCACGGCATCGCGAAGTGCCTGGCGTTCTGCCGCCGTCCAGTCCTTGACCATATCCCAGGCGGCATCGAGGGGACCCTGCTCGTAGAGCAATCCCACCCACAAGGCGGGGAGCGCGCAGAGCCTCCGCCACGGGCCCGAATCGGCGCCGCGCATTTCCAGATACTGCTTCAGCCGTACTTCCGGGAAAATCGTGGTGATGTGGTCGGACCAGTCCTTCAGCCCCGGCTTCTGGCCGGGAAGCCGCGGCAGCTTGCCTTGCAGAAAGGCGCGGAAGCTTTCGCCCGCCGTATCGATGAATTTGCCGTCGCGGATGACGAAATACATGGGCACGTCGAGGGCGTAATCGACATAGCGCTCGAAGCCAAATCCCTCCTCGAACACAAAAGGCAGCATGCCGGCGCGGGCATTGTCGGTATCGCGCCAGACCTCGGAGCGGAAGGAAACGAAGCCGTTGGGCTTGCCGTCGAGAAACGGCGAATTGGCGAAGAGCGCGGTGGCGACGGGTTGCAGCGCCAGCGAGACGCGCAGTTTCTTCACCATGTCGGCCTCGGAGGCGAAATCGAGATTGACCTGCACCGTGCAGGTGCGGAACATCATGTCGCGGCCGAGCGAGCCCACCTTGTCCATATAGGGCGCCATGATCGCGTAGCGGCCCTTGGGCATGACCGGCGTTTCCGCCCTGGACCAGATCGGCGAGGCGCCAAGACCGAGGAAACCGATGCCGAGGGCATCGCCCACTTCGCGCACCTGGTCGAGATGCTCGTGAACTTCCTCGCAGGTGTCGTGAACGGTGGCGAGCGGCGCGCCGGACAATTCGAATTGGCCGCCGGGCTCGAGCGAGACGTTGCCGAGTCCCTGCGGGTCGGAAAGCGCGATGATGTTGCCGTTCTCATAGACGCCCTGCCAGCCGAAGCGATCGCGCAGGCCTTCGAGCAGGGCCTTGATCGAGCGCGGGCCGTCATAGGGCACGGGTGCCAGCGTATCGGTGAGGAAGGCGAATTTTTCGTGCTCGGTGCCGATGCGCCATTGGGCTTTGGGCTTCGATCCCGCAGCCAGATAGCCGGTCAGTTGCGCCTTGTCTTCGATGGGCGCGCGCGCCTCGGCGGTATCGGGGGTCGGTCCGCTCAATTGATCAATCCTTGCTGCCTCGGAAGAGAGCATTTAGGGGGCGCCCCCTCACCCGGCAAGTCAAAGATTGGCGAGCGATCGATCAGCGCCCTTGATGCCAGTCGCCGAGAACCGCCTGCATGAGGGCAAGAGCGGCAACCCCCGCCGTGTCGGCGCGCAGGATGCGGGGGCCGAGGGAAATGGCGGTGACGAAAGGCAGGGATTTGAGCAGCGCCCGTTCCTGATCGGTGAAGCCGCCCTCGGGGCCGATCAGCAGGGCGGCGGGAGCGCGCACGCCCCGCAGGGTGGCGATGGGATCGGCCAGGCCCGCGGTCTCGTCGCAATAGACGAGCGCCCTGCCCTTCTCCCATTGCGCCAGGACACGGTCGAGCTTCCGCGGCGCCATGACTTCGGGCACGCACACCAGATTGCATTGTTCCGCCGCTTCGACGGCGTTGGCGCGCATGCGCTCGAGATTGACGCGCTCGGCCACGGTGCGGGCGGTGATCACCGGACAGAGCCGCCTGGCGCCGAGCTCGGTTGCCTTCTGCACCGCGTAATCGAGGCGGGCATGTTTCAGCGGCGCGAACAAATAGTCGATGTCGGGCGGCGGCACGGCGTCGGCAACGTGCCGCTCGCAGCGCAGGCTGGCACCCTTCCTGGCGATGCCCGTGAGATAGGAGAGCCATTCGCCATCGCGGCCGTTGAAGATGCGCACCGGATCGCCGGGGACCAGCCGCAAGACACCGGTCAGATAATGGGCCTGCTCGCGAGTCAGGGGTACGTCGCGGCCCGCCGCAAGCCCGGCTTCGACATGGAGGCGAGGAGTGGTTTTCATGCAGGCCATGCTGTAACACGCCCGCCATGAGCGATGCCAGCAAGCCGCACATGCAAGTGGCCGACGCGCCGCCCGACAATTGGGTGGACCGGTTGCTGCCGGAAGCCCTGCGCCCCTATGCGCGGCTGGCCCGGCTCGACCGACCGATCGGCTGGTGGCTGCTGCTGTTGCCATGCTGGTGGGGGCTGGCCCTGGCGCAGATCGCGGCGGGCGGCGGCTTGCCCGATCTCCGTTATGCGCCGCTCTTCCTCGCGGGCGCAATCGTCATGCGCGGGGCCGGCTGCACCCTCAACGACATCGTCGACCGGAATTTCGACACCCAGGTGGAACGCACCAGGTCGCGGCCCATTGCATCGGGCCAGGTGAACGTCGCGTGGGCTTTCGCCTTTCTTGCGGCGCAGTGCCTCGTTGGACTTATCATCCTGCTGCAATTCAATGGGTTCACGGTGGCACTGGGTGTTGCCTCGCTGGCGATCGTGGCGGCTTATCCGTTCATGAAGCGGATCACCTATTGGCCGCAGGCGGTTCTCGGCCTCGCCTTCAATTGGGGCGCGCTGGTGGGATGGAGCGCGGTTACGGGCGGCCTCGCCGTGGCACCCCTCCTGCTCTATCTCGGCGGCATCGCCTGGACGCTCGCCTATGACACGATCTATGCCCATCAGGACAAGGAGGACGACGTCCTGATCGGGGTCAAATCTACGGCGCTGAAATTCGGGGCCAATACGCGGGTCTGGCTCATCGGCTTCTTCGTGGCGGCGCTGATCCTCATCGCCGCCGCCATCCGGCTTGCGGGCGGCGGCATGATCGCCCATATGGGTGTCGCCGCGGCCGCCTTGCAGGCGCTGTGGCAGGTCAGGCGATTCGAGGCCGATGATGCTTCGCGCTGCCTTGCTCTCTTCCGCTCCAACCGGAATTTCGGCCTCATCATCGTCATTGCCCTCTTGCTGGATTCGCTCATTCCATGATCGACGATCTTCTCACCCTTGCCGCCGATGCGGTGGCGCAGGCCCGCAAGCTCGGCGCCGATGCCGCCGATGCACTGGCGATCGACCGGCGCGGCACCGATCTCGAATTGCGCGAGGGCCGCATCGAAAAACTCGAACAGGCGGAAGCGCGCGAACTGGGATTGCGGGTTTTCGCCGGCCATTCCTCGGCGATGATGTCGGGCAGCGTGTTCACACCCGAGGCGATTGCGCGGCTCGCCGGAACCGCTATCGCCATGGCCAGGCTGGCGCCACCCGATTCCTATTCCGGCCTCGCCGGGGCGGAGCTTGTGGCCCGCGAAGTTCCCGATCTCGATCTCGTCTCGCCGACACTTCCCGACGCGGAGCGGCTGAAGCAGATGGCGCTGGCGGCGGAAGGAGCCGCACTCGGCGCCGCGGGCGTTGCCAAATCGGGAGGCGCCAGTGCATCCGCGACGGACCGCAGCGTGGCGCTTGCCACGTCCAACGGCTTCGCACGGGGCTACCGGCGCACCGGCCTGTCGGTGAGCGTTTCGGCGATTGCCGGCGAGGCCACCGCCATGGAGCGCGATTACGACTATTCTTCCGCGGTGCATTTTTCCGATCTCAAATCGCCGGAGGAGGTCGGCGCCAGCGCCGGCCGGCGCGCCGCGAGGCGGCTAGCCCCCCGCAAGGTGAAATCGCAAGCCGTGCCGGTGATGTTCGAAAACCGCATTGCCGGGTCGCTCCTCGGTCATCTGGCGGGCGCCATCAACGGCGCAGCGATCGCCCGCGGCACCAGCTTTCTTAAAGAGCGCATGGGACAGAAAATCTTCGCCTCCGGCATGGTCATCAGCGACGATCCGGTGCGGCGGCGCGGACTGGGCTCGCGGCCTTTCGACGGCGAAGGCCTGGCGGTTGGCGCCCGCGATCTGGTGGCCGACGGCGTGCTGACCGGCTGGCTGCTCGACCTGCGCTCGGCCCGGCAGCTCGGTCTCGCGCCACAGGGCAATGGCGCGCGGGGCCTGAGTTCGCCGCCCGGTCCCACGTCATCGAACCTTTACCTCAGGCCGGGCACGGAGACGCCGTCCGGCCTCCTGCGGCGAATGGGCCGCGGGCTTTATGTGACGGAACTGATCGGCATGGGTGTCAACATGGTGACCGGCGATTACAGCCGCGGCGCTTCGGGCTTCTGGGTCGAGGACGGCGAACTTGCCTTCCCGGTCAGCGAAATCACCATCGCCGGCAATCTCAAGGACATGTTCCTCAATTTGACGCCGGCCAGCGATCTGGAATTCCGCGGCGCCATCAACGCGCCGAGCTGCCTGGTCGAAGGGCTGACCATCGCCGGACTTTGAAAAAGGGAGCGCCATGACCGACAAGAAGACCCACAAGTCCGCCAAACAATTGCTGCATCTGGTTTTCGGCGGCGAGTTGAGCAGCCTTGCGGCGGTCGACTTCAAGGACCTGTCGAAGCTCGATGTGGTGGGCTTCTATCCGAGCTATGCCGCGGCCCATGAGGCCTGGCAGGCCAAGGCGCGCGAGACCATCGATCACGCCCAGATGCGCTATTTCATCGTGCATCTGCACCGCCTGCTCGATCCGGCGACGGATACGGGGAAGAAGAAGGCGAAGAAGAAAAGCTAAAGCAGCCCCTCCTGTTGCAACCGTCCAAGGGGGTAAGCGGTGAGCGGGTTGTCGCGGTCGAGGGCTTCGAGCGAAACGCGGGCAGTGCTACAATCCTCGTGCATCTGCCCGGTCAATTCGGCGACGCTCTCGAAGCGGCGGTCGGGCCGGATCAGGTGGCAAAGTTCCACAAACATGGTGCGGCCATAGAGATCGCCGTCGAAATCCATGAGATACACTTCGAGATAGGTGCGCTCGCTGTCGAAAGTCGGCCGGCTGCCGAAATAGCCCGCCCCCCACCAGGCCTTGCCGCCGCGCAGGCCCACATCGCGCACCCGCACCGCATAAATGCCGCGGAACGGCTCGGCGCCGGCATCGAGCACGACGTTGATCGTCGGAAAGCCGATGGTGCGGCCGCGGCTGTCGCCCTTGACCACTTCGCCCATCACCGTCCAGTGGTAGCCAAGCTCGCGCGCCGCCGCCTCCACATGGCCGTGGCGCAGGGCGGAACGGATCGAACTCGACGAGAAGGGCGAGTGCGTGTCGCCCTCGTCGGCCACCTGATCGACGACGGTGACGCCGAAACCATGCCGCTGCCCAAGCTCGCGCATGGTCGCGGGGCTGCCTCTGCGGCCGCGGCCGAAATGGAAATCATAGCCGGTCACCACATGGGCGGCGCCAAGTCCTTCGACCAGATGCCGGGCCACGAAATCGGCGGGCTCGAGCAGCGAGAATTCCTTGTCGAAGGCAATGACCACCACGAAGGAGGCGCCAAGCGCCGCAACGAGCCTGGCCTTCAACGGCAGGGGCGTCAGCCGGAACACCGGCTCGTCGGGCCGGAAGAATGAGCGCGGATGCGGCTCGAAGGTGACAAGCCCCCAGGGCTTGCCGAGACGCTCCGCCTCGCGGTTCGCGGTGAGCAGCAGCTCCTGATGGCCGCGATGCACGCCATCGAAATTGCCGATGGTGACGAGGCCTCCGCGAAATTCCGGCGGAACCGCGGCAGCCGTTTCAATCAATCGCACGCGGAACTCCTACAAATAAAGGACAGCTTGTCGAAGCGGGCCCGCAGACGCGAAACCTCGGGCGCCAGCGCGGCAGGATCGGGCGTTGTCAGCGCCTTGGCAATGAGCTTTGCCAGTATTGGCGCATCCGTGACGGTGATGCCCCAGCGCACCAGCTCGGGCGTGCCGACGCGCAGGCCGTTCACATCGCCGGCCACGGCGGCAATCGGCAGGCCGATGCCGCAGGCGAGAAAATTGGCCTTGCGCAGGGTCTTCGCCGCTGCCTGGCCGCCGCCGAAACGCGCCGCTTCGACGGCGAACTGATGCGAGGCGGTGAAGCCCTTGGCCGCGGCGAAAACCGGCAGGCCTTCGGCCGCCAGGGCCTCGGCCAGCGCCTTCGCGACATCGACCATCGCCTTGGCATAGGCGTGGCCATGTTCGCGCCAGTCGAGCATGGTGAGGGCGAGGGCCGCCGACTTGCCGGTATCGAAATTGGCGGTAAGGCCGGGATAGGCGATGGCATCCAGCCGTTCCGCGATTGCGGCATCATCGGTGACGATGAGCCCGCCGGCCGGACCGCCGAGGCTCTTGTAGGTGCTCATGGTGATGAGATGGGCGCCGTCGCGCAGGGGATTGGGCCAGGCCCGGCCGGCGATCATGCCGCAGAGATGGGCGGCATCGAACAGCACCTTGGCGCCGACCTCGTCGGCAATGGCGCGGACCTCGCGCACCGGATGGGGAAACAAATTGAGGCTGCCGCCGACCGAGATGAGCCTGGGCCGGAGCTGGCGCGCCATCTTGCGCAGGGCCTCGAGATCGACGCTGTAGTTTGCCGCATCGATGGGGGCCGAATGAATGTCGAGACCATAGAGGCCGGCGGCGCCGGCGGCATGATGGGTGACGTGGCCGCCGATCGAAGGCGACGGCACGATGATGCGGTCGCCCGGCTTGCAGGTGGCCATGAAGGCATAGAGATTGGCGAGCGCCCCCGAAGCGACACGGATTTCGGCAAAGCGGGCCTGAAAGATTTCGGCGCAGAGTTCGGCGGCGATCGCCTCGATCTGCTCCACCGCCTCGAGGCCCATTTCATATTTGTCGCCGGGATAGCCGAGCGAGGGCCGCGAGCCCAAACCGGCGGCCAGCATCGCCTCGGCGCGCGGGTTCATGACATTGGCGGCGGGATTGAGATTGAAACATTGGCACTCGTGGATGGCGCGGTTTTCGGCGGCGAGCGCCACAACGCGCGCCGCCAATTTTTCCGTGACCGTGGCGGAAGCCTCGGCGGCGAGGCGCTGGACATAATCCTCGCAGTGCGGCGGAACCCAGTTGCGGCGTGCGGTAGCGGTCATCGGCGGTCTCTCAGGTGCGGCGGCTCCCGCCGCTCATGCCACGGCTGCTAGGACCAATGCAATTGCCGCACGGTGCGGAGAATATCGGCGGCGGGGACAGCCGCCTTCACCGCGCGTTCCGCCGCCTCGAGGCCATGACTGGCATCGGTCACGCCATCGGCGACGAGTACCACGGCGATGCCATAGTCCGCCGCCCCCTTGATGTCGGTTTCCGGTCCGTCGCCCAACGCCAGAATGTCGCTCTTGGAGAAACGGCGCCGGCCCAGCCTTTCGGCTTCGGAATGGGCCAGTTCGTAGATGGGCGCAAAGGGCTTGCCGGCCATCAGCACCGTGCCGCCCAGCGCCGCATAGGCTTCGGCAAGGGCGCCGGCGCAATAGAGCAGCCGGGCACCTTGACGCACCGTCTTGTCGGGATTGGCGCAGATCATCGGCAGGGTCAGGTCGCGCATCCGCCGCAGCAGGGCGGCATAATCGGCGGGCGCTTCATGGGCATCGTCGAACAGGCCGGTACATAACACGGCATGGGCGTCTTCAAGCTTCGTGCGCCGTATCGGCAGATCTTCGAAGATCGAGACGTCGCGCTCGGGTCCGAGATGGAAGACCTTGCCGCCGCCTTCCTTCACCGCGAGGGTGCGCGTCACATCGCCCGAGGTGACGATCACATCATAACAACTTGCGGGAACGCCGAGGCCTTGGAGTTGTGAGGCAACGCCGGCCGCGGTGCGCGGCGAATTGCTCACCAGAATGACGAGGCCGCCCCGGCCGCGATGGCGGGTGAGCGTGTCGACGGTTGCGGCAGAGACATGGACGCCGTCATGCAGCACACCCCAGACGTCGCAGAACCATACCGGAAAGCGCGCGGACAAATCCTGCATGGGCGGAGGTCTCAGGCCGCGACGGTGCGGTCGCCGGCGCCGGTTTCAATGCCGGCATCGGACTTGACCCGGCGCGGCGGCGCGAAGAAGGAGCCGCGGGCAAAACGGGCCATCTGGCCTGCCGCCGCCGCCTGGGCGGCGGTTGCAACGCCACCCGCCACGATCTGAAACTGCATGGCGCGGGCGAACTGGGAAAATTGCAGCCAGGATGGCGAGAGGCCCGCGCCGGTCTCGAATGAACCGGCCTCGATATCGAGGAAGCGGACGCCGAGCTGACGCAGCGCCGCCAGATCGAGCCCGGAGGTGGAAACGCCGGTCAGCGCCAAGGTGACGCCGAGACGGGCGAGCCGGGCCAGGCCGTCGATGCCGGTCGCACTCAATTCACCCAACTGCCGGTGCTCAATCTCGAGCACGATACCGCCCGCCACATCGGCGGATTCCTCCATCAGGATCACCAGCCGATCGAGATCGGCGGCACCCTTGAGCGAGGACAGGCCGAGCGGCACGAAAATCCGCATCCGCGGATTCTTGGCGTGCAACCGACGCAATACCGGCAAGGCCTGTTTCAGCATGACGAAATCGATGGCCGGACGGAAGCCGCCGGCATCGGCTTTGGCCATCAGCACCGCATGAGGAACTTCGCGGCCCGGTCCCTCTATCAGGCTCAACTGGGCGCGGTAATGGGCTGTCTGATCGCTGGACAATTCGATGACCGGTTCGAGCGAAAGCTCAAGCCGTTCGCGCGATGTGTCCAGCGCCGGCGCGGAAGTCCGCGGCTGCGGCGTGGGTTCCGGTTGCGGCGGGGGCGCTGGGGTCTTTGCCTGAATGCCCGACTCGATACGCTCGCGAGTGCGTTGGATGCCGTCCGCCAGGGTCTGGAACGAGTGCCGCAGATTCCGCACTTCCGATACAACGCTTTCTCCGGGTGCATCGGATATCTGACGCTCGGCCTCATCGAGGCGTTCGGCAAGCCGCCGGAGGTCGTTGGCGAGCCCGCGCAGCGACCGGCCTTGCAGTTCAAGCCGGCCGGCCAAGGCCGCGTCGCGCGACCCTACCACGGCCAAAAGGAAAATCTGCCCGATGGCGAGAACGACGATGGCGCCGGTCACCGCGTAGTTCTGGTTCTGCCAGCCCGTGACGGTGAGGGCGCCGAACATGATGGCGGCGAGCACAAAGACAGCAAGCCCCAGAATGACAGGCCAGTCTCGTCCCCGCATGCCTCGCCGTACCCCCCGCGCAATCCCCGAATCAGTAAGGCCGCAGAGTAGCTTACTCTGCGGCCCTTAGGAATCGCCCGTTGCAATCTGCGGTTTATGCTACCGATTTCAAGACCTTGGGCAGCTTGTCGGAGAATATCTCGTCGATCTGCTTGTCGCTGACGATGAGCGGCGGCGACAGGGCCAGGGTGTCGCCGGAGATGCGCAGCATGATGCCGTGCTCGTGGAAGCCGTTCTCCATGGCCTTGTAGGCGCGCAGTCCCGGCGAGCCTTCGATGGGCTTGAGATCGATGCCGGCAACCAGACCGATGGTGCGGATGTCCTCGACCAGCGGTTGGCCCTTCAGCGTCATGGCGGCATCGGCCCCAACCCCTGCCAGCGGGGGGGCGCGCCCGAACAGCTTTCCGTCGCGGAGGAGGAGGGAGGTCGGCTGGTCGCCCTCGTACCAGCGGACGTTCTTGGGCAACACGGGCCGCGGCGCGTCCGCGGTCCCGCTGGCTGCGAGCGCGAGCGCCGC
>CAYOZR010000071.1:0-16202 GCA_964408555.1 uncultured Aestuariivirga sp.
GACGTCGAAATCGACGACGGCGATGCGCTGGGCGCCGTGGGTCTGGCGGGCATGATGGGCGGCAATGGCCGCCTGATTGAAGAAGCAGAAGCCCATGGCACGGTTGGATTCGGCATGGTGGCCGGGCGGGCGCATGGCGCAGAAGGCATTGCCGGCTTCGCCGGCGAAGACCGCATCGACGGCGGCGGTGGCGGCACCCACGGCGCGCAGGGCCGCTTCCAATGTGCCGGGCGACATGACGGTATCGGGGTCGAGGAATTCAAAGCCGTCCTCGGGTGCGACGGAGCGGATGCGCTGCAAATGGCCGGGGGAATGGGCGAGCAGGATGTCCTTGTCACGGCCCAAAGGCGCTTCCCGGCGGATCAGAGGGTCGAAGGCGGGTGTGCCCAGGATTCTGGCGATGGCCTTGATACGGTCGATGCGTTCGGGATGGCCTTCGGGTGTCTCATGGGCGAGCGAGGCCGGATGGGTGAACAGCAGGGTAGGCATGGGCTTGTGGTAGCTGGAAAATCGGCCTCCTGCTATAGAGCCGCCTGAATGACATCCGCCAACGATATCGCCACCGCCGCCGACGCCCTGAAGCACGGCGAGCTCGTGGCCTTTCCGACCGAGACCGTCTATGGCCTCGGCGCCGATGCGACCAATGACCGGGCGGTGGCGCTGGTCTTCGCGGTCAAGGGCAGGCCCGCCTTCAACCCGCTGATTTCGCATGTGGCGGAGGCGGAAGCGGCCTTCCGGCTCGGGCAATTCCCGGCGGAGGCGAAGCGGCTGGCCAGCGCCTTCTGGCCCGGACCTTTGACCATCGTGGTGCCGCGGGCCAAGGACTGCCCGGTATCGCTGCTGGCCTCCGCCGGACTTTCCAGCATCGCACTGCGGGTGCCGGACCATCCGGTGGCGCTGGCATTGTTGCGGGCCGTGGGGCGGCCCATCGTGGCGCCGAGCGCCAATCCCTCGGGCCGGGTGAGCCCGACGACGGCGGAGCATGTGCGCAAGGGATTGGGCGGCAAGGTGGCGATCGTGCTCGATGGCGGACGCTGCAAGGTGGGGGTTGAATCGACGGTCGTGAGTTTCCTTGGAGGGCGGCCCACGATCCTGCGGCCGGGCGGGCTGGCGCGCGCCGAGATCGAGGCGGTGACCGGCAGGCCCGTCGATGTCGAAGCCCACGCGACGCGGCCCCATGCCCCGGGCCAGTTGGCCAGCCATTATGCGCCCCATGCGGAACTCCGCCTGCATGCCGATCGCCCACGCAACGGCGAGGTCTATCTGGGTTTCGGGGCCCGCGACTTCGGGCCTTATAATCTTTCGCCCACGGGCGATGTGGTGGAGGCCGCCGCCAATCTGTTCCGCCTGTTGCACGATATCGATGCCACGGGGGCTGAAAAAATCGCCGTCGCTCCGATTCCGCATCATGGCCTCGGCGATGCGATCAACGACCGGCTGATGCGCGCGGCGGCACCGAGAGAGGCGACATGACCATCAAGCCTTCGGCGGAAACACTGTCCCGCCTCGCCGGCATCGTCGGCGAGAAATACGCGATCCGCTCGCCGGCGGAGATGGATGGCTACATGCACGAGTGGCGCGACCTGTGGCATGGCAAGTCGCCCCTGGTGCTGCGCCCGGCCTCGACCGATGAAATCTCGCGCATCTTGAAAATCGCCAACGAGACGCTGACGGCGATCGTGCCGCAATCGGGGAATACCGGCCTGGTCGGCGGGCAGATCCCGCATGAAGATGGGCATGAGGTGCTGCTGTCGCTCGACCGCATGACCCGCATCGTCGAGGTGGACGCCGCCAACAATACGATGACGGTCGAGGCGGGGGCGACGCTCAAATCGGTGCAGGAGGCGGCCGATGCGGCGAACCGGCTGTTTCCCCTGAGCCTCGCTTCGGAAGGCTCCTGCCGCATCGGCGGCAATCTGTCGACCAATGCCGGCGGGCTCAATGTGCTGGCCTATGGCAATGCCCGCGACCTCTGCCTCGGGATTGAAGTGGTGCTGGCGGACGGGCGGGTGTGGAAGGGCCTGAGAAGGCTGCGCAAGGACAATACCGGCTACGACCTCAAGAACCTGTTCATCGGCGCGGAAGGGACGCTTGGCATTATCACGGCTGCGGTGCTGAAGCTGTTTCCCAAGCCCAAATCGCGCGAGACGGCTTTCGTGGCGGTGCCCAATCCGCAAGGAGCGGTCGATCTCCTGTCGCTGGCGCGCGAGATGAGCGGCAACCGCGTCGTCGCCTGCGAGCTCCTGCCCGCCATCGGCATGGACTTCACGGTGAAGCACATGGGGGTGCGCAATCCGCTTGGCCAGGCTTCGCCCTGGTATGTGCTGGCCGAACTCGCCGATCCGCCGGAGGGATGCTTTCTCAAGATTTTGGAAGAGGCGATGGCGCGCGGGCTGGCGAGCGATGCCACGGTGGCGCAGTCGGACGGGCAGCGCCGCGAATTGTGGGCGATCCGCGAGCTGATGCCGGAATCGCAGAAATTCGAGGGCGGCTCGATCAAGCACGACGTCGCGGTGCCGGTATCGCTCCTGCCGCAATTCATCGCCGAGGCGACGGCGGCGGCTCATGGCTTCATGGGCGATGCCCGGGTCATGGCCTTCGGCCACATGGGCGACGGCAATCTGCATTTCAACGTGACGCAACCGGTGGGCATGGACAAGCAGGCCTATCTCGATTGCTGGCGGGGCATGAACGCGGCGGTCTTCGCCGTGGTCTTGAAACATGGCGGCTCGATCAGCGCCGAACACGGCATCGGCCAGCTCAAGCGCGAGCACATGCGGGAGATCAAATCGCCGGTGGAACTGCAGATGATGAAGGATGTGAAGCGGCTGTTCGATCCGCATGGCATTCTCAATCCCGGCAAGGTGCTGCCCGAGTGATCCCATTCCGCGCCATCGAGGATGCCGATGTCGAGGCCGTCGCCGCCCTGTGGCGGGCCTGCGGCCTGACGCGGGCCTGGAACGATCCCATGAAGGACATCGCCTTTGCCCGTGCCGGCCGGACTTCGACGATCCTCGTCGGCGAAGCCGAAGGCGCCATTGCCGCATCGGTGATGGTGGGCCACGACGGCCATCGCGGCATGCTCTATTATGTGGCGGTCGAACCCCGCCATCGCGGCCAAGGCTGGGGCAAGGCGGCGGTGCGCGCCGCCGAGGCTTGGCTCGCCCAGCGCGGCGTGTGGAAAATCAATCTGCTGGTGCGGGCCGAAAACGAGATGGTGCGCGGCTTCTACGAGAAGCTCGGCTATGAGATCGATCCGGTGCTGTGCATGGGGCGGAGGATCGAGTGAAATGCTCCGTCCACGGATCATCACCCTCTCCTTTTGGCATCGCCGGATTTATTCCGGCGACCCATTCAGCCGACATGGAGGGGTTCGGGTGAGAGTTTGCCATGGGGCGAGCCCCGCGAGCGGACAAGTCCGGGGATGACAAATCGATGGAGGTGGGTTCAGACATGGCTCCGCCCTTGCTGGCCCGGAGACATTTCCGGACTGGGGGAGAGGAAGTTCCGCCTTTCGGGGCGGAGGGAAGGCGCAGGCAGCCCTTCACCACAGCAAGATTTGGAACAAGTGGTTCTTCAGGCCACCCCGGATCAGGTCCGGGGCAGGCTCTGCGCCGCTATCGTAGGGTGACGAAGTTGGGGTGGGCGGGTTCGAGGATGAAGAAGTCCTCGGGCGCGGGCTTGAGGAGCGAGGCGGCGGCGAGTGGCTCGACATTCTCGACATCGAGCCAGCGGGCGTAGTCCTGGGGCTCGATCACCACCGGCATGCGATTGTGGATGCGGGCGATGGTTTGGTTCGGCTCGCAGGTGATGATGGCGGCGGTCTCGAGTTCCGAGCCGTCGGCGCCCATCCAATATTCCCACAATCCGGCGAAGGCGAAGAGGCCGTCGTCGAGCCGGTGAATGAACCACGGCTGTTTCTTGCCGGGCACATCGCCGGTCCATTCATAGAAGCCGTCGGCGGGAATGAGGCAGCGGCGGCGCTTCATGGCATTGCCAAAGGAGGGCTTGGCGAGAACCGATTCGGCGCGGGCATTGATGAGCGGCTTGCCGGGCTTTATCTCCTTCACCCAGGACGGCACCAGGCCCCAGCGGACGAGGACGAAATGGCGGGCGCCCTTCTCGGCCCGCACGATGGCGATGGGGCCGCCGGGCGCCACATGCTGGCGCGGCGGGAAATCCGGCTGTTCGAGGTAATTGAAGAGCGTCCGGGTTTCCTCGGGGCTCTTTCTGAAGCTATAAAGTCCGCACATGGAGAAAGCCTACTCCGGATGAGCACCTCGCAACAATTCCCCAAGCTCGGCGCCTCGGCCTGTGTGTTCCGCGACGGCCGGGTGCTGATCGTGCAGAGGGCCAAGCCGCCCGCCCGCGGCATCTGGAGCCTGCCCGGCGGCCATGTGGAGCCGGGCGAGACGGCGCTGGCGGCGGCGCAGCGCGAGCTTGGCGAAGAGACGGGGATTGCCGCCCACCTCGAGCATCTGGTGGGGCTGTTCGATATCATCCGGCGCGACGATCAAGGGGCGGTGACGCTGCATTATGCCATCGCCTGCTATGCCGGGCACTGGCTGAGCGGCGAGGCGGAAGCCGCCAGCGACGCGCTGGCGGCGCGCTGGGTTTTGCCGGCGGAATTATCGGGTCTGGCCTTTGCCCCCCATGTGAAGGACGCGATCGGGCGCGCCCGGATACTGCTAAATCTTTGATAACAATTCGATCTATCGCGTTAACCTTCGTTTAAGGAACGAGTCGCCGGGGCGCCCGCGTTTGCTAAGGTGAACGCCGTGGGATGCCATGACGGTGGGACAAGTCATCGGTGTTCATCTGAACGCCGGACTTTCAAGCTTGGACAAGATGCAAAAATTTTCCGCAAGACCCATGTCCGCCGCGCTGGCGAACGAGGCCAAGCATGTGGCGCTCCGCTATATTCTCGATGCCTGGGAAGAGGCGGTCTATGACGGACTCGATCCCGACTGCATCGCCACCGCGGCGATTTTCGCCGCCCTCTCCGACATGATCGCCACCTATGGCGAGGAGCCGGTGGCCGTCATGTGCGCCAGGCTGCCCGAGCGCATCCGGGCCGGCGAATTCACCGTCGGCAAGACCCGCCAGTAAATCAGGCGGCAAGTTCCATCAGCAAGGCGAAACCGAAGGCGGCGATCAGCACGCCGGCCCAGCGATTGATGCGATCGAGTGTCTTGGGCGTGAGCCGCGACTTGAGATGGCTGGCGGTGACGGCGACAGCGAACCACCAAAGCGAGCCGCCGATGGCAACGCCAAGCACCGCCAGCGCCGGGCGATAGGGCGCGAGCCCCAGTTGCAGGACCGCGCCCATGGCGCCGAAAATGGCGAGAAAGCCCATCAGCGAACCGGGATTGACGAGGGTGAGCGTCAGGGCGGTCAGAGCCGCGCGCGCCGGCGACACTTCGGGGCCGCCGGTCAAATTCACCGATGCGACATGGGCGCGGGCGGTGCGGATGCCGATGACGATGAGCAGCAAGCCGCCGGCCAACTGCAAGACAACGGCGTAATCGGCAATGACGTGCGCGATGGCGAGGATGCCATAGGCGGCGATGGCGGCAAGGGCGGTGTCGGCCAGAACGGCGCCCGATCCGGCGATGAGGCCGCCCACCATGCCCCTGGCGAGCGCGGCACGGATCACCAGCAGATTGACCGGCCCCAGGGGTGCGGCGACCGCCAGGCCGATGGCGATGCCGATCGCGATGAGCGCGAAGTCCATGGCCTAGCGGATGTCGACGACGACGCGGCCGCGTACCTGGCCGGCGACGATTGCCGCAGCGATGCGCGGCACATCGTCGAGCTTCACATGGGTGGTCAGCGCCTTGAGCTTGGCCAAATCGAGATCGCGGGCGATGCGCCGCCAGGCCTCGAGGCGGCGCGGAATGGGCGTGGTCACCGAATTGACGCCGATGAGCCTGACGCCGCGCAGGATGAAGGGGGCGACCGAGGTGGGCAGATCCATGCCCTGGGCAAGCCCGCAGGCCACCACGGTTGCTTCCGGGTTCATCTGCGAGATGACATGGGCGAGCGTCACCGAACCCACCGAATCGATGGCGCCGGCCCAGCGCGATTTGGCCAAGGGCTTCACCGGGCCGCTGAATTCATTGCGATCGATGACCGCGGCGGCACCGAGGCCCTTGAGGAAAGGTTCCTCGGAGGTGCGCCCGGTCGAGGCCACCACCCGGTAGCCGAGCTTGGCGAGAATGGCGATGGCGACGGTTCCCACGCCGCCCGCCGCGCCGGTCACCACGATGTCGCCGTCCGCCGGCTTCACCCCCTGCTCTTCCAGCGCCATCACGCACAGCATCGAGGTGTAGCCCGCCACCCCCACCGCCATGGTATCGGCGCAGGTCCAGCCTTCGGGGACCGGCACCAGCCAGTCGCCGGAGACGCGGGCCAGTTCCGAAAAGCCGCCATGGTGCTGTTCGCCCACGCCCCAGCCATTGAGCACCACCTGGTCGCCCGCTTTCCATTTCGGGTGCGAGGAGCTGGTCACCGTGCCGGCGAAATCGATGCCGGGGATCAGCGGGAATTTGCGGATGATCGGCCCCTTGCCGGTCACCGCCAGTCCGTCCTTGTAATTGACCGAGGAATGGCTGACCGCGACGGTGACGTCGCCGGGCATCAGATCGGCCTCGGTCAGATTGACGAAGTCGAGTTTCTGGCCGGCGTCGGTCTTGCTAATCAGGATGGCGCGGAAGGTGGCTGGCATGGTTGGCTCTCTCACAAGGTTTCGGTGAAGCGGACGGGTTGGCCCTGGGCCTCGCCGGCGATCTGGCCTTCCCACATGACGCGGCGGCCGCGCACGATGGTGCCAATGGGCCAGCCGGTCACACTCATGCCGCGATAGGGCGTCCATTTACAACGGCTTTCGATCCAGTCGTCGGCGATCTCGCGGCGGCGGGCGAGATCGACGATGGTGAGATCGGCGTCATAGCCTTCGGCGATGCGGCCCTTGCCGGCAATGCCGAAAATGCGCGCGGGCCCGTGCGAGGTGAGATCGACGAAGCGCTCGATCGTCAGGCGGCCCTTGGCGACCCAGTCGAGCATCACCGGCACCAGCGTCTGCACGCCGGGCATGCCGGAGGGCGAATGGGGATAGGGCTTGGCCTTTTCTTCGAGCGTATGGGGCGCGTGGTCGGAGCCCAGCACATCGACGATGCCCGATTGCAACGCCCGCCAGATCGCTTCGCGGTGGGCGGCCTCGCGCACCGGCGGGTTCATCTGCAATAGCGTGCCCAACCGCCCGTAATCATCGGCCGACAGCGTCAGATGCTGCGGCGTTACCTCGACGGTGGCGATATCCTTGTTGGCGGCGAGCAGCGGCATTTCCCCGGCGGTCGAGACATGCAGCACATGGATGCGCTTTCCGACTTGGCGGGCGAGCCGCAGCAGGCGCTCGGTGCACAGGCGCGCGGCCTCCGCATCGCGCCAGACGGGATGGCTCGCCGGATCGCCTTCGCGCCGCTCGCTCTTTCGGGCGCGCAGCCGGTATTCGTCCTCGCTGTGGAAGGCCGCCCGGCGGGAGATATTGGCGAGGATCGAGGCAACGCCGTCGTCGTCCTCGACCAGCAGTTCGCCGGTCGAAGAACCCATGAAGACCTTGGTGCCGGCGCAGCCGGGCAGCCGCTCGAGCCAGCCCAGATCACCGGCATTCTCCCGCGTGCCGCCGATGAAGAAGGCGAAATCGCAATACATGCGGCTGGTGGCGCGGCGGACCTTATCGGCCAGCGCCTCGGCCGTCACCGTCAGGGGCCTTGTATTGGGCATCTCGAAGACCGCGGTGACGCCGCCCATCACGGCGGCGCGGCCGCCGGTTTCGAGGTCCTCCTTGTGCTCGGCGCCGGGCTCGCGCAGATGCACCTGGGTGTCGATGACGCCGGGCAGGATGTGAAGCCCGCGGCAGTCGACGGTCTCGCCTCCTTGCGAGACGGCGAAGCCGCCGATCCCGGCAATGCGGCCATCGCGGATCGCCACGTCGCGAAGGCCCACGCCGTCATGGTTGACGACGGTGCCGCCCTTGAGGATGAGATCGGCGGTCGATGACATGCAGCTTCCTTGATTGTCCGGGCACTCCTACGTAAATGTGGAGGGGAAACGAAGCAACAGCAATGCCACAACGGTCCTTTTCCTTGGGTAGGAGGCCGGAGCGGTCGGTCCTGAGGATCGACGGTCTGGAGGCGGCGCATTTCCTGCACAATCTGCTGACCGCCGATATCGAGGGGCTGAAAGCGGGTGGCGCTACCTATGCGGCGCTGCTGACGCCGCAGGGCAAGATGCTGTTCGATGTCTTTGTCGTCAGGGATGGCGGCGGCTTCATGGTCGATTGCGCTTCGTCGCAGAAGGCGGAACTCATCAAGCGGCTCGGCTTCTACAGGCTCAGGGCCAAGGTGACGATCGCCGATCTGGCCGACCGCGAGGTCGGCGTTTCGCCCGAAAGACCCGCGACGGGCCTTGCCACCGCCGATCCGCGCGACGCCGCCATGGGCTGGCGGGCGATCGCCCCGAAAGGCAGCCTGCCCGAGGGCTCCGGCTACGATGCGGCGCGCATCCGGCTTGGCCTTGCCGACACCGACGCCGATCTGGGCTCGGGCGAATTCTTCCCGCATGAAGCCAATCTCGATCAGCTGGGGGCGGTGAGTTTCAGCAAGGGCTGCTATGTGGGCCAGGAGGTGGTGTCGCGCATGGAGCACCGGGCCACGGCGAGGAGCCGCATCCTGCCGGTGCATCTCGATGGCCCGGCACCGGCCAAGGGAGCCGTGATCGTGTCCGGCGGCAAAATGGTGGGGACGCTGCTGTCGTCCGTGGGCCAAGACGCGCTGGCCCTCATCCGGCTCGACCGGCTGGCCGAGGCGCAAGCGCCGCTGCTGACGGCGGGTGCCGGGACGCGCGTCATAAAACCGCACTGGGTGCGCTATGATGTGCCGGGAGCGGGAGACGGCAGTTGAGATGACAGCGGTGGTTCACGCGGACGGCGTCCGCCGCTGCGGCTGGTGCGGCAGCGATCCCGTCTATGTCGCCTATCACGACGCGGAATGGGGGGTTCCCGAATATGATGGGCGGGCGCTGTTCGAGAAGCTCATGCTCGACGGGTTCCAGGCCGGGCTGTCGTGGATCACCATCCTGCGGAAGCGCGACAATTTCCGCCGCGCCTTCGACGGCTTCGAGCCGGAAACGATGGCGCGCTATGACAAGCGCAAACTGGCCGCGCTGATGCAGGACGCCGGCATCGTGCGCAACCGGGCGAAGATCGAAGCCAGTGTGAGCAATGCCCAGGCCTATCTGGCGATCCCGGATTTCTCCGCCTATTTGTGGGATTTCATCGATGGTGAGCCGGTGCAGAACCGCTATCTGAGCCTCACGCAGGTTCTCGCGGCAACGCCCATTGCCGAGACAATCTCCAAGGACTTGAAGCAGCGCGGCTTCGGCTTTTGCGGGCCGACCATCGTCTATGCCTTCATGCAGGCCTGTGGCCTCGTCAACGATCATCTGGTCGATTGCCACCGGCACCATGCGGTCAAGTCGCTTGCCCGGTAAGGCGCCAGAGCCGCGCGCCTGGCAGCGCATGTTGTCGGGGCGCCGGCTCGACCTGCTCGACCCCTCGCCGCTCGACATCGAAATCGAGGATATCGCCCACGGGCTGGCGCGCGTGGCCCGCTGGAACGGCCAGACCAACGGCGATCATGCCTTCTCGGTGGCCCAGCATTGCGTGCTGGTCGAGCGGATCGCCGCCCATGTCGATCGCAGTCTCGACCGGCATGCGCGGCTCATGGCGCTGTTGCACGATGCGCCGGAATATGTGATCGGCGACATGATCTCGCCGTTCAAGGCGGCACTCGGCGTCGATTACAAGGCCTTCGAGAAGCGGCTGCTGGCGGCTATCCATGTCCGCTTCGGCCTCGGACCTAAGACGCCGGAGGGCCTCGAAACGGCCATCAAGAAGGCCGACCGGATGGCTGCCTATCTCGAAGCCACCCAGCTTGCCGGTTTCACGGTGCCGGAGGCGGAGAAATTCTTCGGCCGGCCGCGCGGGCTCGGCGGCGAGGGTTCGCGCAAATTCCTGCATCTGACGCCGCTGGCGCCTAACGACGCGGTGGCGCAGTATCTGAAGACGTTCAAGCAACTGCTGTAAGCCATGATCATCGTCTGCCCTTTGAATTCGGTCCAACCGCTGGTCGACGAACACGGCGTCGGCCATGTGGTGAGCCTGCTCGGCCCCGACACGCCGCACCGCAGCTTCGAGGGCATCGCCCGCGATCGCCATCTGAAGCTCACCTTTCATGACATCGTCGAGGAGGCCGACGGCTTCACCGCGCCGCGGATCGGCGATGCCGAACGCCTCGTCGGCTTTCTCAAGAATTGGGACCGCGGCCGGCCCATGCTGATCCACTGCTGGGCCGGCATCAGCCGCTCGACGGCGGCGGCCTTCACCGCCATGTGCCTGTTCAGGCCCAGGATGGATGAAGAGGAGCTCGCCTTCGAACTGCGCGAGGCTTCGCCAACGGCCACGCCGAACCGGCTCATCGTCTCCCATGCCGACCGCCTGCTCGGCCGGGAGGGCCGCATGCTCGGCGCCATCGACCGGATCGGGCGCGGCGAGAATGCCTATGAAGGCAGGCCGTTCTTTCTCGATTGAGGGGGTGTGATTTTAGTTGCCCTGCGATGCCAGCAATTCGACTCGCGGAAAAACCACCCCTCCTCCGCACTTACGGAATCATCGGCCAAGCGGTCGTGGCATGAGAGCCGCGGTTCTTCGCATTTTGACCCAGAGCTGACCTTGTCGCAGCGCGACAAAACAACGCTACGCGGCTCGTTGGCGCATTTCGAATTGCCATTGAGGCCACATATCAAAAGCCGTCGCCCATCGGACGGTTGAAGAGGTGTGGTTTTCACCTCCGGGCAACGCCGCCTCTGTTGCAAATTCGAAACCGTCGAGGAAACAATTGACGTTCACCCCGGCGTATCCAATTCAACTCCAGTCGGAACCCATTTCCAGTTTCGGAGCGCTGGCGACGATCTCCTCGAAGCCATAGCCGTCACCACGCCGCCTTGGCCCGGCGGCGATGAAGCCTATACCGTCGCAGAAATCTGGAAGCCCCCGGCCTAGTTTACTTTCCCCGCAAGCCAAGCCGCACACTCCGCACCGAGCTCTTTCATCGCCCGCTGTTCATAGGCTTTTACGTCAACAGCAGTCAGCGTGTCCTTCCACCGCCCATTGGTACCCTTGTTGATAAAAGCCTTGGCCCCTCCTTCCCACAACATGCCGCCAAGCGGCGTTACGGTTTCCGCATGGGCCTTCATGTAGTCAAAGGTGCAATGCTCAACGATTGCCGGAAACGTATTCTCATCGATCTTGATGTCGAGAAAATCCGCGATACCACGAATGGAGCCCGGGAGATCGCATTTCATGTCGTTGAAATGCACCAGCTTCACATTCGGCAGCCGGCGGATTTCCCACCATGAACGCACATTCTCCCAATAGGACCAGAAGGGATAGCCATCGCCTGCAAACCATTGGCGATAATATTCGTGAACCGATGCAGGTGGTGGTTCAATGGCCGGACCAACCCGGCCCGGCGTATTGTTAAGTGCACCGTACCAGTGTTCATTGGCGTTCACATGATGGTTATAGAGGCTCCAAACCATATCCCGCCCATCGCGGCCCACATAAAGATATTTGGCATTTGGTGAAAACACCAGGGCATCGACGGGAAGATGGGTTTTCACAAAACGGCGGTGGGATAGGCGCTCCAGTCCGGCGATTGCTTCGGGTGGCATAATGCGCAGGTCCACCCAAGGTGAAAGCTTGCTCGTCTCGATGCCTTCGGCACCATTGAAAATAAGTTGCGCCAATATTTGCTGGGCCCACGTGGTGCCGGACTTGGCATAAGTTGCCACCACAATGTCATCATTGCGAAACTTGAAATCATCCCAAACAGTCGAGTTCATGTGATGATTGTGAATATCGCGGGTCTTGATCGGCCAATTCATTGGGGTTGTGGTCATTATTTCCTCCATGGGAACTTTTGGAACAGGGGGATGGATAAATCCATCCCCCCGATTTTCTTTCTTAAACCGCGACAGCCAGAATGATTGCCGGCGGTGCCATAACGCCACCCTTCATCATCGCATCCTTGAGGGCAGGATCGCCCAGGAAGCCCCGCGCTGCTTCGGTGGTGGGAAAGCGGTGAATAATCACCATCATGTTCGGGTCTGTTGGATCGCGAAAAACTTCGGCACCCGTAACGCCGGCTTTCTGGCGGATTGGTTCCGCGCCGTCATACACAACACGCCACGCGGCATAATCCTTGACCCGGTGGCTAACCACGGCCAGCACCGGGCCCATGTCGGCTGCCGTAGCCCTGGTTGCAATAAATGCCACCGGCAATGCGGCAGCTGCCGCTTTGAGCAAATTACGTTTCTTCATGGCCGTTCTCCTTTGGGTGTCTTGGGCAAAGTCATCCAGTCAAGCCTGAGGTGCCTTTTCCTCATTCAGTGGTTCGTTTCGCGGGTGTATCCGATGACGATAAAGCTAGAGCCAAACCGCTCGGCCGTCGATGCCTGCTCCCGCAATCGCCACTTGCAAATCTGCAACGTGGCCAATACGCTGCTGTTTTAGCCAATCGGAAATCAGGAACGATTGTGGCAGAACCGGAATGGGGCGACTTCAAGGTGATACTGGCGCTGTCGCAGGGTGGGTCGGTTGCCGGGGCCGCGCGCATTTTGGGTGTCGATGGCTCAACCATCAGCCGAAGGCTGGCAGCCATGGAAGATGGGGTCGGCGCTGTCCTCGTGTTGCGTGGCGGGCGGGAGTTTTCCTTAACCCCCGAAGGAAAGGCAGCGGTGTTGGCGGCAGAATCCATGCAAATCGCGGTTGAATCCGCGACCGCAAACATCCGGGGCGCCAAGCAGGACATTGAAGGTATTGTCAAAGTGTCATGCGTTGGTTCGGTATTTCACATGCTATACCAAATACTAGACGACCTTCGCGTCGAATATCCCGGCCTTTCCGTCGAGCTGCATGACGCCGATCACATCGTCAATCTGGCGAAGGGCGAAGCTGACATCGCCATAAGAATGATCCGCCCAACTGAGCCCAACCTCGTGGCGCGAACGGCATTTGAGTTCTGCTGGAAAGTCTATGCGTCTAAATCCTATGCGGAACGTCATGGACTGCCGAAGTCCATCGAAGAACTTCGCAATCATCGCTTGATCCTCTACAGTGAAGACCGCCATCACCACCCCGGATTCAAGTGGATGGAGCAATTTCATGCGGAAGGTGGCAAGGCCACGCGTGTGTCGGGCCTGAGCGTTGCAGTTCGCAGTGTTCTCGCCGGTGCAGGCATAGTCCTGTTGCCAATGTATGAATTCGGCGATGAGGTTGAGCTTGTCAGGGTGTTTCCAGACCCCGTCGTTCATCAGACGGCTTGGATCGTTTATCCTGAATCCAGTCGCAACACCGCGCGTGTGCGCGTGGTCGTCGACGCGCTGGTCGAGTTCTTTGCGTCAAAGTCCGAGCAACTATCCGGAAGAACCGAACAGCAGTAGGTTTACCAGCTTCCGGAAATTGAAATTCCATTGGGTGTCTTGATGAAAGCCATGTGGCAATCGCGCGGCGGGCGATTGCTCCTGGCCCATCCCGGAACCGCCACCCGCCGCGCTTGACGGCCACTTACAGTTCAAAAGCGGACACTGACAAGCCGTGCAACGGCCGCATGCTCGGCGCCATCGAACGGATCGGGCGCGGCGAGAATACCGATGAAGGCAGGCCGTTCTTTCTCGATTGAGGGGGTGTGAAGGCGCTCACTTCCCCGAATGGGCGAAGTCCCAGTAGAGGGCGCGGGCCTTGGCGAAGATGGGGCCGGGCTGGAGGCCGCGGTTCTCGATGCGCGTCACCGGCATCACCTTGGCGTAATTGCCGGTCGAGAACACTTCATCGGCATCGAGAAATTCCTGCCAGCGGATCGAGCGCTCATGCACAGTGACGCCGGCGGCGCGCAGCAGGGCGATGACGCGCTGGCGGGTCACACCATTGAGGAAGGTTCCGTTGGGCACCGGCGTGTGGGCCTCGCCGTCCTTGACCAGCCAGATATTGGCGGTCGACAGTTCCGATACGGCGCCGAGCGGATCGAGCATCACCGCATTGTCGAAGCCGCGCGAGCGCGCTTCACGCATGGCGCGGGCGGAATTGGGATAGTGGCAGGCGGCTTTCGCGTCGGTCGGGGCATATTCGATGGAGGGCCGCCGGAACGGCGAGAGCGTGATGGAAAAGCCGCGCGGCTCGGGAAGCGGCGAATCATAGACGGAGACGGAAAATTGCGTCGACTCGGGATCGACATCGACGAAGCCCTCATCGGCCCAGAACATCGGGCGCAGATAGAGTTGCGCGTCCTTGGGGAATTTGGCGATGCCGGCGCGGGCGATCGCCTCGATCTCGCCGGCCTCCTTCAGCACCTTGAGGCCGAAGCTCTCGGCCGAGCCGACGATGCGCCGGCAGTGCTTGTCGAGATCGGGGGCGACGCCCTCGAAGGCGCGGGCGCCGTCGAAGACGCAGGAGCCGAGCCATGGCGCATGAGTCATCGGCCCCATGATCATGGGATTGCCCTCGTGCCACTTGCCGTGAAAATAGGTCCAGGCGGTACCGCGCGTCTCTTTCCAGCCCATGGGGTCCTCCTAGCGCGCTTTCCGGCGAAGTGGAATCACTTCGCCGAAAAGAAATCGCGCCAGATTAATTATTTGGAGCATGTTCTTGCCGCCAAAGTGCGCGCACTTTGGCGGAACATGCTCTGGCCGGGAGACTAAACCAAAGTCAGGTGTCGGAATAGAAGATATGGCGGCCGATCTTGATCAGCCGCTTCATGCTCTTGGCCCATTTCGGATTGACGTAATCGGCGTGATAGTTGGTGGCGGCGCCGATGACGCGCACCGTCTGGTCGCCGGCCAGCGCCTTCTGCGCAATTCGCTTGGACTGGGCCCAGGCGGCCGGCTGCCTGACATCGTCGGCGAGACCGTCGCAGGCGAAGGAGAACTGGCAGGAATTGCGGCGGCCGGAGCCCTGATAGACGACGCCGCAGATGGTCTTGGGGAAATCCGGATCCTTGACGCGATTGAGGATCACCTTGGCCACCGCAAGCTGGCCCAGTTCCGATTCGGAGCGGGCCTCGAAATAGACGGCGCGGGCGAGGCAGTTTTCCTCGGCGAGCCGGGTGCGGCGCTGGGCGATGACCTTCAGTTTCTCGCCGCGCTGCAACTTGAAGCTCTGCTCGATCTTGGAGACTTCCGGCGTCATGGCGAGACGCTGCACCGCCGAATCGATCCGCTTCGGAATCAGTTCGACGGCGGCGGGCTCAATGCGGATGGCCTCGCCGGGATCGCGGAAGATATAGTCGCCCTTGCCTTCGCCGACCACGGTCTGCTTGTCGAGAACCTTGAGATTAACCAGATCGAAGCCGCCGCCATCGGGCAGCAGCGAACCCTTGGCGACGATCGACGTGGTGGGAGCCACCACCGCATCGAGCAGTTCACCGGGCACGGAGCCACGGGCAATGGCCTGCTGGCCCATGTAATGGCTGGCAAAGGCGAAGGCGAGAACCAGCATGGTGCCGCCGAAAGCGACAGGACCGTATTCACGCGCAAAGCCACGCCGCCGGCGCGGCTCGAATGACCCGCGATAGGTTGAACTGACCGGCCTCTTGATCCGCCCTGCCTTGTTCACTTCCCCTGATCCACCGTGAGCCGCATGCTTGCGGCATTGTTGATACGCGGTAGCCTAACCCTTCAGCATTTAGCATAGGTTAACCATGACGGCAACCCGGAGCGGCTCATGAGACGCCGTTTCCCGGTCACGGTTGATAACCGGTTAACGGCTTGATTCAACTTGGGACAATCGGCGATTGGCGAGGCTTGCCTGGGCCGCGGCGAGCCGGGCGATGGGCACCCGGAAGGGCGAGCAGGAGACGTAATCGAGGCCGACAGTCTCGCAGAAGCGGATCGAGGCGGGATCGCCGCCATGCTCGCCGCAGATGCCGAGCTTGATGCCGGCCCGCGTGGCGCGGCCGCGCTCGGCGGCGATCTTCACCAGTTCGCCCACCCCTTCGATATCGAGCGAGATGAAGGGATCGGTCTTGAAAATGCCCTTGGCGGTATATTCGCCGATGAAGCGGGCGCTGTCATCGCGGCTGATGCCA
>CAYOZR010000072.1:0-15930 GCA_964408555.1 uncultured Aestuariivirga sp.
TGCGATCATGGCGACGGGCCGCTCCGACTATCCCAACCAGATCAATAACATCCTCGGCTTTCCCTATATCTTCCGCGGCGCCCTCGACGTCCGGGCCCGGACGATCAACGAAGAGATGAAGATCGCCGCGGCGCAGGCGCTGGCGGCGCTGGCGCGCGAGGACGTGCCCGACGAGGTGGCGGCCGCCTATCACGGTTCCAGACTCACTTTCGGCCCCGAGTACCTGATCCCGGTTCCCTTCGATCCGCGGCTGATCTCGACCATTCCGGTGGCGGTCGCCAAGGCTGCCATGGACTCGGGCGTGGCGCGCAAGCACATCGCCGATCTCGACGATTATGCCGCCCAGCTTTCGGCGCGGCTCGATCCGATCGCCGGCACGCTGCAAAACGTCTTTGAGCAGGTCCGCGTCAATCCGAAGCGCGTGGTCTTCGCCGAGGGCGAGGAGGACCGGATGATCCGCGCCGCCAACAGCTTCGCCAATTCCGGGCTCGGCACCGCCATCCTGATCGGCCGCGAAATCGAGATCGAGAAGACACTGGCCGCAAGCGGCCTCGAACTCAATGAGAATGTGGAAATTCTCAACGCCCGCATTTCCGAGCGCAATGTCGACTACGCGAATTATCTCTACGAGCGCCTGCAGCGCAACGGCTTCCTGTTCCGCGACTGCCAGCGCCTGGCCAATCAGGACCGCAACGTCTTCGCCGCCTGCATGGTGGCGCTGGGCGATGCCGATGCGCTGGTGACCGGGCTCACCCGCAATTTTTCCGTGGCCCTCGACAACGTGCGCCAGGCCGTCGACAACCGGCCAGGCCACCGGCCGATCGGGGTTTCCATGGCGCTGGTGCGCGGCCGCACCGTGTTCATCGCAGATACGTCGGTGCACGAACTGCCGTCGGCGCAGGAACTTGCCGATATCGCCCAGGAGGCGGCGGGCGTGGCGCGGCGGTTTGGCTACGAACCGCGAGTCGCCTTCCTCTCCTACTCCACCTTCGGCTATCCGCGCGGCGAACGCGCCGAATATGTGAGGAATGCCGTGGCCGAACTCGACAAGCGCCATGTCGACTTCGAATATGACGGCGAGATGGCTGCCGACGTGGCACTGTCGCGCGAAGCCATGGCGCTCTATCCCTTCTGCCGCCTGACCGGGACCGCCAATGTGCTGGTGATGCCGGCCGCCCACTCGGCCTCGATCTCCACCAAGATGCTGCAGCAACTGGGCGGCGTCACCGTGGTGGGACCGCTGCTGACCGGGCTCGACAAGCCGGTGCAGATTGCGTCAATGTCGGCCACCACCTCCGACATCGTCAATCTGGCGGCGATCGCGGCTTATGACATCAATCGTTAGGCTGGCCGAAATGAGCGAAATAGCGCGCGTCGATGGCTGACACGGGGAGCACGATCAGCACGTCGATGGTGTTGAACTGTTCGTCGATGACAGCACCTTCGCCAATGTAGCAGCCCAGTCGCAAATAGCCCTTGATCAGCGGCGGCAGTTCCTTCAGCGCCGCTCTCGGATCGATGCGTGCGGCGGGCAGGCGGTTCATTTCGACATAGCGGTGAGGGAGCGCGCGGACGCGCCATTCGGGC
Source organism: uncultured Aestuariivirga sp. (assembly GCA_964408555.1). Classification (GTDB taxonomy): domain Bacteria; phylum Pseudomonadota; class Alphaproteobacteria; order Rhizobiales; family Aestuariivirgaceae; genus Aestuariivirga. The sequence continues at coordinate 1,588 of CAYOZR010000072.1, forward strand.
GGCGCGGCGCAATTCCGGGCGAGGAACGTCAGGGTCGCGGCATGGCGGTCCGGATCCGTGCCCTCGAGACTGGCACAGCCGAGCATGACGTCGAGACGATGGTGGCGCACATAGTTCCAGATGCCCTGCCAGAGGAGTTCGACCACGGGCCGGGTGCGGAAGGGCTTGAGCACGCAGGAGCGGCCGAGTTCAAGAAAGCGCAAGTTCGGATGGGCGGCGATGAGGGGTGCGATGTCGAATTCGCCCTGGGTGTAGAAGCCGCCGTTGGCCTCCGCCACGTCCTGGCGCAGCAGGCGATAGGTGCCGACGAGCTCGGACCCGCGGGTAACGATCAGATGATCGCAGAAACCGTCGAAACGGTCGGCATCGATGCGGGCGGCGGCGGCGGCGGCATCGGGCCTGGCATTCAACTCCTCATAGAACACACGGTAGCGAAGCTTCTGGGCTTCGGCGATTTCATCGGCACCGCCGGCAAGGCGGACCGCGAGATCGCCCTTCGTTGCCAGTATTGTGCGGGGTTCCAACAGCGGCATGGGCTCCCTCTACATAATTCTGCCATAGGGAGCGGCAGGATGAAAGTTCGATGACGGTTTCAGGCCGCGTGGCGGCGGGCGGCGAGGCGGGCGATGGCCTCGTCGAGATCCTGGCGGTCGAAGGGCTTGGAGAGGTGGCCATCCATGCCGGATTCGAGGCATTCGTCGTGGTCTTCGCGCCGGGCATTGGCGGTCAAAGCCAGGATCGGCAAGGGACTGGCGGTTTGGCGCGCGCGCTCGATGGCGCGGATGCGGCGGGTGGTTTCCAGCCCGTCGAGGTCCGGCATTTCCACGTCCATGATCACCAGATCGGGGGCAGCACCCTTCTCGAGCAAGGCCAGCACCTGACGGCCCGTTACGGCGTGGGTGACGCGGTGGCCGGTCTTTTCCAGCATGGTGCGCGCGAGCAGTGCGTTGACCGGATTGTCCTCGGCCAGAAGGATATCGAGCGGACGCAGGCGCCCGGCCTGCGTCGCCACCTTGCGCAGGCGGGAGACGGCAGCATCGATTTGCGCGCCGTCCCTGGCGGTCAATTGCCGGAGCAGCGTCTTGCGGCGGAACGGCTTGAGCAGGTAGCCGGCGAAGGGCGGGCCCAGAAGATCGCGCGACTGCCGCCGCTCCTCGGCCCGCATGATGACCCAGACCTGTTTGCGGTCCTGACGACCGTCGCCGGACCTGCGCGCCCAGCCCCGCAGCTGGCCGGCGAGAGACGAATCGCAGATGACGGCGAAGGCCGGCTCCGCATCCGCTTTCGAAAGGGCCCGGCGCAATTCGGCCGCACCGGTCAGGCGCCGCACTTTGGCACCGAATTCCGCAAGCGTCGCCGCGAGGTGATCGGAGATCGGCCCGTCGGCGAGGGCAAGTTCATAAGTGCGGCCGGTCAGAACAAGTTCCGGGACGGTGGCATCATCCACCGCAATGAGTGGCAGCACAAAGGAAAAGCAAGAGCCCTGGCCCGGAACGCTCGTCACCGAGATTGCGCCGCCCATCCGGTCGACCAGTTTCTTAGCGATGGAAAGGCCAAGGCCGGTGCCGCCGAAACGGCGCGCCGTGCCGGCATTGGCCTGGACATATTCCTCGAAGACGCGCTTGTGCTCCTCCTCCGACATGCCGACGCCCGTGTCCCTGACTTCGAAGCGGATCCGGCTGCAGCCGTCGATATCCACGGTCAGCGAGACGCCGCCCCTGTCGGTGAACTTGATGGCATTGCCGCAGAGATTGAACAGGATCTGCCGCAGCCGGTGTTGGTCGCCCATGATTTGCACCGGGACGCGGGCCGACACATGACCCGAAATTTCTATTCCCTTGTCATGGGCGCGTGGCGCCAGAAGCTCGGTCACCGTTTCAGCGACCGCGGCCACATCGAACGGCTTGTCTTCGAGTTCCAGCCTGCCCGATTCGATCTTCGACGTGTCGAGGATTTCATCGATGATCGACAGAAGCGCGCGGCCGGAGGATTCGGCGGCATTGGCATAGCCTTTTTGCTCGGGCGTCATCTCGGTTTCGAGCAGCAGGCCGATCATGCCGATGACGCCGTTCATCGGCGTGCGGATTTCGTGGCTCATCGTCGCCAGAAAGCGGGTCTTGGCGCGGTTCGAGGATTCAGCCTGAACGCGGGCTTGCTGCAAGGCGGCAACCGCTGTCGTGAGGGCCAGCATCCGGCGCCGGGCGCTACGCCGCCAGATGAAGGCGCCGACGGCGATGCCCACCGCCATGATGACGCCGGCGAGCGTCAAGGCGAGCAAGGGTGTCGAGGCATTGCGGGGGAGCGACTGAACGACGACGAAGGCGCTGAGAACCAGGGCGGCGGAGGCGGCGGCGAGCACCGTGCCATAGCCCACATCGGGCCGCGCCAGGTCGCGCAACGCATGTTCGAGCGCGTCGGCGTTCGCCGGAACGGCAGGTGATTGTTTGCCGCCTTGCGCCATATTGTGTTTCCCTGTTGTTTGTCTTGGTTTTGATTGAAATTGGCATGAAAGGACTTTTATTAGATTCAAACGTCGGCCAAGGGTAAACAGGAGGTAAACGGCCTGTGCCATTAACGGCAGAAGTGCCTCGGATTTAAGGCAAAACTGAAAATGACGCGCGCGCAAATCGAAACCGCGGCCCGGCACTTGTGGACGCACTGGCAGGAGGGAACGCGGACCGGCGGTCTGCCGGATACCTGCCGCCCGGCCACGCGCGCCGAGGCCTATCGGATTGCCGAAGCGATCGCCGGACTTTCGGGACAAAAGGTCATCGGCTGGAAAATCGCCGCCACTAGTACTGCGGGACAGAAACACATCAACGTCGACGGGCCGCTGGCAGGGCGGCTGCTGCAAAACCGCGTACTGGCGGCAGGAGCCACGGTCCGTCTCGGTGACAATATCATGCGCGTCGCCGAGGCCGAGTTCGCTTTCCGCTTCGGACATGACCTGCCGCCGGAATTCGCGCCCTATAACCGGAGCGAGGTCATGGCCGCGGTTGCCGACCTTCACCTGTCGCTGGAAATTCCCGATTCGCGCTACCGCGATTTCACAATTGTGGGTGCGGCCCAGCTCATTGCCGATACGGCCTGCGCCTGCTGGCTCGTCACCGCGCCATCGGCGTATGCCGATTGGCGCTCACTCGATCTCGTTCGCCACCGGGTCGACGCCCATGTCAACGGATCGCTTGCGGCATCGGGCGGCGGCGAAGCAGTGCTCGGCGATCCCGTCATCGCGCTCACCTGGCTGGTCAATGAAGTGGCGGTATTCGCCGGCGGCATCAAGGCGGGCGACCTGGTGACGACGGGCACCTGCCTCAAACCGGTGACAATCGCGCCGGGTGACGAAGCGCGGCTCGACTATGGCGTGCTCGGTACGCTTTCGGCCCGGATCGGTTAAGCCGCTACCCGAAACGAGGCGAGTCTTTGCCGGTAACTGAGCGCCTCGGCGATGTGAATGCGGGCGATGGCGTCGCGGCCATCGAGGTCGGCCAGGGTACGGGCGACGCGCAGTACCCGGTGATAACCGCGGGCCGAAAGGTTCATGGCATCGGCGGCCTCGCGCAGCAGCTTGAGGCCCGGTTGATCGGGTCTGGCGATCTCCTCCAGCAAGGTGCCGTCGGCCTCGGCATTGGTGCGCAGATGCGGTAGTCCCAGTGCGGAAAAGCGGTCCTTCTGCCTCTGCCGGGCGGCGGCAACACGCAGCGCCACGTCGGCACTCGATTCCTTCGGCGGCGGCAGCGTCAGGTCGGAGGCCTTCACCGCCGGCAATTCGATCTGGATATCCATGCGGTCGAGCAGTGGGCCGGAAATGCGCCCCTGATAATCTGCGGCACAGCGCGGGCCCTTCCTGCAGACGTGGCCGGGCTCGCCGGCCATGCCGCATTTGCACGGGTTCATCGCCGCGACCATCTGGAAACGGGCGGGGTAAGTGACGTGATAATTGACCCGCGCCACCACCGTCTCGCCCGATTCCAAGGGCTGGCGCAGGCTTTCGAGAACCCGCGGCTGGAATTCCGGCAGTTCGTCGAGAAACAAAACGCCATGGTGGGCGAGCGCCATTTCGCCGGGCTTGGCGCGCAAGCCGCCGCCGACCAGCGCCGGCATGGAGGCGGAATGGTGCGGCGCCCGGAAGGGCCTACGCCGCGACAGTTTGCCGCCAGCGAGCTCGCCCGCCAGCGAGGCGATCATGCTGACATCGAGCATTTCGCGGACATCCATGGGCGGCAGGATGGAGGGCAGGCGTTGGGCCAGCATGGATTTGCCAGCCCCGGGTGGGCCCACCATCAGCAGATGATGACCACCGGCGGCTACCACTTCGAGGGCCCGCTTGGCGGCCTCCTGGCCCTTGATGTCCCTGAGGTCGGGAAGGCTTCCCGTGTCCTCGGCGAGGGCGGGCCTGGGCCTGGTCAGAACCTGGCTGCCCTTCACATGATTGATGAGCTGCACGAGATTGTGGGGCGCCAGAATGTCGAGGTCCTCGCCCGCCCAGGCGGCCTCGGCGCCGGAGGCTTTGGGGCAAATCAGGCCCAGATCGCGGGAATTGGCGGCAATCGCCGCCGGCAGGGCGCCGGCCACTGCGAGGATCGAACCGTCAAGGGCGAGTTCGCCCATGACGCTGTAACGGACGAGAAAATCATGGGGCAGCACGCCCAGGGCAGCCAGGAGGGCAAGGGCGATCGGCAGATCGAAATGGCTGCCTTCCTTGGGAAGATCGGCCGGAGAGAGATTGACGACGATGCGCTTTCCGGGAAGGGCCAAGCCTATGGAATAAAGGGCAGCCCGCACCCGCTCGCGGCTTTCGGCCACCGCCTTGTCGGGTAGGCCCACCACATGAAATTGGACCTGGCCGGAGACGAACTGCGCCTGAACGTCGATGGGGACCGCCTCGATCCCCTGAAATGCCACCGTTGACACCCGCGACGTCATCATTGCGCTCTTCCGCCCATGAAATTGACGCTATAACAACTTACGGGCCATCGCAAGAACAAATTGCGAACATTATCGCCGGGCTTCGATGGCGTCCCAAATGAACGCGGCGATGTCGGGGCCGCCGAAGCGCCGGATCTCGCGGATGCCGGTGGGCGAGGTGACGTTGATCTCGGTCAGATAATCGCCGATCACGTCGATGCCCACGAAGATCAGGCCGCGTCTTTTCAAATCGGGGCCGATCGCCTCGCAGATTTCTTCTTCGCGCTTGGTGAGGGTGGCGGGCTCGGGCCTGCCGCCCACATGCATGTTGGAGCGGTTGTCGGAAATCGCCGGAACCCGGTTGATAGCGCCGGCGGCATGGCCATCGACGAGGATGATGCGCTTGTCGCCCTTGCGGACCTCGGGGAGATAGCGCTGGGCGATGAAGGGCTCGCGGAAGGTCTGGGTGAAGAGTTCAAGCAGGGCGGCGAAATTCTGGTCGGCCGCCCCCAAACGGAATACCCCTGCCCCGCCACCGCCGTAGAGCGGTTTCAGGATGATGTCGCCATGGGCGCGGCGGAAGGCGGCAATCTCGACCGGATCGCGGGTAATCAGCGTTTCCGGCATGAAATTGCCATAGCGCAGGACGAAGAGCTTCTCCGGTGCATTGCGCACCTCGACGGGATCATTGACCACCAGGGTCTTCGGGTGGATGTGCTCGAGAAGATGTGTGGCGGTGATGTAGGCCATGTCGAAGGGCGGGTCCTGGCGCATCAGCACCACATCGAATGAGCCGAGATCGGCGCGCGTGATCTCGCCGAGGGTTGCATGGTTGCCCGGCTCATCGCGCACGGTCACGTCCTGGCCCGAGGCCCAGAGCGTGCCGCCGACAAGCGCCAGCGTCTGGGTGCGGTAATAAAAGAGGTGGTGGCGGCGCGCCTGCGCCTCCAGCATTAGGGCAAAGGTCGAATCGCCCTTGATGTTGACGGTTTCGATCGGATCCATCTGGACGGCAATCTTCAGCGGCATCGCTCAATCGTCTCCGTAGAAGGCATTCTCGACATGGCGCGGCCAGTGGTAGGGACTGACCGCGACGATGTCAAAACGGCAGAAATTCCGTGCCGCGCGGGCATCGCGCGCCATCCAGTTGCGGGCCGCGGCGGCGATGCGCTTTGCCTGAAACGCCGTAACGGAATCGATTGCTTCGTCGGCGCTGCGCCGCGCCTTGACCTCGATGAAAGCCGTTACCTGCCCGCGCCGCATGATGAGATCGATTTCGCCATGCAGACTCTTGTAGCGATGGGCGAGCAGCCGGTAGCCCTTGAGCCGCAGCGACCACAGTGCCGCCAGTTCGGCCCAGCGGCCCTGGCGCTCGGCCCATTCGCGGCGGGCGTCAGGCATCGGCTGGTGCCTTGCGAGCCAGAATGCGGGCATAGACTTCCTTCTTGCCGAGATCGAAGCGGCGGGCGATCTCGGCGGCGGCCCGGCCGGCCGGCATGGTTTTGAGTGCCTCCGCGATCGCCGCGTCGATCTCTTCGCCGGATACAGCGATATGCTCCGGCGGCGGACCGGCGATGACGGTGATCTCGCCCTTGACCGCGGCCCGCGCCGCCAGGCTTTCGCGTAATTCACGGGCGCTGCCGCGCAGCACTTCTTCATGCAGCTTGGTGAGTTCGCGTGCCACTGCGAGCTTGCGGCCAGGCCAGGCCGCTTCGATCTCGGCCAGCGTTGCAACAATGCGGTGGGGGCTTTCGAATAATACGAGTGTCGACTTTACATTGGCGAATTCGGCATAGAGGCGCTTGCGGTCGCCCGCCTTGGCCGGAAGGAAGCCAAGAAAAGTGAAACGATGGGTGGGAAGTCCCGAGAGCGCCAGGCCGGTCAGCACGGCGGAGGGGCCCGGACAGGCGGTTACGGCGATGCCGGCCGCAAGCGCGTCGGCGACCAACCGGTAGCCCGGATCGGAAACCAGCGGCATGCCGGCATCGCTGACCAGGGCCAGCGCCATGCCCGACTTCAACTTCTCCAGAATGCCGGGCCGCACTTTCGCCGCATTGTGCTCGTGATAGGGCAGAAGTTTCGTTCTGATCCCGTAGCGTTCGAGGAGTTTCGCCGTGGTGCGGGTATCTTCGCAGAGAATGGCATCGGCGGCGGCCAGGGTGGCAAGGCCGCGGATGGTCATGTCGCCCAGATTGCCGATGGGGGTGGCCACCACATGGAGGCCGGCTTCGAGCTTTTCGGCCTCGAACTCAGCGGCGCCTATGCTATAGCGGCGGTCCGATCGGGGTTTTTGCAACGTCATCTTTTCCGGGGGAATTTCGCGTGAACAAGTCGGAGCTCGCGCCATGCTAGCGCGCCTCAGCCGCCAGTGGGAGTGGCGATATCTGGTTATCGCGTTTGTGGCCATCCTGCTCACCGGATGCGGCGGGGCGGGGCGCCTGGGTTCCCTGTTCAGCGACTCGGAGCCCTCCAGCCAATCGCAACCGGAAGGCGGCAGCAAGGTGGCCCTGCTCCTGCCGCTGTCGGCGCCGGGCGAGACCCAGAAGATCGCCGTCGCCCTCAGGCAGGCGGCCGAGATGGCGCTGACCGACACCGGCGGCGGGATCAGTTTCATCGTCAAGGACACGGGCGGTTCGCCGGACGGCGCCAAAGCGGCGGCCGATGCCGCCCTCAATGAAGGTGCGCAACTGATTCTCGGGCCGCTGCTCGCCGAAGAAGTGCGCGCCGTGGCCCCGGTGGCGCAGGACCGGGGCATCAATATGATCGCCTTTTCTTCGGCAAGCGCGGTCGCCGGAAACGGCACCTTCCTGATGAGCTTCCTGCCGGAGGAGGAGATCGCCGGCGTGATGCGCTTTGCAACATCGAAGGGTTACCGCAATATCGCGGCACTCTATCCCGCCTCGCAATATGGTGCCACCGTCGAGCGGGCCCTGGTCCAGGCGGCGGGCCAATATGGTGCTTCGATCGTGGCCCAGCAGCGCTATGCCCGTGTCGAGGATTCAATCGCCGAGTCCGCCACCCAGGTTGCGCCCGCTCTCCAGGGGCAAGGAGCGGCGCTGCTTCTGCCGGAAAGCGGCGATATTCTCGGCAAGATCGGAACGGCGCTGTCGGAAAACGGAATTACACCCGGAAAAGTCAAGATTCTCGGCACCGGCCTATGGGACGATATGGCAACACGCAATGCCCCCATCGCCATGGGTGGATGGTATGCCGGCGTGGCACCCGATCTGGTGGCGCGCTTCGACCAGAAATATGCGGCCCTGCACGGAACCAAACCGCCGCGGCTGGCGAGCCTTGCCTATGACGCGGCCACATTGGCGGTCAATCTCGCAAGGCGCGGCGATTTCTCTACGGCGGCAATCGCCGCTCCGCAGGGATTTCAGGGCGCCAATGGCCTGTTCCGTTTCCGCGACAACGGCCTGATCGAGCGCGGCCTCGCCATCCTGCAAATGGGACCGGGCGGGCCCGATGTCATCGCACCGGCGCCGACGGCCTTCTAGACTGCAAGCTCGGCGATCAACGCATTGAGAACGCGGCGGCCGCTGCGCGTCGCGATTAGCCGCGCACCATCACGGCGGAGAAGGCCGAGGGACTCGAGGCCCGCGATCTTGTCATCGCCAATCGCGCGTCCGGCGAGCGCGGCATGGCGGGCAAGATCAATGCCTTCGGAAATGCGCAGGCCCATCAGCAGATATTCGGCCGCCTGGTCGGCGGGGGATACGACGACATCCTCAATGATTCCGTTGCCGCGCGAGGCGACCAGCTTGCGCCAGGTTTCGGGATGCTTTTCGGCGACCAGGGCTCGGCGGTTTTCGCCAGCAACGATGCGGCTATGGGCGCCCGGACCGGCACCGGCATATTCCCCATAGCGCCAATAGAGCAGATTGTGGCGCGATTCATGGCCGGGACTTGCATGGTTCGAGACTTCATAAGCCGCAAGGCCCGCCTTTTCGGTGAGCTCCTGGGTGATGTCGAAGAGGTCGGCGGCAGCCTCCTCATCGGGCACGACGAGCGCGCCGCGGGCGAAGAGATCGGCATAGGCGGTTCCGGGCTCGACGGTCAGCTGATAGAGCGACATGTGGCCCTGCTGCTCGCCCAAAGCTTGCAAAAGCTCATCACGCCATTGCGCCGCGCTCTGGTGGGGCCGCGCATAGATCAGGTCGAAAGAAACGCGCGGAAAGATTTTCGCCGCCAGCCGGAAGGCAGCGATGGCCTCTTTCGGCGAATGCTGGCGGCCGAGCGCCTGCAATTGGGCCGCATCGAGGGCCTGCACGCCGACCGAGACGCGATTGACACCGGCGGCACGATAGCCACGGAAGTTTTCCGCTTCGACGCTGGTCGGATTGGCCTCGAGTGTCACTTCAGCGTCGGCGGCCAGCGGCCAGAATCCGGTGATCGCATCGAGGACATGGGCGACGGCGGCGGGCGGCATGAGCGAGGGCGTACCGCCGCCGAAGAAGATGCTGGCAACTCTGCGCGCCCTCGTCTCTCGCGCCAGCCAGCTGAGTTCAGTGGCAAGGGCAGCGGCAAAGCCCATGGCATCCACCGGTGCATGGCGGACATGGGAGTTGAAATCGCAATAGGGACACTTGGCCTTACAGAAGGGCCAATGCACATAGATGCCGAAACCCGGTTCAGAAGACGGCATCGACGAGTTTCTCGAAGGCGCGGGCGCGATGGGACATCTTATGCTTCATTGCCGGCTCCATCTCGCCGAAGGTCTGGGAGAAGCCGTCGGGCACGAACATCGGATCGTAACCGAAGCCGTTCGATCCACGCGGCGGCCAGACCAGGGCGCCGTCGACTCGGCCTTCGAAGATTTCATCGTGGCCATCGGGCCAGGCGAGGCAGAGGGCGCAGATGAAATGGGCCTGGCGCGCGTCCGGCGTGACGGCGCCCCTGGCCCGCAGTTTTTCTTCGATATTGCGCATGGCCAGAGCGAAGTCCTTCGCCGGTCCCGCCCAGCGCGCCGAATAGACGCCGGGCTCGTCACCCAAAGCATCGACACAGAGACCGGAATCGTCGGAGAGCGCGAGACGGCCCGAGGCCATGGCGCAATGCTCCGCCTTGAGACGGGCGTTGCCGGCGAAAGTCGTTTCAATCTCATCGGGCTCGGAAATGCCGAGCGATGCGGCCGGGACGGTGTCGATGCCGTGGGGACCGAGCAGATCGCCGATCTCGGCGAGCTTGCCGGGATTGTGAGTGGCGACGACGAGCCGGCCCGATGTGAGCTTGCGCCTCATGCGATGGCGGATTTCTGCAGCGCCACGAGTTCGTCGACGCCCTTGTGGGCGAGCGCCAGCAATTGCAGGAAATCGTCCTGCGAAAACGGCTCGCCTTCGGCGGTGCCCTGTACCTCGACGATGCCGCCCTTGCCGGTCATGACGAAATTGGCATCGGTTCCGGCGGTTGAATCCTCGACATAGTCGAGATCGAGCACCGCCTCGCCGCCATGAATGCCGCAGGAGACGGCGGCCACATGGTCCTTCATCGGCCAGGTCTTGAACATACCGCGCGCCTGCATCCATTTGAGGCAATCGTGCAGGGCCATCCAGCTTCCGGTGATCGCCGCAGTACGGGTGCCGCCATCGGCCTGGATGACGTCGCAATCGAGGGTGACCTGCTTTTCGCCCAGCGCCACGAGATCGACCACGGCGCGGAGCGAGCGGCCGACGAGACGCTGGATTTCCTGGGTGCGGCCCGACTGCTTGCCCTGGGCCGCCTCGCGCCGCATGCGTTCGCCGGTCGAACGCGGCAGCATGCCATATTCGGCGGTGACCCAGCCCTTGCCCAAGCCCTTCATCCAGGGCGGAACCTTCTCCTCCAGCGAGGCGGTGCACAACACATGGGTATCGCCGAAACGGACGAGGCAGGAGCCCTCGGCATGTTTGATGAAGCCGCGCTCGAAACTCACGGCGCGCAATTGATCGGGCTTCCGCCCCGAGGGTCGCATTGGCAATTCCTTTCCCGAAAGGCGGGGTTCTAGCGTTTCGGTTGACCGGAGCCAACTTGATTCCTACATTGCCGCCATGAGTTCCATGCCGCCAAGACCGCTCCTCGACGAGAAACTATCGGGCCTCGCCGGGCTCGACCGGCGCTCGCGCGACATTTTCCGCAGACTGGTCGATACTTATCTCGAAACCGGCGAGCCGGTGGGTTCGCGCACCATTTCGCGCATCCTACCCACCGGCCTGTCGCCGGCTTCGGTGCGTAATGTGATGATGGATCTTGAGGATGCGGGTCTGATTTATTCGCCGCACGCGAGCGCCGGCCGGGTGCCGACGGAGGCGGGACTGCGGTTCTTCGTCGATGCGGTGATGGAAATCGGCGCGGTGGCCCCCGACGAACGGGCCCGCATCGACGCTCAGATCGCCGCTAGCAACCGGCAGCGCCGCATCGAGGACGTGCTAGGCGAAGCGACCATGCTGCTTTCGGGCCTGTCGCACTGCGCCGGCGTGATCATGGCGCCGAAAATGAATGCGCGGCTCAAACATATCGAATTCGTCAATCTTGCGCCGGGCCGGGCGCTGGTCATTCTGGTGGGCGAGGACGGGGCGGTGGAAAACCGTGTCATCGACGTGCCGCCGGGCCTGCCGCCTTCCACCTTCATCAAGGCCACGAACTACCTTTCGACGCGATTCCAGGGCAAAACGATCGCCGAAGTCCAGCGCTTCATGCGCGAGGAAATGGAAAGCCTGAGGCACGAATTAGACGATGTATCGGCCCGCATCGTCGAGGCCGGAATCGCCGTATGGTCGGGCGAGAGCGACCCAGACGCCAAGACTCTGATCGTCAAGGGCCAGGCCAATCTCCTGGAAAATGCCACCGCCGTCGACGATCTCGAGCGCATCCGCAAGCTCTTCGACGACATCGAGAACAAGCGCGAACTCGTCCAGCTTCTGGGCCTCGCTGAAGGGGGTGAAGGGGTGCGTATCTTCATCGGCTCGGAAAACCGGTTGTTTTCTCTGTCGGGCTCGTCGCTGATCGTCGCGCCCTACCGCAACAGCGAGGAAAAGATCGTCGGCGTTCTCGGTATTATCGGGCCAACGCGGATGAATTACGCCCGGATCATCCCGATGGTCGATTATACCGCCAAGGTCGTCGGCCGTCTGCTCACTTGATTTTTCCGCCGTCCCGGCCGATATGCGGGCTATCCCCGACAGCGACATTGACGGTACGAGCGTTCCCATGGCCGACGAAACCGATATCCCTGACTTCATCGATACTCCGGCGGAGATCGAAACGCCGATCGCCGAACCCCCAGTCGATCCGCGCGATGCGGAGATCGCCGCTCTCAAGGAAGAAGTCGGAGCCCTGAAGGACCGGCTGCTGCGGCTGGCGGCCGAAATGGATAATTTGCGCAAGCGCACCGAGCGCGAGAAGGCGGAGGCAACGCTTTACGCGGCGACGAATTTCGCCCGCGATCTACTGAGCGTTACCGACAATCTGGGCCGGGCGCTTGCGGCGATGCCGCCGGAGGCACGGGCCGCCGCCGACGAGGCGACCCAGAACCTGCTGGCCGGCGTCGAGGTCACCGAGCGCGAGCTTCTCAACAGTTTCCAGCGCCACGGCATCCGTAAGATCGAGACCGTCGGCCAGAAATTCGATCCCCACATGCACCAGGCCATCTTCGAGGTTCCGACCAAGGAGCATTCGCCGGGCACCGTGGTTCAGGAAATGCAGGCGGGCTTCGCCATCGGCGAACGCTGCCTGCGCCCCGCCATGGTGGGGGTCGCCAAGGCCGAAGGCTGAGGCAATAAGGCCTTCAGGGCTTCGTCACCCTCCGCAGTGTGAGATTGATGCGGCCGCCGCCTTTCAGCAGGGTTGAGGTGCCGGTCAGAACCCGGTCGATGCCGTGATAGCAGAGGCGTGACTCCCCGCCCATCGCCAGAATATCTCCGGAGGCGAGCTTAAGGGTCTCGGTCTGGCCGCCGCGCTCCTTGCCGCCGATGCGGAAAACCGCGGTGTCGCCGAGCGAGATCGAGACGACGGGAGCGGCGAAATCCTCTTCGTCTTCGTCGCGGTGCAACCCCATCCTGGCACCCTCGCGATAATAGTTAACGAGACAGGCCTCGGGCGGATGCGGATAGTCCGCGACTTCTTCCCAGATCGCGAGAATCGCATCCGGGATGGGCGGCCAGGGCCGCCCGGTTTCAGGATGGCGCTCCTGATAGCGGTAGCCGGACCGGTCGGAGACCCAGCCCAGGGGCCCGAGATTGGTCATGCGCACCGTGAAAGGCCTTGCCGTTCGGGGCATGACGGGCGTGAAGAACGGGGCTTCGGCGCCCACGCGGCTCAGTTCTTCGACCAGACCCAACTGGGCCGGAGGATCGAGAAATCCGGGCAGATAACGCAGACCGGGCTGGTGCATCTTGACTGCATCTCCGCGCTTGATCGGCAATTTTCCCCTCCCTATATAGCCACAGAACGCCGCAAGCCTCTTGGGAATCGCGGGGAAGCGGACCATATGTCAATCAGGAGGCGGCCCCTCAGGGTCGCGGGAGCGCCATTCGCGGGCTTCTGGCAAGGCCCGCCTGCCACACGGAGACTGCACATGGCTAAAGTGATCGGCATCGACCTCGGCACGACCAACTCGTGCGTCGCGGTGATGGAAGGCAAGACACCCAAGGTCATCGAGAATGCGGAAGGTGCCCGCACCACGCCCTCGATCGTGGCCTTCAACACCGATGGCGAAACCCTCGTCGGCCAGCCCGCCAAGCGGCAGGGCGTCACCAACCCCGAGAACACGTTTTATGCGATCAAGCGCCTGATCGGACGCCGCATGGACGACCCGATGGTGGCCAAGGACAAAAAGCTTGTTCCCTACAACATCGTGCGTGCCGACAATGGCGACGCCTGGGTCGAGTCCAGGGGCCAGAAATATGCGCCCTCGCAGATATCGGCCAACATCTTGACCAAGATGAAGGAAACCGCCGAGCGCTATCTCGGCGAGACGGTGACGCAGGCCGTCATCACGGTTCCCGCCTATTTTAACGACTCGCAGCGCCAGGCCACCAAGGACGCGGGCAGGATCGCGGGCCTCGAGGTTCTGCGCATCATCAACGAGCCCACCGCGGCCGCACTTGCCTACGGTCTCGACAAGAAGGAAGCCGGCACCATCGCGGTCTATGACCTGGGCGGCGGCACCTTCGACATTTCCGTTCTCGAAATCGGCGACGGCGTCTTCGAGGTTAAGTCAACCAACGGCGATACCTTCCTCGGCGGCGAAGATTTCGACATGCGCATCGTCGATTACCTCGCCGACGAGTTCAAGAAGGAACAGGCGATCGACCTGCGCAAGGATAAGCTCGCCTTGCAGCGTCTCAAGGAAGCGGCGGAAAAGGCCAAGATCGAGCTGTCGTCGACGACGCAGACCGAAATCAACCTGCCGTTCATCACCGCCGATGCCTCGGGTCCGAAGCATCTGACGATGAA
>CAYOZR010000073.1:0-15868 GCA_964408555.1 uncultured Aestuariivirga sp.
GGCCTCCATGACGCGGGCATTGATCTCGGCCTTTGGGGCGCCCGCGAATCTAAGGCCGAAGGCCATATTGCCGTAGACATCCATATGCGGATAGAGCGCATAGGACTGGAACACCATGGCGATCTCGCGCTTGGCGGGCGGCAGATCGTTGACCCGGTTTCCGCCAATGGTCATGGTGCCCGAGGTGATGGGCTCAAGCCCGGCAATGCAGCGCAGCAGCGTCGACTTACCGCAGCCCGAAGGGCCGACCAGCACCACGAAGGCGCCGTCTTCAACCGTGAGATCGATGTCCTTGAGTATCTCGACATTGCCATAGGACTTGAAGAGTTTGGCGATTTTCACTTCCGACATGGGATGCTCACTTGACCGCGCCCGAGGTGAGGCCCCGGATCAGCTGGCGGGAGAAGATGACATAGAGAATGAGGACCGGGATGATGGCGGTCGAGAGCGCCGAGAGCACGGCGTTCCAGTCGGTGATGTATTGGCCGAGGAACTGCTGGATGCCCAGCGTGATGGTCTGCTTGCCGCCGGTGGGAGCCAGCAGCAGCGGGAACCACAGATCGTTCCACACCGGGATCATGGTGAAGACCGCGACGGTGGCCATGGCGGGCCGGATCAGCGGCAGGACGATGAAGAAAAAGATTTGATATTCGCTCAGGCCGTCGCAGCGCCCGGCCTCGCGCAAATCCTTGGGGATTTGGGCCACGAATTCCGAGAGGATAAAGATCGACAGCGGCAGGTTCTGCGCGGTGTAGACGAGGATGAGCGCGGTCAGCGTGTTGATCAGGTTGAGATCGACCATCAACTGGATGATCGACACGGACCCGAGGCGGATCGGCACCATGATGCCGACCGAAAGATAAAGCGCCAGCAGCGTGTTCCAGCGGAACTTGTACTCGGTGAGCGCCCAGGCGGCCATGGCGCCGAAGAGCAGGGTGAAGAAGATCGTGCCGCCGGTCGCGGCGATCGAGTTGACGTAGTAGCTGACAACCGAGGAGTCGGAGAAAACCTTGTCATAGCCGATGAGCGAGAAGGACGTGCCGGTGGGCGGCACGAGCGGGGCGCCGAAGATCGCCTTGCGCGCCTTGAACGAGTTCATGATCACCAGAACGATCGGAAACAGGGCCAGCGCCGTGTAGAGGCCGAGGATGCCGTGGACCGCGATGGCGCTGGCTGGTTTGCGCATGACAGGCTCAGAAAGAATATCGCTGCATGCGGCGCTGGATGAGATAGAGATAGGTCATCACGCCGATGAGTATGATCAAGAACATCATGGTGGCGATGGCCGAGCCCATGGAGGGGTTGCCGGTCTGCAGCTGGTTGCCGAAGAAGGTACGGTAGAACAGCGTACCCATGATGTCGGCGGAGAAATTCGGTCCGGCGAGCGCCCCCTTCATCGCGTAGATCAAATCGAAGGCGTTGAAGTTGTTGACGAAGGTGAGGATCGAGACGAGCCCGATCGTCGGCAGGATCAAGGGCAACTTCACCCAGACGAAGGCCTGGAACTGGTTGAGACCGTCCACCGTCGCAGCGTCGATCAGTTCCTCGGGGATGGCCAGCAGGGCGGTATAGATCAGGATCATCGGTATGCCGACAAACTGCCACACGGAAATGAGCGAGATAGTGACGAGTGCCGTCGACTCTTGGCCCAGCCACGGCGCGAAAAGGAAGCCCAGGCCGAACGTCTCGAGAAACATCTTGGCGATGCCCCAGAGCGGCGACAGGATCAATT
The DNA here is from genome assembly GCA_964408555.1 of uncultured Aestuariivirga sp. Lineage (GTDB taxonomy): Bacteria > Pseudomonadota > Alphaproteobacteria > Rhizobiales > Aestuariivirgaceae > Aestuariivirga. The sequence continues at coordinate 1,733 of CAYOZR010000073.1, forward strand.
GCCAGGTGAAGCCGATAATGACGACCGACAGCATGGTCGGCATGAAGATCAAGGTGCGATAGGTGGCGCGAAAGCGAAGGCGCGGCAGGCTGAGCAGGGCGGCGAGCACCAGGCCGATGGGATTCTGCACCGCCATATGGATCAGGAAGAACAGGCAGTTGTTCCAGAAGGCGTTCCAGAACGGGCCGGACCAGGTGGGATCGGCGATCAGTGTCCGGAAATTGTCGAGGCCGACATAGAGGTGCGAGCCGTCGGGCTGCCGATCATAGAGCGAATTGAAGATAGTCGCGATCAGCGGATAGATCGAAAAGACGGAATAGACGAGAACGGCCGGCGCCAGGAAGAAGGCCAGCAGGCGCAGATAGGTTCCGCGCGACATGCCGACGATGCCGCTGCCCGGCCCTGGCGAACTTGCTGCCATTTTCCCCGCCCCAACGAAAAGGGGCCGCCGAGCATTCGGCCGGCGGCCCCTGGAATTGTCACATCACTTCCGATGCGGCGCGTACCACTTCTTCAAGCCATCCTCGAGCTGGGCGCCAGCCGCCTCCGGCGTCAAGGTGCCGTTCAGCACCTGGGCCGAGACGTTCCACAACTCATTCTCGAGGTTCGGCGTGCCGCGCGACAGGATCTGGTAGGAATTGCGGATCGTCGACTTGCACTCGCCGCGCCAGCTCACGAAGGTCTGGGCCACGTCGTCGGAGAGCGTTACCTTGGCGCTCGACAACGGGAAGAAGCCGGGCAGCGAATTGGCGAAGATGTTGGCGAATTCCTCCGAGCCCACCCAGTCGAGGAATACCTTCGCGTCGGCCGCGTTCGGCGACTTGGCATTGAGGCCGATGCCGATATCGGTGTGGTCGGAAATGTAACATTCGGAAGAGCCGGCCGGCGGCGGGGCCTTGAAGGCGCCCATGGGAACCTGCTGGCCGCGGAAGGTGGAGATATCCCAGGAGCCCGCCGCATAGATCGCACCCCTACCGAGACCGAAGAGGTTCTGGCTGTCGGGATAGGTCTGCGCCTTGTAGCCGTCGCCAAGATAGGGTGCCCACTTGGCAAGCGCCGCGAAGGTTGCGACGTATTCAGGATCCGTCAGCTTGGCCGAGCCGTCGATCAGCTTCTTGCGGCCTTCCTCGCCCTTCCAATAGTTGGGGCCGATGTTCTGGAAGCCCATCGTGGCGGCTTCCCATTGATCGTTGGTGCCAAGCACGAGCGGCACGTAGTTGCCGTCTTTCTTGATGGCCTCGAGCACGGCGAGGAATTCCTCTTCCGTCTTCGGCTCCTTGAGGCCGAGCTTGTCGAAAATGTCCTTGTTGTAGATGAAGCCGTGGATGACCGAGGCCATGGGCACGCAGAAGGTGGTCTTGCCGTCGTCGGTGGTCCAGGCGCTCTTGGCCACATCCGAGAAGCCCGCCATGCTTGGCAGATCGTTCAGGCCGGCCAGGTGGCCCTTGTTGAAAAGCTCGAGCGAGGCATCGAACGGACGGCAGGTGATAATGTCGCCGGCCGTGCCGCCTTCGAGGCGCGCGTTGAGGGCGGCGTTATATTCCTTCGGCGCGGTCGGCGTGAACTCGACTTGGATGCCGGGATATTTGGCCTGGAAGGCGGGAATGATCTTTTCCTTCCAGATCGTAGCGTCGTCATTGCGCCAGCTTTCGATGGTGAGCTTGCCGGCCGATGCGGCACCCGCAAACGCCGTCATGGCGGCCGCGGCGAGCAGCATCGTCTTCAGTTCAGTCTTCAACATTGGTTTCTCCCTTTCTTTCGTTGGACGTCCACTTGTGGAACCTATTATGAAGCGGCAAGCCGCGCCAAGGCCAGCCGCAAATTTCCCTTGGTTGCCGCCAGCAAGGCCCGTGCCGCGGCCGGCGATCCGGCGCCGGCGCAAATCAGCACGGCGGGCTTGACATCGCCGCGCGTCGCCTCGAGAGCGGCGGCGGCCATAGCTTCGCCGGCGCCGGCGATCCGCGAGACAATACCGCGCGCGCGCTTCTTGAGCTTCAGATTGTCGGCCTTCACATTCACCATCATGCCGTCGTGGACGGCGCCAAGCTTGATGTGGGCGAGGGTCGAGAGAAGGTTGAGTGCCGCCTTCTGCGCCGTGCCCGCACCCATGCGGGTCGAGCCGGCAATCACTTCCGGGCCGGTGTCGAGAAAGATCGTGTGTTCGGCGGCGGCGGCCAGCGGCGTTGCCGGGTTGTTGACGACGGCGATGACCAGGGCACCCAGTTGGCGGGCGCGCTTGGCCGCGGCAAGGGTATAGGGCGTGGTGCCGGAAGCCGCCACGGCGATGAGCACGTCGCCGGGCGTACACTTCGCCAACTCGACGGCACGGCTTCCCTCTGCGGCATCGTCTTCGGCGCCGGCCAAGGTTTCGAACATCGCCGCCCGCCCGCCGGCGATCAGATAGGCAAGCTTGTCCTCGGCCATGCCGAAGGTGGCGGGCAGCTCGGAACCATCCTGCACGGCGATGCGAATCGAGGTTCCGGCACCCGCATATATCAGCCTTCCACCGGCGGCGAGGCGCTTGGCAGCCGCATCGGCCGCGGCGGCGATCGCCGGCAGAGCTTTACGCACGGAATAGATGGCGCGGCGCTGCCCCTCAACCAGGGCCGACAGGATCGCGAGATCGTTCCAGGTGTCGATCCCGGCGAATTCCGCCGATCCGTGTTCGGTCTGTAGCAAAGCCGAATTCATATGTGGATTGATACCAAATTAGTACCACTTGTCCAGAGGAATTTGTTAACTAATTAAAAACTCTAACGATTACCGGGGTTGTTTGAATTTCTTAACAATTCCCTTTCTATTTGGTATTGTTCTGGTATTATTCGACCAATGGATGCGAGAGCAGAATATTTCCTTGGAATCGACGGCGGCGGCAGCCGCTGCCGGGCCCGCATCCGCGCCGCCGATGGCCGCAAGCTCGGCGAGGCGGTGGGGGGCTCTTCCAACATCTATCAGAACTTCGACGCGGCGATCGCCACCATCGTCGAAACGGCGCGCGCCGCGGCGGCCGCGGCCAGTCTCGGCATCGGCGGTCTGCACGCGGGCCTCGGGCTTGCCGGTCTCATCACCTCGGTCGGCGTCGAGCGCATTGCCGACGCCCATCTGCCCTTCGCCTCGGTCACCGCCGACAATGACGCCTATGCCGCCTGCATCGGCGCCTTCGCGGGCGGCGATGGCGGCATCGTTATCGCCGGCACCGGCTCCATCGGTTTCGCCTTGACGGGAGGCGCCCGCCATATGGTGGGCGGCTGGGGCTTTGCCCTCGGCGATCACGGTTCGGGCGCCTGGATCGGTCACCATGCGGTGCGGCGCGCGGCACTTTCCATCGACGGACTGCTGCAACCGACGCCGCTCGTCGAAGCGGTGCTCGCCATCGCCGGCCGCAGCCGGTTCGATCTGTCGCAATGGTCGCAGCGGGCGCTACCGAAGGATTATGCGCAACTCGCGCCGCTTGTCTTCGAAGCCGCCGCCAAGGGCGATGTGCACGGCATGACCATCGTCATCGAGGGTGCCGCGGCCATCTCCAATCTCGGCCGGGCGCTGATGGCGCGGGGGGCCGGCCGGCTCTGTTTGCTTGGCGGCTTGTCGCGTGTCTATCCACCCTATCTCGATGCCGACGTGAAGGCGGCGCTTGCCGGTCCCGTGGCGGATGCCAGCGACGGCGCCATCATCATGGCGCGCAAGGCGGCGGGCCTGCCGGCGACCTGGACATGAGCGGCACCCAGCCGGTCTTTGCGCTGCGCCGGTTTGAGAGCGCCGGCAACGCGCCGCTTTATGCGCGCGTCAAGAAACTCGTCCATGAGGCGGTCTTGGCCGGCGAGCTCAAGGAAGGCGACGCAATTCCCGGTGAGCGCGATGTGGCGCAAATGCTCGATATCTCGCGGGTTACCGTGCGCAAGGCCTTCGTCGAACTGGTAGCCGAGGGCGTGCTGGTGCAGCGCCGCGGTTCCGGCACCTATGTGGCATGCCCGCCGAAACGCATCGAGCAGCCCCTGTCGCGGTTGACCAGCTTTACCCAGGATATGGAACTTCGCGGCCTCAAGACCGATGCCGACTGGCTCGACAGATCGGTCGGCCTGCCGACGCCGGAAGAGGCGCTGAAATTGTCGCTCTCACCCGGCGAATATGTGTCGCGCTTCCATCGCTTGCGCCGCGCCGACGGCCTGCCCATGGCCATCGAGCTGGCGGTCATACCGCACAAGTTCCAGCCCGATCCGCTGAGCGTCGGCGGCTCGCTCTATGCCGCTCTTGAAGCCCGTGGCGTACGTCCGGTCCGCGCCCTGCAGCGCCTGCATGCCACGGCACTCAGCGGCGAGGAAGCAAGACTCCTGGAACTGCCCGAAGGCAGCCCGGCGCTGTTCATCGAGCGTATTTCATATCTGCCGGACGGCCGCATCGTCGAATTCACCCGCTCGCGCTATCGCGGCGACAGTTACGACTTCGTCGCCGAATTGACCATCGCGCCGGAGGCCTCGACATGAGCGCCATGGCCCGTGAAGCGGCCGAAGCGCCGGAGGCAGTCGCCCGTTTCATCGATCGCAACGCGGCGGCGCTGAGCGAAATTGGCGCGCGTCTGCGGCGCAAACCGCCGCCGGTCATTCTCACCTCGGCGCGCGGCAGTTCCGATCATGCGGCGGGCTATTTCAAGTACCTCGTCGAAATCCTTCACGGGGTTCCCTGCTGCTCGATCGGGGCCTCCGTCGTTTCGGTCTATGGCGCGAAACTCGCGGTCAAGGATGCGGTCTGCATCACCATCTCGCAATCCGGGAAAAGCCCGGACATCGTCGCGTTGCAGGACGCGGCGAAACGGGCGGGCGCCCTCACCATTGCCGTCGTCAATGTGGACGACTCGCCGGCCGGCAACAGCGCCGACATCTGCCTGCCGCTTCAGGCGGGACCCGAGGTCAGCGTGGCGGCGACCAAATCCTTTATTGCCTCGCTGGCGGCGGGCGCCGCAATCGCCGCGCGATGGCTTGACGGCGGCGATCTTCTCGCGGCCCTTTCGCGCCTTCCCGAGGATTTGCGGCGGGCAGCGGCGACCGGCTGGCCCGAAGCCGTCGCGTTCGCAACCCATGCCGAGTCGCTCTATGTCCTCGGCCGCGGACCCTCGCTGCCGATTGCCGGCGAAACGGCGCTGAAGCTCAAGGAAACCTGCGCCATTCATGCCGAGGCTTATTCCGTCGCCGAAGTGATGCACGGACCGCTCGAACTCCTCGGCGAGGGCTTCCCGGTTCTCGCCTATTCGCCGGAGGATCAATCGCGCGCCTCGTCGCGCGAGGCGATTGTCCGGATGCGAACGACCGGCGCCAACATTCTGGTGGCGGAGGAGGGCGGCTTGCCGGTGATCCGGACGGCGCATCCGCTGCTCGATCCAATCTCGATGATCCAGACGGCCTACGACTTCATCGAGAAAACGGCCCGCGCGCGCGGCCGCGATCCCGACCGGCCGCGGCTTCTCAAGAAAGTAACGGAGACCGTGTGATGGCTTTCGCCCTGACCGGCGCCCGCATTTTCGACGGCGAAACGATCCGCGACGGTCGCGCGGTCATCGTCGAGGGCGCGCGCATAGCGGATGTAATGGCCGCCGGCCGGATCGCAGCGGGAATCGAACGCCGGGAGCTTTCCGGCGGTCTGCTGGTGCCGGGATTCATCGATGTTCAGGTCAACGGCGGCGGCGATGCGTTGCTCAACGACAATCCATCGGTCGAGACCGTCAAGCGCATCGCCGCATCGCACCGCGAATTCGGGACCACGGGATTGTTGCCGACGGTCATCACCGACGCGCCCGAAATCATGGAAAAGGCCATTGTGGCGGTCAGGGAAGCGCGCATAGCGGGCGTGCCCGGTGTACTCGGCATCCACATCGAAGGGCCGTTTCTCGATCCGGCCCGCAAGGGTGCGCATGACGCGCGCTTCATCCGGCCGATGACCGATGCGGATGTAGCCAGTCTCGCCGCCGCCCAATGCGGCGCGGTGATGCTGACGCTGGCGCCCAACCGGGTGGCGCCGGAGTCGATCGCCAAGCTGGCGGCGGCGGGCATATTGGTAAGCCTCGGCCATTCCGAGGCAACGGCGGCGGAAGCACAAGCCGCACTTGCCGCGGGCGCGCGTTCCTTCACGCATCTGTTCAACGCCATGAGCCAGATGACCGGCCGCGAGCCTGGCATGGTGGGTGCGGCGCTCGCCGATACCCGAAGTTACTGCGGGCTGATCGCCGACGGCCATCATGTGCATGACACGGCCCTCAAAGTGGCCCTGGCGGCCAAACCGCGCGACCGCGTGGTGCTGGTTTCCGACGCCATGCCGACCGCGGCGGGAGGCCTCGATCGTTTCGAATTGCAAGGCCGCACGGTCATGCGCCGCGACGGCCGCCTGCAGCTTGAGGACGGAACGCTCGCCGGCTCCAATCTCACCATGGACGAAGCGGTGCGATACTGCACGCAACGGCTCGGCGTTTCCCTCGAAGACGCGCTTCGCATGGCGTCGCTCAATCCGGCCTCCTTCCTGAAGCGCGATCGCGAACTTGGCCGCATCGCGCCGGGCTATCTTGCGAGCCTGGCTCATTTGAGCGATGACATGCGGGTGCTGCAAACCTGGATTGACGGAAAATGAAGAAGATCAAAGTCCTCGTCGTGGGCCTCGGCAACATGGGGCTCGGCCATGCCCGCGCCTACCAGTCGATCAAGGGATTCGAGATCGCCGGACTATGCAGCCGCGGCATCGAGGCGCGCCACGATCTGAAGAAGGAATTCCCCAAAATTCCGCTGTTCGCGGACTATGCCCAGGCCCTCGCGGCCCTCAAGCCCGATGCCGTTTCGGTCAACACCTGGCCGGACACCCACGCCGCCTACGCAAAGTTGGCGCTGAAGGCGGGCTGCCACATCTTCATCGAAAAGCCGCTCGCCGACACGGTGGCCGAGGCCGAGGAAATCGCGGCATTGGCGAAGAAAGCGGGAAAGAAGCTGGTGATCGGCTATATCCTGCGGGTGCATCCCTCCTGGGTGAAATTCGTCGAAGTCGGCAGGACGCTCGGCAAGCCGCTGGTGATGCGGATGAACCTCAATCAGCAATCCTCTGGCCCGCAATGGCAGGTGCACAAGCATCTGATGAATTCGATCTCGCCGATCGTGGATTGCGGCGTCCACTATGTCGACGTGATGTGCCAGGTGACCGGCGCGAAACCCGTTCGCGTCCATGCCATCGGTGCCAGGCTCAGCAGCGAAGTGCACGAGCGCATGTATAATTACGGCCATCTGCATGTAAGCTTCGACGATGGCTCGGTCGGCTGGTATGAGGCGGGCTGGGGACCGATGATGAGCGAAACCGCGTTTTTCGTAAAGGACATGATCGGCCCCAAGGGCTGCGTGTCGATCGTCATGGACGAATCGAAGACGGCGTCGGCCGATGTCGACAGTCACACCCGCACCAGCGCGCTCCGGCTGCATCACGCAACGCTGACGCCGCAAGGCACCTTCGCCACGCCCGACGAAATCATCCGCATGGACGACGAGCCCGGTCACCAGGAACTGTGCAACCGCGAACAGGAGCTGTTTCTCGATGCCATCCGCCACGACCGCGACATGACGGGCCATGTCGAGGACGCGATCAATTCGCTGCGCATCGTGCTGGCGGCGGATGAGAGCGTGCGGACCGGCCAAGTGGTCGCTCTCTGAATGAGCATGCGGCTGGCCGGAGCCGTCAGCCAAGGCAGCGGGCCCGTCAATGAGGACGGCTGGGGCTTCGCCGGCGCGGAAAGCGATGTCACGGCCGCCTGGGTGTTCGACGGCGTCACCGGCATCAATGACCGCAATTATTTGCCGGCCGGAAGCGATGCGCAATGGTTGGTCGGCCGTGGCCATGGTCACCTGATGCGGCTTGCAGGGTCGAAGGCGGCGCTGCCTGCCATTGTTGCTTCTCTGGTGGAGCTGCTGATCGACGACTGGCGCAGCATTTCCAGGGGTCTCGATCTTCCCGAGGATTACGATCCGCCGGCCGCCTGCCTGATCCTCGCCAAGCGATATGGCGAGACCTGGCGGGCGGCGCGGCTTGGCGATTCCTGCCTGCTGGCGCGGGCCGATGACGGATCGCACCGGATTGCCGCCGCTTCGCCGAACAATGTCTTCGACAACTGGCTGGCCCGCGAGGCGGAGAAGCGGCGCGCAGCGGGCGTGCCCGGCATCAAGGCGCTGCTTGCCGAGTTCCGGCCGCAGCTGCTCGCCGGCCGCAAGGCCCGCAACACGCCGGGCGGCTACAATATTCTCGAAGCAAGCCCGGCCGCCGCGCAGTTCGCCGAATATCTCGATCTTGGAAGTCCATCGGACATGCTTCTGTGTACGGATGGCTTCTACCGCGCCGTCGATCATTATGATCTCCATGGCGATGAAGGATTGATCGACGCCTGCGCCGCCGCCGGCGGTGTCGAGAAAGTGTTGCGACAGGTTCGCGCCGCCGAGGCCGCCGATCCCGAGTGCAAGACATATCTTCGCTTCAAGCCGGCTGACGACGCGACGGCGGTCATGCTACGAAGTGAACCATGAAACGCAGCCATTGCGAGGTGTTGGACCGGGCCGATCCCCTTGGCTCCATGCGCGAGCGATTCTCGATCCCGGAAAAGCTCATTTATCTCGATGGCAATTCGCTCGGTGTCCTGCCGAAATCGGTGCCGCCGCGGGTGAGCGATACCGTTACGCGGCAATGGGGCGGGACGCTGATCGGATCGTGGAACGAGCACGGCTGGTTCGATCTGCCGCGCAAGGTGGGCGACAGGATCGGGCGGCTGATCGGCGCGCCTAACGGCAGCGTGGTGGCGGGGGACACGATTTCGATCAATCTGTTCAAGCTGCTGGGTGCGGCGGTGAAGCTGCGTCCGCAACGCAAGGTGGTTCTCTCGGACAGCGGCAATTTTCCGTCCGATCTCTACGTGGCGCAGGGCTTACGCGACTTTCTCGATGCGGGTCTTGAATTGCGCATCGTCGAACCCGAGGAAGTCTTGGGGGCAATCGACGAGAGGGTGGCCGTGGTCATGCTGACGGAGGTCGATTATCGCAGCGCCCGCCTCCACGACATGGCGGCGATCACCGCCGCGGCCCATGCGGCGGGGGCGCTGACCATCTGGGATCTTGCCCATTCGGCCGGCGCCCTGCCGGTCGATCTCGCCGGGACGGACGCGGATTTCGCGCTCGGCTGCACCTACAAATATCTCAATGGCGGGCCGGGGGCGCCGGCTTTCCTCTATGTACGGCCCGGTCTGCAGGACAAAATCGCGCCGCCGCTGGCCGGCTGGTGGGGCCATGCCGCACCTTTCGCCTTCGATCTCGATTACCGGCCGGCGCCCGGCATCCTGCGCAATCAATGCGGCACCCAGCCCATTCTGGCGATGGCGGCCCTCGACGCGGCCCTCGATGTCTGGGACGATGTGGACATGAGGGTGGTGCGGGCCAAGTCGATGGCGCTGGGCAAGCTGTTCATCGATCGCGCCGAGTCGCGCTGCGGGCGGCATGGCGTGAGGCTTGCCGGGCCGCGCAGCATGGAGGAACGCGGCTCGCATGTGTCGCTGCATTGTCCGGAAGGCTATGCGGTGATGCAGGCCTTGATCGCGCATGGCGTGATCGGCGATTTCCGCGCGCCCGACCTGATCCGCTTCGGTTTCACGCCGCTCTATACGAGTTACTCCGAAGTCTGGGATGCGGTGAAAATTCTGGCCCGCATCCTGGATGAGAAGCTGTGGGATGCGGCGCAATTCCGGGCGCGCAAGGCCGTCACATGATCATCGACATATCGCAACCGCTGTCGCCGGGCATGGCGGGCTTTCCGGGCGATGCGGCTTACGAAGAAAGCCGGACATTCGCCATCGGCCCCGGCTGCCCGGTCAATGTGGCGCGGGTTTCGATGTCGGTTCATTGCGGCAGTCATGCCGATGCGCCGCTGCATTACGATGCGGCGGGAGCCAGCATCGGCGGGTTGACGCTGGAACCATTCATCGGTCCGTGCCGGGTGATCGATGCACGGGCGGCGACGCCTTTGTGCCGGCCGGAACATATCGCGGCATTCCTCGATGCTGTGCCGCCGCGCGTGCTGCTGCGGCTGGCGGAGAGAAGCGATCCGCATATCTGGCCCACGGGGCTCCGGGCGCTTTCGGCGGATGTAATCGAGCTTTTGGTTTCGAAGGGCGTTCGGCTGGTCGGCATCGATACGCCGTCGATCGATCCGGAGATGTCGAAGGACTTGCCCGCCCATATGGCGGCGAAACGGGCCGGCATGCGCATTCTGGAAAATCTCGTGCTCGCCCATGTGGCGCCCGGCGATTACGAATTGATCGCGCTGCCGATCAATCTTGCCGCTCTCGATGCGGCGCCGGTGCGCGCCGTGCTGCGGCGGACTTAAGCCCTGCCGTTCTCGATCAGGTTCTTGATCAGCACGGCCTCGAATTCGTGGGACGCGGTGAGGCGGCGCCAGCGGTCGTCGTCCATGGCAGCGGCGCGCCAGGCGATAAAGGTCAAGACACAGTGGCCGGGATCGAGGCCGAGGTGGGTGCCGGGGACGACGCGGACATTTATGCGTGGCAGGAGTTTTTGGGGATCGGCGCCGAGGCGGTAGTCGATCGACAGGCGATCGCTGTCGGCATCGATGCGCACGAATGTCTTGGCGCCATCGAAAATGCTTATGCCGGTGACGAGGCCATCCGCCGCGATCTCCGTCTCCCAGGTGCCGAAGGACCAGCGGTTGAGCTTGGCGGGATCGGCCATGAAAGCGAAGACTTCGACCGCCGCGCGTTTCACTTCGATCGATGCGATGTGCGATTGTCCGGGGCTCATTGCGGAGGCTCCGTCGTGGCGATGACCAGGATCTGTACCGGCGCGCCATCGGCCGAGAGATAGGCGTGGCCCATGTGCGAATCGAAATAGATGCTGTCGCCGGGCTCGAGGGTGGCCGGCTCGTAGAATTCGGTGGCCAGCAGCAAGCGACCTGCGAGGACGTGCAGGAATTCCTCGCCGTCGTGGCGCGAATAGCCGCCGGCGGCTTCGAGCGAGCCCACCGTCACGGTGTCGATTGCCGGATGCATGCGCTTGCTGGCGATGTCGGTGCACAGAACCTGGGCATCATAGCGGGCGGTCGACAGCGGAATGCCTTCGCCCTTGCGGCAGATCGAGCGGATGCCGGTGGAAATGGACTTGCTGCCGGGTTCAAAGAAGGCGGTGATGTCGACGCCCAGCGTCTGCGCCAACTGGTAGAGATGATGGGCGCTGACCAGGGTCTGCTCGTTCTCGACGCGCGACAGGGTGGCTTCCGAAACGCCGGTCGTCTTCGCCAGTCCGGCAAGCGACAGCCCGCGCTCCTTGCGCAGCGTTTTGATGCGCGGGCCGAGCGCCAATGCCGGTCTACTCATAGTCATAGTCGGCGCGGGCGCTCGCCGCGGTGATGAGGCCGGCGGCGAGATCAGCGTCGATGAGTTGGCGGAGACGTTTCTTCGGATCGCCGAAACCGCCGCCGCCGGGAAGTTCGCAGACGAGGCTGTCGCCGGTGGGAATCACATGGATGCCCTTGTCGGGGATCGGCGTTCCGGAACCCAGATAGGCCTTGCCCTTGCGGCCGGGCCTGCCGCCGTCGCGGCCCTGGGCGGCATTATGGATGCGGTCGAAAGTCGCCGCCGAAATGGTGAAGGGAGCCGCCTCGCGATTGGCGATCTCGATCAGCTGCGAGAGCCCGCCGCGCCACTGGCCGGCGCCGCCCGAGTCGGGCAGATATTGCTTGCGCTTGAAATAGAGCGGGCACTGGGTCTCGGTGACTTCCATGGGAATGGTGCCGACGCCGGAGGGAAATGCCGTGGTCGCCAGTCCGTCCTTGCCGGGCCTGCCGCCGATGCCGCCGAGGCCGATATTGATGACGCCGAAGGGCCTGGCATTCGCCGTCTCATGGGGCGGCACGCGGCCATGGGCGCTGTTCAACCCGAGAATCCAGATGGAGCCTGCACTTTCCGCCTGCACTTGGCCGGGCAGGGTCTGGGCGAGACAGCCGAACACCGCATCGGCCAGCATCTGGCCGATGACATGGCGGGCGGTCACCGGCGAGGGGCGGATGGGATCGACGCAGGTGCCGGGCTCGGTGACGAGATCGAAGCAGGAGAGCGAGCCGATATTGTTGGGCACATGGGGCGCGATCACCGCCTTCAAGCCGAACACCGAATAGGCGTGGGTATAGGTGCGGGGGCTGTTGATGCCGTAAATCGAGGCGGGCGAGGAGCCGGAGAAATCGATGACGATCCTGCCCTGGCGGATCGTGAGTTTCGATTTGATGGTGATGGGGCTCTCATAACCATCGAGCGGCATGTCATAGGACCACTCGCCCTCGGGCAGGGCGCGGATCGCGTCGCGCGCACCTTTCTCGGATTGCGAGAGAATGTGCCGCGCGAGACCGTCGATGCTGGCGAGCTTGAATTCGCGCATCATGTCGATGAGGCGGCGCGCCCCGGTGTCGTTGGCACTGATAAGCGAGAGAAGATCGCCCTTCACCTCCACCGGATTGCGCGAATTGGCGAGGATGATCGACAGCAGCTCCTCGTTGAGCTTGCCCTCTTTACGGATTTTCAAATGCGGAATGAGGGTGCCTTCCTCGAAGGAGGAATTGGCCTTGGCCGACATGCCGACGCCGCCGACATCGATCACATGGCAGGTGGAGGCGAAGAAGGCGACGAGCTTTTGGCCCAAGAACACCGGCGTCGTCATCACATAGTCGAACAGGTGGCCGGTGCCGAGCCAGGGATCGTTGGTGACGTAGACATCGCCGGGCTTCATGGTCGATTGCGGGAAATGCTTGAAGAAGTGGGCAACGGCGGTGGCCATGGTGTTGACGTGGCCGGGAGTGCCGGTCATCGCCTGGGCGATCATGCGGCCTTTGGTATCGTAGACGCCGGCCGAGAGATCGCCCGCCTCGCGGGTGATGGTGCCGAAGGCGGTGCGCAGCAGCGATTGCGCCTGCTCCTCGACCACGGAGATCAAGCGGTTCCACATCACTTGGGTGCGGATGGCGGCGAGGGCGTTCTTGCTCATGTCAGGCGCTCCATGAGGATGTAGCCGAGACTGTCGATGCGGGCGCGGAAATTGGCGCCGACGACGGTCGAGGTTTCGTCCTCGGCGATGATGGCCGGGCCCTTGATGGCGGAGCCCGGCGCCATGTCGAAGCGCCAATAGACCGGCACGGTCACCAGCTTTCCGAGGGCCGGATCGTAGGTGCTGCGCCGGCTGCGCGGCTTGGGTGCGGGACGGGCGGCGGCTTTGGCGGCGCGCCTGGGTTTCTCCGGCTTCGAGGACACGGTCACCGACCAGGTAATGGCTTCGGCCTCCTGATTGGGAATGCGCAGGCCGTAGACCTGCTGGTAAAGCTTCTCGAATGCCGCTTTCAGCCTGGCGCCATCGGCATTGGCGAGCTTGCGGCCGGGAACGGTGACGCGGATTTCATGGCCCTGGCCGATATAGCGGCAATCGGCGACGACGTGGATTACGGGTCGCACACCGCCAAGCGCCGGTTCGACCACGGCGCGGGCATCGCGCAGCATGGCCGCGAGCAGGCGGTTGATGCGCAAGGCGTCGAAGGATTCCAGCGAGACGACGGCGCTTTTGGTGATCTCATAGGCAACCGGCGCCCGCAGGAAACCGATGGCCGAACCGACGCCGGCACCCTTGGGCACGATGATCGAGGCCACGCCCACTTTCTCGGCCAGGCGGCAGGCATGCAAGGGTGCTCCGCCGCCGAAGGCGATCATGGTGCAGGCGGAGATGTCGCGGCCGCGCTCGATGGCGTGAACCCGCGCCGCATTGGCCATGTTCTCCTCGACGATTTCGGTCACCCCGGCGGCCGGCCAGAAATCCTTGAGGCCGAGCGGGTCGCCGATATGCTTCTTGAGCGCGGCGCCCGCCGCGGCCTCGTCGAGCCCGATCTTGCCGCCGGCGAAATAGGCGGGATCGATCTTGCCGAGCGCCAGATTGGCATCGGTCACGGTGGGCTCAGCTCCGCCGCGGCCATAACAGACGGGGCCCGGCGTCGCGCCGGAACTGTCGGGGCCGACGGCGATGCGGCCCAGCCTGTCGACGCGGGCAATGGAGCCGCCGCCGGCGCCGATCTCCACCATCTCGATCACCG
>CAYOZR010000074.1:0-15558 GCA_964408555.1 uncultured Aestuariivirga sp.
CCAATTCCCTGTTGCGGCAACGTCCTGCATTCGCGGTTGGCCGGCTCCAATATCAACCTGCTCAACAAGCTCGGCGCCCGCGTGCGCGTCGTGGCACCCTCGACATTGCTGCCCTCGGGCATCGAAAATTTCGGCGTCGAGGTTCACCGCAATATGGCCGACGGCCTGGCCAATGCCGATGCGGTGATGATGCTGCGCCTGCAGCTCGAGCGCATGAGCGGCGCCTTCGTGCCCTCGAGCCGCGAATATTACCGCTTCTTCGGTCTCAACGAGGAGAAGCTCAAATACGCAAAGCCCGGCGCTCTCGTCATGCATCCGGGCCCGATGAACCGCGGCATCGAGATCGACTCGAATGTCGCCGACGGCGTGCAGTCGGTGATCCGCGAGCAGGTCGAGATGGGCGTGGCCGTGCGCATGGCGGTGCTCGATGCGCTGGCCCGCAACATTCCCGGCGGAGGCAATGCATGATGCCGCCCGCTCCCCATGATGCCGGCCGCCGCCGCGCCTATGTCAACGCCAATATCGTGGCGCCCGCGCAAGGCTTGAACGGCAAGGGCGGCATCCTCGTCGAGGACGGCTGGATCCTCGCCGTGGGGCCCACGGTGACGCGCGAGACCGCCGGGCCGGGCACGGCCATCGTCGATTGCAAGGGCCTCAGCCTCATCCCCGGCCTCATCGACATGCGCGTCTTCACCGGCGAGCCCGGCACCGAGTACCGCGAGACGCTGGCCAGCGCCTCGGAGGCGGCGGCCAGCGGCGGGGTGACGACGATGATCGTCATGCCCAATACCCAGCCGGTCGTCGACGACGCGGCCATTGTCGATTTCATCCTGCGCCGCGCCCGCGATAACGCGCTGGTTCGCGTCGCGCCCATGGCGGCCATCACCAAGGGCCTTGCCGGCGAAGCGATGACGGAGATAGGCCTTCTCAAGGAGGCGGGCGCGGTCGCCGTCACCGACGGCACCAGGGCGGTGGCCAATGCCAATCTATTCCGCCGGGCGCTCGCCTATGCCCGCGATTTCGACATGCTCGTGGTCCAGCATGTCGAGGAGCCCACTCTTGCCACCGGCGTCATGAATGCCGGTGAGATCGCCGGCCGTCTCGGCCTTGCCGGCATTCCGGCCGTGGCCGAGGTGATCATGCTGGAGCGCGATCTCCGCCTCGTCGAGATGACGGGCGCGCGCTATCACGCCGCCCAGCTTTCAAGTCGCGCTTCCCTCGACGCGATCCGCGCCGCCAAGCGCCGCGGCCTGCCCGTCACCTGCGGCGTCTCGATCCACCATCTCACCCTCAATGAAAACGACATCGGCGCCTATCGCACCTTCTTCAAGCTGTCGCCGCCCTTGCGCGGCGAGGAGGACCGCCGCGCCCTGGTCGAGGCGGTTGCCGACGGCACCATCGACGTCATCGTCTCCGGCCACGATCCGCAGAGCGCCGATACCAAGCGGCTGCCCTTCGCCGAGGCCGCCTTCGGCGCCATCGGGCTGGAGACCATGTTTTCCGCCGCCCTCGGCTTGCACCACAATGAGGGCCTGAAACTCGATCGCCTGGTCGCGGCCATGGCGTCGACGCCCGCCCGGATTCTCGGTCTCGAAACCGGCCGCCTCGCGCCGGGTGCTCCCGCCGATTTCGCCCTGGCCGATCTCCATCTCAACTGGACGGTCGAGGACGATGTCCTGCGTTCGCGCGCCAAGAACTCGCCCTTCGAGCACCGCACCCTCGAAGGCCGCGTCGTCGAAACATTCGTTGCGGGCCGCGGCGTTTACACCTACTCTCGCTGACATGCTCCAGCTTCTGGCGATTGCCGTGGGCTATCTGTGCGGCACCATTCCCTTCGGCCTGATCCTGACCAAATCGGCCGGCCTCGGCGATATCCGCGCCATCGGCTCCGGCAATATCGGCGCCACCAATGTGCTGCGCACCGGCAACAAGAAGGTAGCGGCCTTAACCCTGCTGCTCGATGCGCTCAAGGGCACCGCGCCGGTCGTCGCCGTGACCTGGCTTGCCGGCCCCTCAGCCGGCATTCTGGCGGGGCTCGCCGCCTTTTTCGGCCATCTCTTTCCCATGTGGCTGGGCTTCAAGGGCGGCAAGGGCGTGGCCACCAATATCGGCGTGCTGTTCGGCCTCCATTGGCCCTTGGGGCTGATCTTTCTGGCGGTCTGGCTCGCCGTCGCCGTCGCCTTCCGCATCTCGTCGCTCGCCGCGCTGACGGCGAGCCTGCTGACGCCGCTCTGGGCTTGGCTCCTCGGCCGCACCGACCTGCTTCTCCCCGCGCTGGTCCTGGGTGCCGCCATCTTTCTCACCCATCGCGCCAATATCGCGCGGCTCGCGAAGGGCGAGGAACCCGAGATCGCCCTGTCGAAAAAGCCATGAACTTGCCCCTGCTCTCGCATGAGCAGCGCCGCGACTGGCTACGCCTCGGCAAGAGCGAGAATGTCGGCCCCGCCACCTTCCGGCAATTGATCGCCCGTTACGGCGCCGCCGAGGCGGCAATCGCCGCCCTTCCGGAACTTTCGCGCCAGGGCGGCCTGTCCCGCCGCCTGCGCGTTTACGGCCGCGACGAGGCCGAAGCCGATCTCGACCGCGCCGCGCACTATGGCGCCCGCTTCGTCGTTCCGGGCGAGGCGGGCTATCCGCCGCTGCTCCGCCACATCGATGGCGCGCCCCCCTTTCTCTGCATCAAGGGCGAAGCAGCCCTTGCCGAAAAGCCGGCGGTGGCCATCGTCGGCGCCCGCAACGCCTCGGCCCTCGGCCGCAAATTTGCCCGCCAGCTTGCCGCCGAGATTGGCGCGGCGGGTTTCATCATCGCCTCCGGGCTGGCCCGCGGCATCGACACCGCCGCCCATGAAGCCGCGCTGACAACCGGCACCGTCGCGGTTCTCGCCGGCGGCATCGACGTCGTCTATCCGCCGGAGAACCAGGCGCTGCACGAGGAAATCGGCAGGACCGGCCTTCTCATCACCGAAATGACCCCCGGCACCGCGCCCCGCGCCGAATATTTCCCGCGCCGCAACCGCATCATTTCCGGCATGGCCCGCGCCGTCATCGTGGTCGAGGCGGCGCTGCGCTCGGGCTCGCTCATCACCGCCAGGCTCGCCGCCGAACAGGGCCGCGAGGTTTTCGCCGTGCCCGGCTCGCCGCTCGATCCCCGCGCCGAGGGCTGCAACAAGCTGATCCGCGACGGCGCTTCTCTCCTCAGCCGCGCCGCCGATGTTCTCGACGCGCTCGCTGGCAACTTCAGCCCAAGCCGCACCATGTTCCTTGAGCCCGAGCCGCTGGCGCTGGACGAGCCCCCCGATACCGGCCCCGATGCCCGCCGCCGCCTGCTGTCGCTGCTCTCGCCCGCCCCCGTCGCCATCGACGATTTGATCCGCGAGTCGGCCCTTGCCGCCGCCGCCGTCGCCGGCCTGCTGCTTGAACTCGAACTCGCCGGCCGCATCGCCCGCCACCCGCGCGGGCTGGTATCGCTGACGTAGGGGCTTGCAACCCCTCCAAGGGGCAGCTAGCTTTCTCGTATTGCCCTAACGGGAGGTATTTCATGCGCCGGAACATTGTCTTGGTATTGGCCGCCGCGCTGGCATTGGGTCTTTCTTTCGCCGATGCCGATGCCGGTGCCGCCAAGAAGAAGAAGCAGGGATGGAAAAACTATACTTCCGAGCAAAGGGCGAAGCTGATGGAGGAAGCGCGCAAGGTGTGCCGGAAAAGATTTGGCGCAACGGTCATCCGGGTCCAGATCGACTACTACCGCGAAATCATCTGGTGTTACGAAAACTGAGCAACCGCTCAATCGACTTCGTCCGACGGTACTCGCCACGTCTCCTTTAGCGCCGCCTCCTTCCACGCCTTGAAGGCGGGCGTGGCCATGACATTGTCCATATAGACGCGCGTGTCGGGCCGCACCGGAACGGCAAAGCTGTCGAAACGCGCCACCACCGGCGCATACATGGCATCGGCATTGCAGAATTTTCCGAACAGGAATTTGCCGCCCTTGCCGAAACGGCTCCGGCACTCGCGCCACATCGCTTCGATCCGCGCCACATCCGCCAGTGCCGCCTGCGGCATGGGCACGGGCTTCTTCGCTCGCCGCAGATTCATCGGACAGGCATTGCGCAGTGCCGAGAAGCCCGCGTGCATTTCGCTCGCTATCGACCGCGCCACCGCCCGCGCCGCCACCGGCTTTGGCCACCAGTGCTTTTGCGGAAACGCTTCCGCCAGATATTCCAGAATGGCGAGCGACTCCCATACGGTGATTTTCCCGTGATGCAGGATTGGCACCCGCCCCGACTTGCCATGTGCGGCGATCGCCGCCTTGGTCTCGGGCGTGTCGAGCGCGATCACCGTCTCGCTGAATGGAATGCCGGCCATGCGCATCGCCAGCCACGGCCGCATCGACCACGACGAATAATTCTTGTTGGCGATGACCAGATGCAGCTTGCTCATGTTGCCTCGACCTTTTCGACCGGCCCTCCGGCCTCTTTCCAGGCCGTGAAACCGCCCAGCAGATTCATCACCGGCTTGAGCCCCATGCGCTGCAAGACCTGCGTCGCCAGCATCGAGCGCCAGCCGCTGGCGCAATGGATGACGAAGGTCTTGTCCGCGGCGAAGATCGGCCGGTGATAGGGACTTTCCGGATCGACCCAGAATTCCAGCATGCCGCGCGGTGCGTGGTAGGAGCCGGGGATCCAGCCCTCCTTCCGCAACTCGCGCGGATCGCGGATATCGACGATCACCACGTCCTCGCGCCCCAACATGGCGATCGCATCCGCCGCCGTCACATGGGCGATTTCGGCCTCGGCTTCGGCCATCAGCTCCTTATAGCCATGGCTAATCTTCTGTGGCATGTCTCTCTCCGTCTAATCGCAAATTGCCGCGCCGGCGGGGGCGGCGTCAAGTCCGATGCGCCACGAATACACCCACAAGGAAGCCATCGCCGCCCTCGACGGCGGCGAACTCGTTGCCCTCAAGGTCACCTCCGACGGGCCGGGCCTTCTTCGTCTCGCCTTTCATCTCGGCTGGCTTGCCGCCACTTCCGCGGCCATTCTCACGGCACCGAATGTCTGGATCCTCCTGCCCGTCCTGCTGCTGCACGGTATCGCGCTCGTCTTCCTCTTCTCTCTCGAGCATGAATGCATCCACGCCACCGCCTTCCGCAACGCTCCGCTGAACGTCGTGCTTGCCGAGGCCGCGGGGTTTCTCCTCATCCTTCCGCCCCGCTATTTCCGCTATTTTCACTTCGCCCATCACCGCCACACCCAGGATGCGGCGCGCGACCCGGAACTCGCCACGCCGCGCCCGCGCAACGCCCGCGAATATCTCCGCTACCTCACCGGCCTGCCCTATTGGCGCGCCCAGATTTCGATGGTGTTCGGCGCCGCGCTCGGCAAGGCCGATTACGACTTTGTTCCCCAGGGCGGCCGCAACTCGCTGGTCATCGAGGCGCGCGCCCATCTCGCCGCCTATGCCGCGCTGGCGCTCGTCTGCCTGTGGCAGCATTGGACCTGGCCGCTCTATCTCTGGATCGCCCCCGCGCTCGTCGGCCAGCCATTCCTGCGCGCCTATCTTCTCGCCGAACATGCCGCCTGCCCCTTGCTGCCCGACATGCTGGTGAACACCCGCACCACCTTCACCAACCGGCTGATCGATGTCCTGGCCTGGAACATGCCCCATCACACGGCGCACCATGCCCTTCCCGTGGTTCCCTTCCACCAGCTTCCGCGCCTCACCGCGCGGCTGGAGCAACATCTGAAGAGCAGGGCCGACGGTTATGTCGATGCCCACCGGCAGATCCGCGCCGCTTGGAAGGACAAAGTCACAGCGACCGCGGCAGAAACTTCCAGCTGACCGCCCCGATAATTGCAAGCGCCACGGCGAGGATGACGAAGACGCTGCCGATCTCGAAATAGGAGAGCGCGAAGACGAAAACGAAAGACGGAATGAGTTCCGAGAAATCGATATAGGTGCGATAGACCGCCGTCATGCGCTGCCGCTCATGCGGCCTCACCGCCCGCAGGAACGGAATACCGCCCACTCCGTCGAGCGCCGAGGCCGCCGCCGAACCGACCAGCAGCAGAAAAGCCGCCAGATACGGTGAATTCTTGCCGGCGATCCCCGCCGCGAGAGACGCCAGCGCCGCCGTCGCGAAGGCCAGCGCGATCACGATCCGCACCCCGTGGCGTTGCGCCAGCCGCCCGGATACATAGGCCGACAGCAGCACCGCCTGGCTCGCCGAAATCATCAGCCCGCCGAATTGCTTGCTGAGCCCGCCCTCGACGATCAGCAGCGGCCCATAGATGAAGAAGCTGGTCCAGAAACACGACCGCCCGAAGGCGATGAGCCAGGCCAGCCGCAGGCGCGGCTGCATCACGAAGCGCCGGACATTGGCCAAGGGATTGAACGGCTGCAGCGTTCCGGATGGCAACGTGGTGTGATCCGACAGCCGGAAATACCAGAACAGGCCGAACAGCGCCATCCCCGCCGCGATCGCCGCGGCCTGCGCGGCAACCGGCCCGTACCGCGAATAGAGCCAAATGCCGGTCGCCGGCCCCACCATCCACGAGAAGGTCGAAAGGCTCAAGCGCAAGGGCTCGACCCGCGCCAGTTCGCTGCGCTTGATGTGATCGAGAATATAGAGCGACAGCGTGATGCCCAGCACCGTCGCGCCGCAATTGCGCAGGAACATGCCGGCCGCCTGGCCCGTCAGCGTAAAACTAGCCAGTGCCAGGCTTGCGGCGATCAGCAGCGCAATGCCGAGACTATAGGCCCAGCGCCGCCTGAGCCGCCCCAGTGCATAGGGCAACAACAGAGTGGCCATCAGAACCGACAGCGACACCGCCGTGGAGAGTTCACTGACCTTCTGGCTGGCGCCCAGAATGTCATAGGCCTGCAGCGACACCACGGTGGAATTAAGCGAGCGCGCCAGCGATTCCAGCGCGAAGATGGCGCTGAAGGTGAGTGCCCCCGCCTTGCGCGGCAAGGGCAGGCTTGTGCTGGAAGAATCGGATGGCATGGCGGCTTGCGGTCACAAGCCAGCACGATTGCCCTCCGCCGCGCAAGCCATCCGCCCGCCGCACCGTCATGCGGCGTACGAATGGCTGTGGAGTGGATGCGCCGCCGCTACTTCGTCCCGAAGCTGCGCCAGCCGGCGCCGCCGTCTTCGCTCACCAGCACCGCGTTGGTGTGGGTTGCGGCATAGACGGTCTTGCCGTTCTTGGGGTCGACCGCCAAATGCAGTGGAATGGCATCGCCGAAATCCTTCGACAAGACCGTCCATTCGCTGGGCGCCCGCTCATTGGCCGCCACCAGCCCGCGCCCCACGACGAAGGCGAAGAGCGCGCCGTCCGCCCCCGTCTCGACGACGCTCACCGCTTCGCCCGCGAATTGCAAAGGCGCCCAACTGGCGCCCGCGTCGGCGCTGAGGAAGAGTCCTGTCTGGGTCGCGGCAAATATCCGGTCCCGTTCCAGCGCCGAGGCGGCGATATCGATGAGACCCTCGGGCAGCGCGCCCGCCATGGTCCAATTCTTGCCGCCGTCGCGGCTGACCTGCAGCCCGTCATAGCTGCCATAGATCGTCTTGGGATCGGCCGGGCTCACATCCATCGTGTGATAATCCACCGGGCCGTTGAGGCCGGGCGAAATTTGCGTCCAGCTGGCACCCCCGTCCTTGGTCGCCAGAAAGCCGAGATTGCCGCCCTCGGCCGGATGGCCGCTGGCATAATAGGCGAGCGGATTGGCGGGATCGGCTGAAAACCCCATGTAGTCGTGAACCGCCGAGACAAGCGTGGCATTGCCTGCCGCATCCACCGCATAGAGCCCTTCATGCGTGGCAATCAGCAGCTTCGCCGTGCCGGCGCGATTGACGGCGATGCCGTGGATATGGGTGTGGCCGGCAAGCTCGGTGAGCGTCTCGGCGGCAGCCGGTGTCATGGCCGCAAGCCCGGCAAGGGCGGCGGCGAATACGGAAATGGTCTTCATGGCTGGAACTCCTGCGGTTCATCGGTGATGGGATTCAGTGATTGAAGCAACGGCCGGTGCCGGCGGTGCAAAACAAAGCCTAGGCGGGCCGGGTGGGCGGCCTTGAGAAATGTCCAACGGGAAGGCGTGGCGAGACGAGACCGAACACCGGCCTGCCCGGCCTATCGGGCGGCCCGATCTCCCGCCGGATATCGGCGTTCAGGCAAAAACTCGCCGCGCAGGTCCCGGATGCCGCCGGCATCGGCGCGCACATCTTGCAACCCATCATATCCGAAAAAACCAGGTGTTGCGAAGCCGGCGCATGCCGGGCCGGGATGGATTGCGCCGCGGCCAGTCCGGCGCCGGCTTGCAGAAGGATGAACGCGGCAACCGCAATCCAGCAAATCGCTCTTTGGGCCAAGCTCTTCCGCATGCCGCCACCATAGGCGAGCGCCGTTGCCGCAGCAAGTCTCGCGCCTCGGGCGGTTGGCTTGTCATCCGTCCGGCCAGGTCCTAGACACGGGGCAAATGTCAGCCTCCGAGAAACAATCCGTCGCCCTTTATTCGCTGCTCGCCAGCGCCGCGCTCGCCGGCTCCAAGCTGGCGGCCGGGCTTTTCACCGGCTCGCTCGGCATTCTCTCGGAAGCCATTCACAGCATCGTCGATTTCGGCGCCACGATCGTCACCTGGGTCGCCATCCGCTGGAGCGATCGGCCGGCCGACGCGGAGCATCACTACGGCCATGCCAAGGCCGAGAGTGTCGCGGCCCTGGTCGAGACCGGTCTGCTCTTCCTGGTCACCGCCTGGATCGTCTATGAGGCGGCAATCCGCTTGCTCACCGGCCAATCCCATGTGGAACTCACCTGGTGGGCCGTGGCCATCGTCGCCGCCTCGATCGTCATCGATTATAACCGCGCCCGGGCGCTGTCCCGCGTCGCCGCCAAGACCTCGAGCGAGGCGCTGGAGGCCGATGCCCTGCATTTCAGCTCCGACATGTGGAGCTCGATCGTCGTGCTCATCGGCCTTGCCGCCGTGTGGTGGGGCCTGCCCGCCGCCGATGCCGTCGCCGCCCTCGTCGTCTCCTTCTTTGTCGGATTGGCCGGCTGGCGCCTCGGCCGGCGCACGCTTGCCACCTTGCTCGACACCGCGCCCGAGGGTGCGACCGAGGCGGTGCGCGGGATCGTCGAGCATGTCGATGGCGTTCTGGCGATCAAGCATCTGCGGCTGCGCCCCGCCGGCGCCACCCTCTTCGCCAGCATTGTCGTCGAGGTGGCCCGCACCATGCCGGTCGACGACATGGTGAAGCTCAGGGACACGGTCTTCGCCAGGGTGAAGGAAAAATTCGCCAATGCCGACATCACGGTCACCGCCAATCCGGTGGCCCTCGACAACGAGACCGTGTTCCAGAAGGTGATGCTCATCGCCGGGCGCCGCAACCTGGCGATCCATCATCTGACCGTGCAGCACATCGGCTCCAAGCTCGCGGTCAGTTTCGATCTGGAAGTCGATGGCGCAACCCCGCTGGCCGCCGCCCATGAGACGGCAACCAAACTTGAGAACTCCATCCGCCGCGAGCTCGGTCCCCATGTCGAGGTCGAAAGCCATATCGAGCCCCAGCCCGAGCGCTTGCTGGAAGGCATTGATGCCCCACCCCGCGAACGCCAGGCGATCGAAGCGGCCTTGACCCGCCTGGCCCGCCGCGAGGCGCGTCTCGCCGATCTCCACAACATGCGCGCCCGCAAGAACGACCACGGCGTTTTCGTCCATTACCATTGCCGCTTCGCGGCGCGGGAAACCGTCGAGGACGTGCATGCCGCCGTCGACCGCATCGAGAACGGGCTGCGGGCGAAATTCCCGGCGATCCGCCGCGTCATCGCCCATGCCGAGCCCATCGGCCGCACCCGCCATAAATTGTGACCATGCGCATTCTGCGAATTGCCGGCTATCGCATCATGCCGTGGAAGAATGCCGGCGGCATCACCACGGAGATTTTGGTTTTCCCGGAAGCATCGGGCATTTCCGGCGCGCCCTTCGACTGGCGCGTCAGCATCGCCGATGTCGCAAGCGACGGCCCCTTCTCGCGGTTTCCCGGCTATGACCGCCACATCATGGCGATTGCCGGCCACGGCATGGTGCTGGAAGGCGGTCCCGACGGCCCGATCAGCCTTGCTGCAAATTTTGCCCCGCGCCGTTTCTCCGGCGACTGGGCGATTTCGGGCCGGCTGATTTCCGGCCCGGTGCGCGATTTCAACCTGATGGCCCGCCGCGACCGCTATGACAGCCGTCTGGAAATACACGAAGCCGCATCGGATTTGCGCCTCGATGCGGCTTCATCGGCACTTCTCGTCCATGTCCTCGATGGCGCGGTGACAGCTTCGGGCCATGTCCTCGCCGGCGGCGAAACTCTGCTTCTCGGTCCTGGAGAAAAGACTGTCGCCAGGCCGCTGGCGGAACCCGCCCGCCTGGCTGTCTGCGCGATTACGCCACGTTTTTCGCCGCCGCCTCCAGCGCCTTGAGCCGTTCCACCTCGACCGGCGGGATATCGACCTTGTTGGCCAGCGAGAAGCCCTCGTAGAAGGCGATCTCCAGGAGCCCGCTCAGGGTCTTGAGCTCGGCCGACCGTGCCAGATTGCGCAGTTCCAGCACCATGTCGGCGATATATTGAGCGGTCTCCCGCTGCGCGTCGGCCGAACCGAGCCGTGATTCGCGGCCCCTGAATGTGGCCATCCCGCTGTCGGGCGCCCTCCTTGTCATTGTATTCCGCGCCGTCATTGACTTTGTCCCCCCGCAAAAGAGGCGATTCAAATCGCCGCAACGGAAAGTCAACATAAGCGTGTTTATACATTCGTCTAGCAATCAATACGTGTCTTAAGTTGCCGTCAAGGTCAATTTCCCTGGGGCTCCATGCCTACAGCGCGGGGAGGATGCCTATGTGAGGCGGGCCCACCCAAACCAAGGACCCCGAATGACCGTTGTCGTCGTCGAATCGGCCAAGACCATCAACAAATATCTCGGCAAGGGCTTCACCGTTCTCGCCTCCTACGGCCATCTCCTCGCCGACGGCGAAACTCTGATTCTCAGCCCCCGGAGTTGAAGATGTCGCCAAGCCGCTGGCGGAACCCGCCCGTCTGGCTGTCTGCCGGTTTACGCCATGTCCTTTGCCGCCGCCTCCAGCGCCTTGAGCCGTTTCACCTCGTCCGCCGGGATATCTACCTTCTTGGCCAGCGAGGAGGCCTCGTAGTAGGCAAGTCCCAAGAGCCCGTTCAGGGTCTTGAGCTTGGCCGACCGCGCCAGATTATGCAGTTCCAGCACTATGTCGGTGATATATTGGGCAGTTTCTTGCTGAAAATCGACAGACCCCAGCCGTACAGCCCGGCCTCTGGGGCCCCTTTTCGTCATTGTATTCTGCCGCATCATCGGTACCAGCCCCCCTTGGTAAAGATAGATACAAATTGCGAATCTCACTCAGCCGGCGATAAAGCCGCCATTGTGACGTCGAATTTGATGGGACCAGCCGGGGAGCAACGAACGAAGAAAATCCGGGATGGCACCCAGTTGGCCGTCAATTGTTTCACGGTTACAAGTCCGTCAGTTGCGTTCTCAATCCGCGTGGCGGTCTCGTAAGCCACGCCCCTGCCATCCGCGTTTGATCCGCGACAGGGAGCCGATGCTGACGCCGCTGGCCTTTGCGAAAGCCCGCAAGCCGATCTTGCGTTCTTTCCGGTAGACGAAAAGCGAGTGGCGCTGATGGACCGTGAACGGTCCATCACGCGGCCTCGGACGATGGAGATTGAGAAGATTCCAGAGCGGCGGTTGCTTCGAAGTAATCAGCGGGGTTCAGGTCGATCCCCCGCGCCTTCGCTTCGACCAGCAACGTATTCTGATGGCGGTTTGGAATACGTCCGCCAGTGCCGCCGCGTTCGGACGAATAGGTCCATCGATACACACGCGACACATCGCAGTTCAGAATATCGGCGATGGCCTGATGACCGCCAAATTTAACAATCACGATGTCGGCAGGTGTTTTTGGCATGATCGGAGAATTTGCGATATTCGCAATTATCTGTCAAGAAAATTGCGATAATGACAAATGACCGGTTTTGCGAAATGCGCAAAACTGGCGCTATGAACAAAAGAACAAAGGACTTTTCAAAATGGATTGCGTCTGAAATTCAGCGCACCGGCCTGAGTAAAGGAGGCCTTGCCAAGGCCCTCGGTGTTGACCCATCTGCCGTTACGCGCATATTGGTGGGTGATCGCAAGTTGGCCGCTCACGAGGTGGATCTTGCTAGGGAGTATTTCGGACAATCGGCCGATGCTGGCTTTGCGATACTTTCCGGAATCCCCGAAATCGACGTTCGCGCCGGCGCTGGCGGCGGCGGACTTTCAGTCGAGGCCTTCGCTCCTGATGGCAACGGCGGCATGATGGCCGAAGATGGCATCCGTGAACACTGGGGCATTCCCGCGCGCTTTGTCCGCGACGAATTGAGGACGACGCCGACAGCAGTCCGCATCGTCGAGGTTCTGGGCGACTCAATGGAACCGACGCTCAAGCCGGGCGACCGCATCTTGATCGACCTGAACCATCGGGCGCCGGCGCCGCCTGGCATCTATGCTGTCTGGGATGGCTTCGGTGTCGTGGTAAAGCGGATCGAGCTCATTCCGCGATCCGATCCGCCAATGGTGAGGCTGATTTCGGACAACTCGCACCACAAGGTGTATGAGGTCTCGCTAGCGGACGCCCATATCATCGGACGGGTTCTGTGCAGGATTAGCGCCATGTAAATTGCTCGAGGCAATGATGGGCAGATGGAGCACATTCTCGATTCACGGCCTTTCGGCCTTGATGCTCTTTGGCGTAGCCTCCCTGCTCTCTTTCGCGTCAAACACTTGGGCACAGGAATTAAGCGTCATTCGACTTTAGTCTACGAACCCAGACGTGCGTTGAGGTGCGGATGAGGTAAATTTCTGAAAAGCTGCCCGGCTTGCGGCGCGGGGAGGATGCCTATATGAGGCGGGCCCACCCAAACCAGGACCCCGAATGACCGTTGTCGTCGTCGAATCCCCGGCCAAGGCCAAGACCATCAACAAATATCTCGGCTCGGACTTCACCGTCCTCGCCTCCTATGGTCATGTCCGCGATCTCCCCGCCAAGGACGGCTCGGTCCGCCCCGGCGAGGACTTCGACATGTCCTGGGAAGTGGACGGCAAGTCCGCCAAGCGCCTCGCCGACATCGCCGCCGCCCTCAAACACGACGACCGCCTGATCCTGGCCACCGACCCCGACCGCGAGGGCGAGGCGATTTCCTGGCATGTGCTCGAGGTCCTCAAGAAGAAGGGCGCCATCAAGGGCAAGAAGGTCCAGCGCGTCGTCTTCAACGCCATCACCAAACAGTCGGTGCTGGAAGCGATGCGGCACCCGCGCGATATCGATTCCGCTTTGGTCGACGCCTATCTGGCGCGCCGCGCGCTGGATTATCTGGTGGGCTTCAGCCTGTCGCCGGTTCTCTGGCGCAAGCTGCCCGGCGCCCGCTCGGCCGGCCGCGTCCAGTCGGTGGCGCTGCGCATCGTCTGCGACCGCGAGCTCGAGATCGAGGCCTTCCGCGCCCAGGAATTCTGGACTCTCGACGGCAATTTCACCACGCCCCAGGGGGCCGAATTCGCCGCCTCCCTCAATGCGGCCGCGGGCCACAAGCTGGCCAAGCTCGACATCAAGGATGAAGCCTCGGCCCGCGCCATCGAAGAGGCCCTCAAGGGTGCCCAGTTTTCCGTCGATGCCATCGACTCGAAGCCCGCCAAGCGCCATCCCTACCCGCCCTTCCGCACCTCGACCCTGCAGCAGGAGGCCTCGCGCAAGCTCGGCTTCTCCTCGGCCCGCACCATGCAGATCGCCCAGCGCCTCTATGAGGGCGCCGAGGTCAACGGCGAGACCGTGGGCCTCATCACCTATATGCGCACCGACGGCGTCGACATGGCGGGCGAGGCGATCGCCGCCACCCGCAACGCCATCCTCAAGAATTTCGGCGAGCCCTATCTGCCCTCGGTGCCCCGCCGCTACACCACCAAGGCCAAGAACGCCCAGGAAGCCCATGAGGCGATCCGCCCGACCGAGCTCTTCCGCCATCCCGCCTCGCTGCGCAAAGCCCTCGATGCCGACCAGATGGCGCTTTACGACCTGATCTGGAAACGCACCATCGCCAGCCAGATGGAAAGCGCCGAACTCGAGCGCACCACCGCCGATCTTGGCACCCAAGGCAATGACGGCAAGCACTATTCCTTCCGCGCCACCGGCTCGGTGGTCAAGTTCGACGGCTTCCTCAAGGTCTACCACGAGGACCTCGACGACGAGGAGGACGAGGATGCCCGCCGCCTGCCGCCCATGGCCCGCGGCGACAAGATCGGTGTCCAGGGCATTGCCGCCACCCAACACTTCACCGAACCGCCGCCGCGCTATTCCGAGGCCTCGATCATCAAGAAGCTCGAGGAGCTCGGCATCGGCCGCCCCTCGACCTATGTCTCGATCCTCTCGACGCTGCGCGACCGCGGCTATGTGCGGCTCGACAAGAAGCGCTTGATCCCCGAGGACAAGGGCCGCGTCGTCACCGCCTTCCTCGAAAGCTTCTTCGGCCGCTATGTCGAATATGACTTCACCGCCGATCTCGAGGAACAGCTCGATCGAGTGTCGAACGCCGAACTCGACTGGAAACAGGTGCTGCGCGATTTCTGGCGCGACTTCACCGTGGCGCTGGCCGGGATCAAGGACCTGCGCGTCACCCATGTGCTTGATGCGCTCAACGAGATTCTGGCGCCCCACATCTTCCCCGCCGCCGCCGGCGGCGGCGATGCCCGCGCCTGCCCCTCCTGCGCCACCGGGCGCCTGTCGCTCAAGCTCGGCAAATTCGGCTCCTTCGTCGGCTGCTCCAACTATCCCGACTGCAAATTCACCCGGCCGATGACGGCGGGCGGTGAAGCCGCCAGCACCGTTCCCGCCGAAGGCATCGAACTGGGCAGCGATCCCGAAACCGGCGAGAAGGTGACGCGCCGCCTGGGCCGCTTCGGCCCCTATCTGCAATTGGGCGAGGCGGTGGATGGCGAGAAGCCGCGCCGCGCCTCGATCCCCAAGGGCTACAAGCCCGAGGAGATCGATCTCGAAACCGCGCTGAAGTTCCTCTCATTGCCGCGCGACGTGGGCCTGCATCCCGAATCCGGCAAACCCATCGTCGCCAATTTCGGCCGCTTCGGACCCTTCGTGCTGCATGACGGCACCTACGCCAATCTCGACGGCGCCGAGGAAGTCTTCAGCGTCGGCATCAACCGCGCCGTCGATCTCCTGGCCCAGAAGAAGGCCAAGGGCTTCACCCGCAGCCGCCCCGGCGCCCTCAAGGATCTGGGGCCCCATCCCGATGGCGGCGGCAATCTCCAGGTGATGTCCGGCCGCTACGGGCCGTATGTGAAATTCGGCAAGGTGAACGCCACCCTTCCGAGTGACAAGGACCCGCAGTCGCTGACCCTCGACGAGGCGATTGCCCTGATCGCCCCCCGCGCCCGGAACGCCCCGTGCAGGAAGGCTGCTCCCCGCAAAAAGGCGGCCAACAAAGCCGCCAAACC
>CAYOZR010000075.1:0-15500 GCA_964408555.1 uncultured Aestuariivirga sp.
CGCGCTCTTCGAGATTGGTGAGCAGCGCGGCGAGATCGCCGGCCTTGGCGATGACCGGGCCCGAGGTCGCCCGGAAATTGACCCCCATCTCGCGCGCCATGATCTGCGCCAGCGTGGTCTTGCCGAGGCCGGGGGGGCCTGCAAACAGCACATGATCCAAGGCCTCGCCGCGCCCCCTCGCCGCCTCGATGAAGACCCGCAGATTCCGCTTGACCTTGGCCTGGCCGATGAAATCCTCGAGCCGGTGCGGCCTGAGATGCGTGTCGATCGCGTCCTCGGGCTTCACGCCGCGGTCAATGAGGCGCTCGGTCATGACAGGGCCAGCTCCTTCAGCGCCAGCCGGATCAATTTCTCCGTAGGCTGATCATCGCCCGCCCTTTTCATTGCCGCTGCGACGGCGGCTCCCGCCTGCATCTGGCCGTAGCCGAGATTGACCAGTGCCGAGACCGCATCCGCCGCCGCCGTGGGCCTTGGCGCATCGAGGGCGGCACGCAACCGCGCCAGCGCCGCATCGGCGGGCGCGAAGGCCGGCGCCTTGTCCTTGAGTTCCAGCACGATGCGCTCGGCGAGCTTCTTGCCCACGCCCTGGGCACGGCCGATCGTCGCCTTGTCCTGGAGTGCTATGGCATTGGCGATGTCATGGGCGGACAGCGTTGACAGAATGGCGAGCGCCACCTTGGTGCCCACACCCTGCACGGTCTGCAACAGCCGGAACCATTCGCGCTCCAGCGTCGAGGCGAAGCCCACGAGCCGGATCATGTCCTGGCTCACCAGCATTTCCGTGTGCACCTCGGCGAATTCGCCAACCGGCGGTAGCGCGGCCAGCGTCTTGGCCGAACAGAAGACGTGATAGCCGACGCCGCCCACGTCGACGAGCGCCCAATCCGCCCCGTAAGCATCGATCCGTCCCTTGAGCTTGCCGATCATCCGGGAATCCCCTCGTCACGACTGCTAGATGCTGCATCGGAACAAGTCAAGAACGCGCCAAAATCTTGGCCAGCGTTTTCGGCCCGCGATGATGCGCATGGCAGATGGCGATGGCCAGCGCATCGGTGGAGTCGGGCGTATTCAGTTCCGCCTTCGGCAAGAGCAGCCGCACCATGTGCTTCACCTGATCCTTTTCCGCATGCCCCGCCCCCACCACCGACTTCTTGATCACATTGGGCGCGTATTCGCTGACCGGAATGCCGAGCGAGGCCGGCGCCAGCATCGCCACGCCGCGCGCCTGGCCGAGTTTCAGGGTGGCGCGGGCATCCTTGTTGACGAAGGTTTCCTCGATGGCCGCCTCGTCCGGGGCAAAGCTCTTCAAGACCTCAAGCAATCGGCTGTGGATTTGCAGGAGCCGCTCGGCCAGCGGTGCATCGGCGTCGGAATGGACGCTGCCATCGGCGACATAGGAAAGCCTGGCACCGTCGGCCGCGACGATGCCCCAGCCGGTATTGCGCAGTCCCGGATCGATACCGATGATTCGCACCATGATCCGAGACTAGCAGATCAGGCGGCGTTGAGTCGCGCCAACACGTCGTCGGAAATATCGGCGTTGGAGAAGACGGTCTGCACGTCGTCGTCCTCGTCGAGCGCCTCCACCAGCTTCATCAGGTTTTCGGCCTTTTCCTGGTCGAGCGGCGCCATGGTCTGCGGCTTCCACACGATCTTGACCGATTGCGCCTCGCCGAATTTCGCAGCCAGCGCCGCCGAAACTTCGCCGATATTCTCGAAGGTGCAAGTGACGGTGTGGCCGTCCGCTCCGGACTGCACATCGTCCGCACCCGCGTCGATGCCGGCTTCCAGCATCGCATCGCCCGATGTCTTGGCCGCCGGATAGACGATCTCGCCCACCCGCGCGAACATGAAGGATACCGATCCGGTTTCCCCGAGATTGCCGCCGTATTTGGTGAACAGCGCCCGCACATTCGACGCCGTGCGATTGCGGTTGTCGGTCAGCGCCTCGACAATTACCGCGACGCCTCCGGGCCCATAGCCCTCGTAACGCACCGCGTCATAATTCTCGGCATCGCCGCCCATGGCCTTCTTGATGGCGCGCTCGATATTGTCCTTCGGCAGGTTTTCGGCGCGGGCATTCTGGATGGCGAGCCGCAGCCGTGAGTTGGCCGCGGGGTCGGGAAGGCCTGCCCTTGCCGCGACCGTGATCTCGCGCGACAGCTTGGAGAAATTCTTGGCCCGGATTTTGTCCTGCTTGCCCTTGCGGTGCATGATATTCTTGAATTGCGAATGGCCGGCCATGACGCCCTCGGATTGCGGGTTTTGAGGCCTTATAGACGCCCGCGGCGGTCCGAAACAAGCCGCTTAACCGGCCATTAAGCGGGTCCGGGCCAAGCTTGGAGCTGTGAGTAAGCGGGAGTAGGTATCATGGCGGACCGGGGCGGCAAGTCGGGTGAGTTTTCCTTCGCGGCGGCGGGGCTGTCCGGAACCGCCGCCAGCGCCGCCTTGCGCCGGGTGGGCTCGTTCGCCGATGCGGCGCCCACCGGCCGGTTCTTCGACGCTATCGCCACGCTCACCGACATGGCGCGCAACATCGAGGCAAAACTCGAAGCCGGGAGCCAAGCCCTCGACCGTGGCGAGGACAACCAGGCGGCTTTGTATTTCACCCGCGCCATCGTCGGCATGGACGAGATGGCCGCAGCCGCGACCCCCGGCAAGCAAACTCCCGCCAAACTTCCCGACTATCTCAGGAAGCGCCGCTAGACCCTGATCCCGCGCAACCGCTCGGAGCGGCGGCGCAGCAGTTCGACCGTCACCAGCAATGTCGTCGAGAAGACGATCAGCACGCTTGCCGCCGCGGTGATCGTCGGGCTGATCATTTCGCGGATGCCGGAAAACATCTGCTTGGGCAGCGTGCGCTGCTCGGGGCTCGCCAGGAACAGCACCACCACCACCTCGTCGAAGGAGGTGACGAAGGCGAACAGCGCACCCGAGATGATGCCGGGCAGGATCAAGGGCATCACCACCTTGAAGAACACGGTGTGCGGCGGCGCCCCGCAGGAGGCCCCCGCCCGCATCAGGGTGCGGTCGAAGCTCGTCAGCGTCGCCGTCACAACGATGACGACGAAAGGTGTGGCCAGCGCAGTATGCGCCAGGATGAGGCCGATCAGCGTGCCCGACAGACTAATGCGCGCATAGAACAGGAACATGCCGACGGCCGAGATGATCACCGGCACGATCATCGGCGAGATCAGCGCCGCCATGATCAGGCCGCGGCCGGGCACATGGGAACGCGACAGGCCCAGTGCCGCCAGGGTGCCGAGGGAGGTGGCCAGGAATGTGGTGGCGGAGCCGACGATCAGGCTCACCCTGACCGCACTGGTCCAGCGCTCGTTGAAGAAGAAATCCGCGTACCACTTGAGCGAATAGCCGGGCATCGGGTAGCTGAAGAAGCTCTCCGAATTGAACGACAGCGGCATGATCGCCAGAATCGGCGCGATCAGGAACAGGAGCACCAGGCCGACGAAGAGCCGCAGCCCGAAATAGGCGACTTTCTCTCCGGCCGTCATGTATGCGGGAAAGGCCATGGCCGATTATCCGAGTTTCATCCGGTCAATGCCGATGAGCTTGTTGTAGACATAATAGAGAACGAGGGTGGCGGTGAGCAGGATGGTGCCGAAGGCGCAGGCCTTGCCCCAGTTGTTCTCGCGGTTGATCGCGTCGGCGATGAAACCCGACACCATCTGATCGGTGGGTCCGCCGACCAGCGCCGGGGTGATGTAGTAGCCGAGGCTCAAGATGAAGGTGAGCAGGCAGCCTGCGGCAACGCCCGGCAGCGTCTGCGGCATATAGATCCGCAGGAATGCGTAGAAGGGCGTGGCGCCGAGCGATTTCGCCGCCCGCATATAGGTGGGCGAGATCGTCTTCATCACGCTGTAGATCGGCAGCAGCGTGAAGGGTAGTTGGATGTGTGTCATTGCCACGATGGTGCCGAAGCGCGAGAAGATCAACCTCAGCGGCGAGTCGGAAATTCCCAGCGCAATGATGAGGTCGTTCACCACGCCGTTGTCCTGCAGCAGCACGAACCACGCCGTGGTGCGCACCAGAAGCGAGGTCCAGAATGGCAGCAGCACGAAGATCATCAGCAGGCTCGCCGTCTTTTGCGGCAGGGTCGCCAGCATATAGGCGACCGGATAGCCGAGGATCAGCGTGCACAGCGTGACCAGCAGGCTGATGCCGATGGTGCGCAGCAGGATGTCGACATAAATCGCCCGGTTGGCCGGCATTCGCTCAATTGATCCATCGGCTGCCTGGCGCAGATCGAGCATGCTGAAAAGATAGAATGGCGTATAGGCGCTTGAGCTGCGCTTGATGGTGGCCCAGGTTTCGCTCTGCCCCCACACCGGATCGATGGCGATGATGGCCTCCCTGTAGGGGCCGGCCTCCAGCGCGCCGGCCTTGCGCCCCGCTGTCACGACCTTGGAGCGTATGCCGGAAATTTCATAGTTCAGACGTTTCCCGATCAGCGCCGTCGTCTTGTTCTGGTTCGCCGTTTTCATGTCCTGCACGAAGGCTGCGAACACCTCCTCGCCCGGCACGTCGCTGCCGTCCCAGGCCCGCAGGGCGGTCACCGTCTGGGGGAGATTGTCGCTGACATCCGGATCGTAGATCGCATTGAACAGCATCACCGCAATCGGCATCAGGAATGTCATCGCGATGAACAGGAACAGGGGAGCAATGAGGGACAGCGCCTTGATGCGCTCACGCCGTTCCGTCTGGCGCAACTTGATCTTGAGCGGCGTTCCATCGGCAGCCCGCACGATGCCATCGTTCAGCGCGGCGCCAGCAATCGCCATTCCCAGTATTCCTCCGACGGTCTCAAAGGCATGCGGGGAGAAGGCTGCCCTCCTCCCCGTTATTCTTGCTGCTTACTGGGCGAGCCAGGCGTTGAAGCGCTCGCGCAGTTCATCGCCATGATCGGCCCAGAACTGCGGATCGACGTTTAGCGCCGTCTTCATGTTTTCTGGGGCCGTCGGCAGGTCTCCGAGAACGCCCGGATCGACCATCGGGCTCGAATCGAGGTTCGACGGACCGTAGGAGATATACTTGGTCTGGTCGGCCATGCGCTGCGCGTCGGACGAATACGCAACGAAGCGATAGGCGCCATCGAGCTTCGGCGTGCCCTTCGGAATCGCCCACCAGTCCCAGTCCGGCGCCTGACGGTCCCAGATGATCTTGAACGGCTTGTTGTCGACCTTCACGGCGTTATAGAAGCGGCCGTTCCAATCGGAGGCGATCACCACCTGGCCGTCGGCGAGGAGCTGCGGCGGCTGGGCGCCCGCTTCCCACCAGACGACGTCCTTCTTGATGGAGTCGAGCTTCTTGAAGGCCCGGTCGACGCCTTCCGGCGTTCCGAGAACCTTGTAAACATCGGCCGCATCGACGCCATCGGCGATCAGTGCCCATT
Organism: uncultured Aestuariivirga sp.; assembly: GCA_964408555.1. GTDB lineage: Bacteria > Pseudomonadota > Alphaproteobacteria > Rhizobiales > Aestuariivirgaceae > Aestuariivirga. Next base: position 5,411 of record CAYOZR010000075.1, read on the forward strand.
CCAGGTTCACAAAGGGGCTCTTCTGCAGCGCCCGTTTGCCGGGGAACTTGGCCATGTCGAACAGATCGGTCATCTGGGTCGGCGGCGGATTCAGCTTGGTCGTGTCGTAAGCCAGCACCGTGGAATAAACGATGTTCGGAACGGCGCAGTCCTGCAGATCACCGCCGATGAACTTGGAACGGTCGAGGCCGAGCTTGCCCCAATCGATCGTCTCGAGAATGCCTTCGGCGCAGGCGGCAAGCGCTGTCTGCGTGTCGACGTCGACCACGTCCCAGGTGATCGACTTCGCTTCGATCATGGCGCGGAGCTTGGCGATTTCGCCGTTATATTCTTCTTCCGTCACCTTGTTGCCGTCGGCGACGAAGGGCTCAATGAAAGCCTTGCGCTGGCTCATCGAATAGGCGCCGCCCCACGACACGACGGTGAGTTCGTCGCCCGCCTGGGCCGGAGCCGCGGCGATAAACGCGGTGCCGGCAAGAAGTGCGGCGCCGAACAAGACTGAAAGTTTCTTCATACTTCTGTTTCCTCCTGATGAGCCGGTGATCCGGCCGATGAAATACCTTGAGGAGGATTGATGCGCGGCGCGAAAGCCTGCAAAACAGCAGGGCCCGCGCTGCGAAGTCGAACCTCCCCTTCCGACGCCCTCGGACCTTGGCAGCGCCCCTCGCAACCCTGTGCGCGACTCCGCCTGCGGCTCTTTTTTGTGAGCGTTGATGAAAGATACTAACGGCGCTTTGGCGGGCCGTCACTAGAGTTTTTTGGGCCGGAGCCAGAAATGCCAGCAATGCTTACCAGAACGGCACCCCGGCAGGCGACAGCCGGCCGCCGATCCGGATCGGCGCCACCGCCGTGGCCAATCCCGTGTGATCGTCGGTCTCCACCGCCACGCCGCACAGCGTCGCCGGTCATGCCGGCGTCGGTCATGTAGGCGGTGCCGCCGGGAAGAATTTGATGATCCGCCGTCGGCGTGTGGGTATGTGTCCCAACGACAAGGCTGGCGCGCATTGGTTGTTAACCAGCCTCGGGCAAGGCCATGTTTGAAGGTCGAGGCAACATCGGCGGCTCGTATCGTATTCCAGATTGTCACAGGGAGTCCAATTGGCTACCCTGACGCTCAGAAATGGCGTTTATATGGACAATCTCGGGTGGAGTGTTTCCGCATCCTTGATGCCGCCAAATACGGAACAGGGAGCAGCAATCGCGCCAGTCCGGCGCATCTGGTGGGAGGTTACGAATGAAAACGAAACTGTTCTCGGTGGCTGTGCTTCTTGCAGCCTTTGCCACGCCTTCGTTGGCGGAAGAAAGCGTTACCGTTGTGTCTTGGGGCGGTGCCTACCAGGATAGCGTCCGCAAGGCGTTTTTCGAGCCCTTCATGAAGGAAACGGGCGGCAAGATCGTCGAAGAAGAATTCAACGGCGAGATCGCCAAGATCCGCGCCATGGTCGAGTCCAACAACGTCACCTGGGACGTCGTCGAAAACGACTCGCAGACCACCATGGCCTCCTGCGCGGAAGGCATTGTCGAGAAAATCGATTGGGACAAGCTCGGATTGAAGCGCGACGATTTCGTCAGCGCCGATGCCAGCGAATGCGTGGTGCCAAGCATACTTTATGCGACCGTGTTGGCTTACGATACTTCGAAAGTGAAGGAAGCGCCAACCTCCATCAGCGCATTCTTCGATCTGGAAAAATATCCGGGCAAGAGGGGCTTGCAGAAGAGTGCGTTCGTGAATCTCGAATGGGCCCTGATTGCCGATGGCGTGGATACCAAGGATGTCTATGATGTGCTTTCGACGCCCGAAGGCGTGGATCGCGCCTTCGCCAAGCTAGATACGATCAAGAAGGATGTCGTGTGGTGGGAAGCCGGTGCGCAGCCGCCGCAACTGCTCGCGGATGGCCAGGTGGTTCTGACCTCCGCGTGGAACGGCCGCATCTACAAGGCCGCCCATGCGGACAAGAAGCCCTTCGCCGTGCTCTGGGACCACCAGGCCCTCGATTGGCAAGGCTGGAACATCGTCAAGGGCTCGAAGAACCGGGATGAGGCTTACAAGTTCGTTGCCTTCGCCGGCCGCGCCGACCGGCAGGCTGACCAGACCAACTACATTTCCTATGGTCCGGGCAACAAGGAGGCGATCGCCAACACGAATCCGAACATATTGGTCGATCTCCCGACCAACCCTGACAACATGAAGACTGCCTTCATCGTCAATGCCAAGTTCTGGGCCGATAACCTGGACGCGCTGCGTGAGCGCTTCAACGTGTGGGTGGCACAATAGGACTGCAAGATCGCGGGGGTGACGAAGCCCCCGCGTCTTCCCGGTCGGCCGAAGGGATGGCCCAGACATTCACAGCCGGTCCCGAACTGCGACGGCAGTTTGCCGCCGCGGACCGGAGAGGGCATTTCCGCGCGCTGCTCCTGATCCTTCCGCTCCTGCTGTTCGTGCTCGCCACCTTTGCCACGCCGGTCGTGCTTCTGTTGACCCGCGCGGTCTATGACCCGAGCATTGCCGACACGCTTCCCGGAACCGTTGATGCGTTGCGCGACTGGGACGGCAAGGCCACGCCGGATGAGGCCGTCTATGCGGCGCTCGTAAAGGATTTCAAGAAAGTCTCGGAAGACAATACCGCCGCCTTTGTGGGCAAGCGGCTGAACTACGAAATCCCTGCGGTGCGCAGCAAGGTCATCGCGAGCGTGACAAAGGCCGCGGAGATGACAGCGCCGCCCTACAAGGAGCAGATGATCGGAGCCGACAAGATCTGGGGCGGCCGGCTGATCTGGGTGAAGATCAAGCAGGCGGGGGAGCCCTTCACGGATTTCTATGTGCTCAGGTCGCTCGATCTGGTACGCACGGTCGATGGCAATATTACGCCTGTGGCGAAGTCGCAGGCCATCTACGTCACCGTGCTCTGGAGGACCTTCTATATCAGCGCGCTGGTGACGCTCATCACGCTCGTTCTCGCTTATCCCGTCGCATTCGTGCTGGCGCATGCGCCGCAACGCCTGTCGAATATCCTGCTGATTTTCATTCTCGTGCCGTTCTGGACCTCGCTGCTCGTTCGAACCACGGCATGGTTCGTGCTGTTGCAGGACAATGGCCCGATTAATGACCTCATCCAGCTCCTCAACCTCGCTGATGCTCCGCTCAAGCTGATCTTCAGCCGTTTCGGCACGGTCACGGCAATGGCGCACATCCAGCTGCCCTTCACGCTGCTGCCGATCTACGGCGTGATGAAGGGAATATCGCCATCCTACATGCGCGCGGCGCGCTCGCTTGGCGGCGGCCCCTTCTATTCCTTCGTCCGTGTCTATCTTCCGCTCACACTGCCGGGGATCGGCGCGGGTTGCCTGCTCACCTTCATCCTGTCTCTCGGCTATTACATTACGCCGGCCCTCGTCGGCGGCGCGGCCGATCAGATGGTGAGCGGCGTCATCGCTTCGGCCATGAACCAGGAAAACAACTGGGGCAAGGCAAGCGCGCTAAGCGCAATCCTGCTCCTGGCGACCATGGTGCTGTTCTTCGTTTACAACCGCCTCGTCGGCATCGACAAGGTGAAGCTCGGCTGAACCGGATGCTGAAACCTGCTCCATATGCCATGCCGGCCGAACGGGCGCTCTTTTACGCAGGCTGGGTGTTCACCGGCCTGGTGCTGTTGTTCCTGATCGCTCCCATTCTGGCCGTCATTCCGCTGTCCTTCAATGCCGAGCCCTATTTCAGCTACCCGATGCCGGGTCTGTCCCTGCAATGGTATCGTGACTTCTTCGGCAACGAGCGCTGGACGGGCGCGCTGCTGCTGAGCGCGAAGCTCGCCGTCACGGTCACGTTCCTTTCGACAGTGCTTGGCACCATGGCGGCACTTGGTCTGGCACGGACGCAATTGCCCTTGCGCTCGGTAATCCTCGGGTTGCTGTTGCTGCCGATGATCGTGCCGGTGATCATCGTGGCGGTCGCGGTCTTCATGTTCTTCGGCTATTTCGGCCTGATCGGGACCTTTGCCGGCCTCGCACTTGCCCATACCGCGCTGGCCACGCCTTTCGTGGTGATCACGGTCACTTCGACGCTGACAAGTTTCGACTGGACCCTGCAGCGCGCCGCGCAAGGCCTTGGCGCGACTCCGTTCTTCACATTCCGGAAGGTGATCCTGCCGCTCATCCTACCGGGCGTGGTCACCGGTGGGCTCTTTGCCTTCACGACATCCTTCGACGAGGTCGTGGTGGCGTTGTTCCTGGCGAGCGCCGAACAGCGGACACTGCCGAAGCAGATGTTCAGCGGCATCCGCGAGATGATCAGCCCGACCATCACCGCGGCAGCAACAATTCAAGTCGTGGTCTCGGTCTGCCTCCTCGTCGGCGCCGAACTCTTGCGCCGCCGTTCGGAACGGCTTCGCGGGATGACACCCACATGAATTGAGCGATAGCCAACCTCAGTGGGCGAAATCGGGCTCGGCGCGGAAGAGAACCCGTTTGATGCTTTCGAGATGCAGCCTGCCGCTCTCGGCGTCGCCCTCCCGTCAATACTTACCAGAACGGCACATCCGCTGGTGCCAGCCGACCGCCGATGCGGATCGGCGCCACCGCCGTGGCCAGCCCCGTGCGATCGTCGGTCTCGACCGCCACGCCGCAAAGCGTCGCCGGCCCCTCGGCCGGCTTGAAACGCTCGACCGGAAGCTTGCGCAGAAAGCGGTTGAGGGGTTCGGCCTTGTCCATGCCGATGATGGAATCGTAATCGCCGGTCATGCCGGCGTCGGTCAGATAGGCGGTGCCGCCGGGGAGGATTTGATGGTCCGCCGTCGGCGTGTGGGTATGTGTCCCAACGACAAGGCTGGCGCGGCCATCGGCGAAGTGACCGATCGCCATTTTCTCGGACGAGACCTCGCCGTGCATGTCGACGAGAATGGCATCGCATTCCTTGCCCAAGGGGCAGGCCTCGAGTTCACGCGCCAGCGCCGGGAAGGGATCGTCGAGCACCGGCTCGATCATCACCCGGCCCATGACATTGATCACCAGCACCCGGCGGCCCGAGGCGGTGTCGATAAGCGCCGAACCCCGCCCCGGACATCCGGCGGGCCAATTGACCGGGCGCAGCAGATTGGGATGACGCTCGATGAAGACCAGCGCCTCGCGCTGGTCGAAGGCGTGGTTGCCCAGCGTCACCACGTCGGCGCCGGCCGCCAGAAGCCCCAGAAAAATCTCTTCGGTGATGCCGAAGCCATGGGCGGCGTTCTCGCCGTTGACCGCCACCAGATCGGGCTTGTAGCGCTCGCGCAGCAGCGGCAGCTCGCGCTGGATTGCTTCGCGTCCCGCCCGTCCCACCACATCGCCGATGAAGATCAGCCGCACCTGGTTGTCGCTTTCTCGGTCATGATCCAGTCCAGCGGCTGGTCGAAGGGGCCGCGCGGAACTTCTGCCATTTCCTGGGCGGCATAGGCAACGCCGATCGCCGTGACCGTCTTCAGGCCGCGCAATTTTTGCAAGGTCCGGTCATAGAAGCCGCCGCCATAGCCGAGCCGGTAGCCCCTGTGGTCGAAGGCCAGCATCGGCACCAACAGGACATCGGTCAGGACTTCCGCCGCCGTCTCGAGCGGCACCGGAATGTCCCAGATACCTGGTACGGTCGGTTCGCCCGGCGCCCAGGCGCGGAAGACCAGCGGCAAGCCCTCGCCGATAACCACCGGCATGGCCGTCACCCAGCCTTCGCCATGCAGCCGGGTGAGCAGCGGCAGCAGCGATATCTCGCTTCTGTAGGGGAAGAATCCGGAAATGGCCCGCTGCTGGGCTTCGCGGGCGAAGGGAAGTCCGCGCTCTGCCAGCGCCGGCCCCGCGGCTTCATGCAGTAGGAGGTGGGCTGCGCCACGCCGCTTTGCCGCCTCGCTGCGCGCCCGGCGCTTGTCGTCTGCTAAGTTCATGAAAACCTTTCGGAAAGCGGCGGGCCACCGTAGGCCGTGGGAGGTTACGATCCCGGGTCCCTACTTACGTAGGTGGGCGCCGTTTACGCCAGACCACGGTCCGGCACAGGGACAGCTCCCAATAGAATCGCATAGGCCCCAGGGAAAAAGTCTCCTCACGCACCGGGCAGCCCGCCAAGGACGAATGTAGGCCGGGAGAAGACTGAAATCCAGTGTGCCGCTATTTCCCCAATTCCAGCGCCACCGCCTCCAGCCGCTTGGCGGCGATGTCAAGGCGTTCGGACAAGGTTTCCTCCACGGACTTCAATTCCGACTGGGCGGCGGCCCGCGCCTCGCGCAGGCCCCGCACCTGGTCTTCCAGATCCTCGATCTTGCGGATCGCTTCCGACAGCCGGTCGGCCACCATCAGTCCCGACATGACGAGAAGGCGGATGTCGCCGACCGTGCCCACACTCTGGCGGATACGCGTTACCTCAGCGTCAAGTAGCCGGGCCAGTTCTTTGAGATGTTCTTCTTCGCCGTCCGGACACTGCATGGTGTAGGGACGGTCGTTCACCTGAACCACGACCTGCGCCATCTCCCTCAGCCCCCGTTGTTGCTGTGGAGGACGGCGCGGATACGCGACATGGCGGCATCGATCTTGCCCACCGCCTGCTTGCTGGTCTCGACCAATTCCGAAGCCTTGGCGCGCACCAAATCGAGCTCATTGGCGAGTTTCGAGCGGTCCTTGCGCAGCGCGTCGGCTTCGCCCGCCAGCATTTCGGCGGTTTTCTGTGTTTCCTGCCGCCGCACCACCGCCGCCTCGAACTGCCGCAAGGCCGCCTCGAACCGGCCGAAGGCTTCATCCAGTTTGTGAGTGTCTGCCATTACCGCCCTTGGCAAAGCACGAGAATCCCCAGAATTCGACTGATTCTTAGCACACGCCCGCGCCGGAGCAAGCGCAACCGCACACACCTGGCTTTGTCCTGTTGACTCAAAGGTCGCGGGTGTTATCAGAGGCGCGAATTGCACGCCGCAGGGAATCCCCGTCACATGAACCACATCGACGCCGGCCGCAGCCGGGCCATGGCCAACGCCATCCGCGCCCTCAGCATGGACGCGGTCCAGAAGGCCAACTCCGGCCATCCGGGCCTGCCGATGGGGGCAGCCGACGTGGCCACCGTGCTGTTTGCCCAGTTTCTGAAATTCGATGCCGCCGATCCCACCTGGCCCGACCGCGACCGCTTCATCCTCTCGGCCGGCCACGGCTCCATGCTGCTTTATTCGCTGCTCTATCTTCTCGGCTACAGGGACATGACCTTGGACGAGCTGAAGAATTTCCGCCAGTTCGGCGCGAAGACCGCGGGCCATCCGGAATATGGCCACGCCACCGGCATCGAGACGACCACCGGACCCCTGGGCCAGGGCATCGCCAATGCGGTGGGTTTCGCCATCGCCGAACGCCATCTCAACGCCCGCTTCGGCGACGATCTTGTCAATCACAAGACCTATGTGCTGGCCGGCGACGGCTGCCTGATGGAAGGCATCTCGCAGGAAGCGATCACCCTTGCCGGGCACATGAAGCTCAAGCACCTGATCGTGCTCTTCGACGACAACGGCATTTCCATCGACGGCAAGGTGAGCCTGTCGGATTCGACCGATCAGCTGGCGCGCTTCGCCGCCTCCGGTTGGGAGGTCAGCCGCATCGATGGCCATAATGCGGCGGAGATTACGGCCGCACTGACGGCGGCGCAAACCGCCAGCCGCCCGACGCTCATCGCCTGCAAGACGATCATCGGTTTCGGCGCGCCCACCAAACAGGGCACCGCCGCCACCCACGGCGCGGCTCTGGGTGCCGAAGAAGTCGCCGGCGCCAGAAAGGCGCTGGGCTGGGAGCACCCGCCTTTCGTGGTGCCGCCGGATATTCTCAATGCCTGGCGCGCCGCCGGATCGCGCGGCTCGGCCGCCCGCGCCGAATGGGACAAGCGGCTCGCCGCCAGTCCCCACAGGGGCGAATTCAAGCGACTTGTGTCAGGGGAATTGCCGGCCGGCTTCGATGCGGCGATTGAAGATTACAAGAAGGAGCTTGCCAAGAATCCGCCGTGGATCGCCACGCGCAATTCTTCCCAAAACGCACTCGACGTGATCAATGTGGTCGTGCCCGAGACCATCGGCGGCTCGGCCGACCTGACCGGCTCCAACAACACCAAGTCCAAGGAGCTCAAGCCGCTCACCGCCGCCGATTATGGCGGGCGCTATGTCTATTACGGCATCCGCGAACACGGCATGGCGGCGGCGATGAATGGCATGGCGCTGCATGGCGGCGTCATTCCCTATGGCGGCACCTTCCTGGTCTTCACCGACTACTGCCGCCCGTCGATCCGGCTTTCGGCGTTGATGGGCCAGCGCGTCGTCTATGTGATGACCCACGATTCGATCGGCCTTGGCGAGGACGGTCCGACACATCAGCCGGTCGAGCATCTGGCGGCGCTGCGCGTCATCCCCAATCTCACCGTCTTCCGTCCTTGCGATGCGGTGGAAACCGCCGAATGCTGGCAACTGGCGCTGCGGAACAAGCATGGCCCCAGCATTCTGGCGCTCACCCGCCAGAAGCTGAAGCCTGTGCGCCTCACCTATTCGGCCAAGAACCTCTCGGCACTGGGTGCCTATGAAGTGGCTTCATCGGCGAAGAAGTCCAAGGCCGTGATCTTCGCCTCGGGCTCGGAAATCGAAATCGCCATGGAGGCGAAGACCGCCCTCGACAAGGCCGGAACGCCAACCCGTGTGGTCTCGGTGCCGTCGATGGAACTCTTCGAGAAACAGGGCAAGGCCTACAAGGAAAAGCTGCTCGGTCCTGAGAAGATCCGCATCGCCATCGAGGCTGGCATGCGCCAGGGCTGGGACCGCTTCATCGGCCAGGGCGGCAGCTTCATCGGCATGACCGGTTTCGGCGCGTCGGCGCCGGCGGAATTGCTGTATAAGCATTTCGGCATCACGGCCAAGGCCGCGGTCAAGGCCGCCAGGAAATAACATGCCGGCATTCCGTAACCTTGATAAGGCTTCCGTCGCGGGCAAGCGCGTCCTGGTCCGCGTCGATCTCAATGTGCCCATCGAGAACGGCGAAGTGCGCGATGCCACCCGCATCGAGCGCGTCATTCCCACCCTGCGCGAGCTTCTCGACAGACAAGCCGCCGTCATCGTGCTCGCCCATTTCGACCGGCCCAAGGGCAAGGTCGTGCCGGAAATGTCGCTGAAGCCGGTGGCCCCGGCGCTGGAGAAGCTCCTGGGCCGTCCCGTCAAATTCATCTTCACCGACTGGCTGTCTCCGCCCGCGATCGACGTGAAACCCGGCCACTGCGTGCTGATGGAGAACACCCGCTATCATCCGGGCGAAGAGAAGAACGATCCGGCTTTCTCGAAGCTGCTGGCTGGCCTCGGCGATCTCTTCGTCAACGATGCTTTCTCGGCGGCGCACCGGGCCCATTGCTCGACCGAGGGTGTGGCGCATTTCATTCCCGCCTACGCAGGCCGCGCCATGGAGGCGGAACTTCGCGCTCTCGATGCCGCGCTGGAAAAGCCGAAGCGGCCGCTCGTCGCCGTGGTCGGCGGCGCCAAGGTCTCGACCAAGATCGATCTGCTGGGCAATCTGTCCGGCGTCGCCAATACCATCGTCGTCGGCGGCGGCATGGCCAACACCTTTCTTGCCGCGCAAGGCCATCCGGTCGGCAAGTCGCTGTGCGAACACGATCTCGTGCCGGTGGCGAAGGAGATTATCGCCAAGGCCAAGGACAAGAACTGCACCTTGTTGTTGCCGACCGACGTGGTGGTGGCCAAGGAGTTCAAGGCCAACTCGCCAAGCCGCACCGTGGGGCTTGCCGATGTCGCGGCGGACGACATGATCCTCGATGTCGGTGCCAAGACCATTGCCGCGATCAACCGGAGCTTCGATCAGGCCGGCACGCTGGTGTGGAACGGACCGCTCGGCGTTTTTGAAATGGAACGATTCGCCGAAGGCACGCGATCGGTCGCGCAGACCGTCGCGAAACTCAAAGCGGTGACCGTGGTCGGCGGCGGAGATACCGCAGCCGCCATCACGCAGTTTGGCCTGGCCGATAAAATGACGCATGTATCAACGGGCGGAGGCGCCAGCCTTGAGTTTCTGGAAGGGCGTGTTTTGCCCGGCGTTGCCGCGTTATCGAGACCGGTTC
>CAYOZR010000076.1:0-15449 GCA_964408555.1 uncultured Aestuariivirga sp.
AAACCGAATGCAGAAACTACTTCGTCAACGCCGGATATGGGTCAATGTAGAATCACCCCGCTCTAGGCCGGGGCTGCTGTCGGGACTGCTTGGGGCTTCGACGGAGCTGCAGGCGGCGCCGCCGGAAGCCGGAAAGCAAATAGCCGCTGACGGATGGTTTCCACGCACGAATCCACCGGCGCCGGCAAAGACACGGGAGCGGGTCTTGTCCGATCATGAGCTGGCAGCCTGTGGCGCGCCGATTGCCGATGCCGCCGCCCACGCTTTCATACGCGGTTGCGAATATCTCTCCAAATAACTGGCATCATTCCGCGCCGTCATTCCGATGGAATATCCAGTCACTTCAGGCTGCTACTCGCAGATGCGGTAGTTCTGGCTTTTCCCGTGCATCGCCATGTCGAAGTGAAAATGGGTGGCGTGGGCCTGATTTGTGCCGGGACCCAGCACGGTACTGAAGTAGCCGCAAGCCGTGGTCCTCAGCCCGCGAAGAACTTGAAACGAGGGCGAAGCTAAATTGATCGCATCCGCAACCTGGACTGTCTGGCCGTCAACAGTGGTCATCATCGTAATGTCTACGGCATTGCCAAACGCATGCTCGCTCAATTTTGCGGATGAATCGCCGTTGCGGCCGCGGCACTGGTAACCCGGTCCCGTCGAGACCTTTGCAAGGTTTTTGTTCAGATGCGAGAAAACGACTGCGGCGCCCGTATCCGACAGCCACAGAGAGAACTGTCGGGCAAACCGGCAATTGAGAATTGGCGAGTCAGGCAGAACGACAGTTCCGGCCGTCGTCGGAATCGCGTGCAGGCGGACCGGTTCGTCGACATGACAATTTTCACTGCTGACGGGCGCCACCATCACTTCAAAGTTCACCTTGCTGCTTCTGAGGCTGGCCAGGCAGTCATCCCCGGGGAATGACGGCGGCAATTCACGTGTCGCAATCTCAAATGTCTCCTCCTTGGGGGCCGGGACTGTTGACTTGATCTGATCCGGTTTGTCTTTAGGCACGGCAACGACCGTTTCGGCCGCCACCTGCCGGGGGATGCTGAACGACGGCTTGGAACGGGGAATTGGTATCAATGATTTGGGTGGGTTCACGGATTTGGCTGAACCCACATCGTGCTTGGGGGTGTGATCCACGTCGGTTGAAGCCGTCTCTGCCATGGTCGTCTGGCTAAGGGGGCGCTGCGCGATGCTCTTCACCGCGCGGCGCGGCGGGGGTTTTTTCTGCGAAGGTCTTGTAGTCGTATGGCATTTGAGTTTGAGCGCGTAACAGAGATCGTGACCCAGCTTGTCCAATTGGCGTGTCAAGGGCGCGAGATCGGCCTGCGATTCGCCGGAAGACGCCGCGTTTACAGGGACTACGAACAGAATAGCGGTCGATACCAGAAGGGCCGCAGTGCCTTGTGGACTGCATCGTCTCAGCCTGCATACGGACGGCGCGCGCAAGTCACGCTCAAAGGCAGAAGCTTGATCAGCTGATTTCATAAGTGGCTGTCAGTGAATGTGTAAACTAAGCATTGCTGCCCGCGTCTCGGGGACTCACAGCGCTATTTTTTCTTGCCGGGCGAAGAACTTGTGGCCGACCTCGGCTGCATGACCGAAAACGATGATACTGCGGCAGTCGGTTTTGCTTTCGGCTGTTTCGGTTTCTTGTGCTCGCGATTGCCTTTTTGTTGACCTTTGGCCATCGATCTTCTCCTCAGTTGGTTATTCAGGAAGTCCAGTTGCCAACCGAACCCGTTGGACAATCGCCCAATTCAGCAACTTCGCAGTGTCAATCATCATGTAAGAGGTGCTGTGGCATCGTCCTTAGCCGACATCCACGCGATGACCGGTATGTTGAGGCTGACGTTGCGCTCAATGGATAGTATTGGCAACACCAACCTTGGCTAGATACGCTGCTACGCACCAAAGCCGTTGATGTCGACAAGAGCCTTGAGACGGCCTGCGGCAGCCCGATCGTCAGGTTCAACGCCCCGCAGCTTGACGTCCACAGCGTACCGCTCTCAGTCGAGATGCTGGCGCTAGCGTGGTCAGGCTGCTTTCATTCCCCCGGCGCGCTTTGCCAATTTATCGCGCGTCTCGCCCGTCTCCGGTTGGACGGGCATCTCCGCTACAGCGACGGCCTCGCGCCGCAGCCAGTCAGGTTCCGGCGGATCGGCCGGAAGTGCAGGCGCGGGCTCCGCCACTGCGGCTACCAGTCCCGACGCCCGTAACCAATGTTCCTCGGCGCGGCCGTCGGGGCGATCTTCCTCTTCCAAAAGAGAATAGGCAATGGCGCGAATGCGTTCTTCCTTCGCCAGATTTTGGTTCCGTTGAAAATACGATTGCCGCATTGGCCAAAGGGCGGGAACCAATTGCTGTTCAGGGCGTTCTCCACTTGAGATGGGAGAACCGCCATGACCTTATCACAAAGTCCTCAACCCGCGCCGGACCCCGCGCCGGACATTGTATTTTTCCGCAACACGGGAATCGCGCTCGTCACGCTTGCCCTGCTGGCCGGTTCAATCAGCCTGGCCGGATCGCTCAAGGCGGACCAGCCGCCAATGCCGATCAAGCCGGCAGGCGATCTCGCTCAGTCCACCGAATCCGTCTTGAGGCAAACAGGTCGGGACATTTCACGGCGCGAGATGTTTCAAGCCGAATACATCGACCCGGAAGGTGATATGCAATGACCTTAAAGTCGTGGTCCTTGAAGAAAGGCCTACCGGCAGCCTGGACGCCGCTGGCAAGGCCGACGGCAGCTCCGTTGCGATCTTCAATCCGGAAGTGATGGAAAACGCCAGCGCCAAGCCGGAGAAGACCAAGAATGTCGAAGAGGTCATGAGGCGAAAGGCGTTCCACGGGAAGAACAGTCTTCCTGGCATTAAGGGCAAAGCAAAAAGGACTCACAGACCATGAATCGTAGCGTTCTCTACCTCGTCATCGGTACGCTCGCCGTCGCCACCGCAGTCTTCGGCTATCAGTTCTACCAAGAGCGGCAGAAGACCAATGGCATCGAAATCAACGTCGACAAGGGCGGTATTTCCATCGAGAAGAAGTAGTTCTACCATTCCCGGAATGGCGCCCTCGATAGAGCGCCATCATTGGAAGTCGATCAAACGGCTCGATGTTTGATTTACGAGGAGGTCCAATGCTCGGTCAGGTCCATCCAAAGGAGATAAGTGCATGTCGCTCGGAACCATTCTCGTTATCATCCTTATTATTTTCCTGCTCGGTGGCTTCAGCGGCCGCTTCGGCGGCTACGGCTATGGCTACGGCCACCGTGGCGTCGGTGTCCTGGGCACCATCTTGATCGTCATTGTCATTCTTATGCTGCTTGGCCGGATTTAATGTGGCAGGTGGGATGTCGGAGGAGTCGTCTTCGCCTGCATCCGGAGAGCCTTCTCGTCGACCGCATCGGGTGGTTGAGAGCAGCAATGACAAAACGTATCATGCTGGATCTCCTAATTGGAGATAACGCGCGATCCTCGAGCGGGGTTCCGATTGACCGCGGCTCAGGCCGCTGACTGAGCGTTCGAGTCGAAGAACAGCGCCTGGCTCACCACCGCCTTCACCATTTCTGGCGTGAATGGCTTGGTGATGAGGAAGGCGGGTTCCGGCCGTTCGCCGGTCAGCAGCCGCTCGGGGAAGGCGGTAATGAAGATGACCGGCACTTCTAGAGTGGTGAGGATCTGGTTGACGGCGTCAATGCCTGAACTTCCGTCGGCGAGCTGGATATCGGCCAGGATCAGGCCAGGCCGCTTCTGCGCGGCAAGCTGCAGGGCCTGGCGATGGGTGCGCGCAATCCCGGTGACCGTGTGGCCGAGGTTTTCGAGAATTGCCTCGATGTCCATGGCGATGATCGGCTCGTCTTCAATGATCATCACGTTGGTGGCTACCTGATCGACGATGGCCTTGGCGGCCTCGTCGATCAATGCTGCGACTGAGGCCTCATCGCGGTCGAGAATGGTGGCGATATTCCTGGTCGAGAAGCCTTCGATAGCCATCAACAGGAAGGCCTCGCGCGCCCGGGGCGGGATCGTCGAAAGCCTGTGCTGCGCCAATGCGGCCCACTGCGGGGCATTGGCGGGAATATCGGATCCGCTGGGCGTTGACTTGAGATTGAGCGAGATCGACTCCCACAGGCGGCAGAACATGCGGTACAGCGAAACCCGGATTTCTGACGAAGCGTCAATACTGTCCGGGTCGGCGATCAGGGCCTCCAGGAGGGCCGCCACATAGGCATCACCCGCTTGTTGCGTACCGGTCAGGGCGCGTGAAAAGCGCCGCAGATAGGGCAGATGTGGCGAGATGCTGGCAGCAAGACCCATGTTGTTCCCTCATAGCCCGGTCACAATCCAGGCACATTCTATCCTAAAGAACCAAATGTCCGGATTAGCAAATGGTTCCCGGCTGCTGCAAAAATATTTCTGGCCCGGCGGAACCAGTCACCCTTACTGGCATTAACATGGTACTGCAACCGTATCCTTCTGTGGTGGTATGCCGGCACGAGAGGGGCAGGCCGAAGCAAGGTGATCCATGGACGATACCGAAGACAAGCAAAAACGCGAGAAGAGAGCGAGTATGATCGAGCGGACGAGGTCAGCGGCAGCCACCAGCGGTAAACCACCGGTCTACGACATGATCGGCAGGCGGCTGCGCGACTATTTCGACGAGGTGGCGAAACAGCCGGTGCCCGACCGGTTTCTGGAATTGCTGAGCCAGCTCGATTCAAAGACGTCCGGCAAGAAGGAAAGTTAGCTTTGGGTGCTGTCGAACCGGCGCGAAGTGCCATCCGGATGACGACGTCCGACGAATTCCGCGACCTCCTGCTCACGGCAATCCCCGGCTTGCGGGCCTTCGGCATGTCGCTTGCGGCGCGCGCCGATCGCGCCGACGACCTAGTCCAGGAAACCCTCATGAAGGCGTGGAAACACAGGGAAAGTTTCGAGACCGGCACCAATCTCAGAGCCTGGCTCTACACGATCCTGCGCAATGAATTCTACAGCCAGCTGCGCAAGCGCCGCCGCGAGGTCGAGGATGCCGATGGTGCATATTCCAGCAAGGTCGCAACTCCGGGCGAACAGGAAAGCTATCTCGACATGGCCGACATGCGCATCGCACTTGCGCAACTGCCGGACGATCAGCGCGAGGCCATCATTCTTGTGGGCGCTTTAGGCTTTTCCTATCAGGAAGCGGGCGAGATCTGCAGCGCCGCCATCGGTACGGTGAAGAGCCGGGTGAGCCGGGCGCGCGCGAAACTCGCAACCCTTCTGGGCGCCGATCAGGTTGCGGCCACGGCAATTGGCGACGCCCAGGATCAAGCCAGCTTGCCGCCAAAAATGTAGCGGCACCTCCTCTGGCACCGATGCTTCCGATGGAACCAAACCGCGCTGCCGTGCGTTTTATTTCAAGTCGAACCAAGCCAAGGAGGCGAAGATGACGCTCGGCACCATTCTACTCATCATTCTTGTTCTGGTTCTGATCGGCGCACTTCCCAACTGGGGCCATAGCCGGAGCTGGGGTTACGGCCCTTCCGGTGGCCTTGGATTGATTTTGGTCGTGGTGCTCATCTTGGTCTTGATGGGCAAGCTCTAACAGTCCGGGAGAGACGCATGCCGGCTGGAAGACGTCAGGAAAGCGCCGCCTATCTCAAGCAGTCGCGGACGGCTCTGATCGGGATCTTCATCCTGTGCATCATTGCCGCGATTTATCTCACGCGCGATTTCCTGTTGCCTGTTGTTTTCGCCTTTTTCATTGCGCTGACCTTTCGACCGATTGTCCGCCAGCTCGCCCGCTATAACTTTCCGCCTTGGGTCGCTGCCACTGGTTTCGTCGCCATCCTCGTGATCGTGGGCCTCGCGGCGGCCTATCTCGCCAGTGGACCGATCGCCGGCTGGATTGCCGATGCACCGCAAATCCAGCGGACCTTCATGCAAAAGATCGGCAGTGGCTTCGTCGATCTCACCCAGAATATCCAGGATGCCACAGCTCCTGCAAATGACACAGACGTCCAGGAGGTCGTGGTAAAGCAGTCGGCCATGCCGGCGCTCCTGTCGCTGGCCGCAGATTATCCCGTCAAATTCTTCGTCATGCTCACCGGCACGTTGATAATAGCCATCTTTCTTATGGCATCGGGTGATCTCTTCTATGAAAAGCTGGTGCGGGTCCTGCCAACCCTCACCGACAGAAAGAACGCGCTGCGCATCGTCCATGATGTCGAACGCGAGGTCTCGGCCTATCTCCTCACCGTCACCGCAATCAACGCGGGCGTTGGCCTCGCCGTCGGGATATCTTTTCAGTTTCTCGGCATGCCCACGGCTCATCTCTAGGCACTTCTCGCCTTCGTCCTCAACTTTATTCCCTATATCGGACCGATCGCGGGCTTGGCCCTTTCGGGACTCGTCTCCATCGTGGTGTTCGACTCCCTGGGCTATGCGCTGCTGGCGCCGCTCGCCTATGCGGTCTGCATCGGCATCGAATCGCAAATCGTCGGTCCGCAACTCCTGAGCCGCCGCTTGCAACTCAATTCCGTGGCCATTCTATTGGCACTTGCCTTCGGGGCCTGGGTCTGGGGCATTGCCGGGGTTGTCGTCGCTGTGCCCGTACTGGTCACTTTTCGGGTGTTCTGCGGTCACCTGGAATCGCTGGCAGGGGTCGGCGAATTTCTCAGCGAGTCCTCAAATGGCAACACGGAGCAGGCGGAGCAGACGGCAGCTGAGGGAAAAACCTAGAAAATGTTGCGCCGGCAGCCGGATTAACCCGCTACCGGCACCATGGACTCAACGCTTACGGCGTGAGCGGCTCTTTGCCGGGGGCGAATAACCGCTCATCAGGTGGCCCGGCAGCATCATGCCGATCATCGCGCCAACTCCCAATCCGATCACGCCGAGCAGGATAGGCCGGTCCTCAAACACACTCTTCAGTGTACGCTGGTCCGGCAAACGACGCGCGGCACGCGGCAGCGCGCGCCCTGCGCCGTCGGCCGCCCATTCATAGGCTCCGCCGATTGCCTGCTTGCCGCGCGACATGAACCGCGACGCCGTATCTCTGTACCTGCCGGCGGCGGGACGACCTTTCGCCTGCCGCTTTGCAGCGCCTCGCGCCGCGGGCCGTGAGGCCGCAGTGGCTTTCCGCTTCGCCGGTTTACGGCCGCGTGTGGCCTTGCTCTTGTCCGACGATGGTGCCTGGCCACCGGTCGCGGGGGTGGTGTTGAGTGTCATGGTGGGTCTCCTTTGCGGTTGGTGGTGTTGTTGGCGGTCTTTGCCGGGTGTCGCGGGAGGTTTGAGCCGTTCAATCCGCTCCTGCCGCTGCCCTGCGATGCATCGCTGACGAGCCAACCGGCGCCTGCCAGCAGCACGGCGGCGAGGAGTGGATTGTGCTTGATTCCCGATTTCACGCGGCCGAGGAATCCCAGTCGCGGATCGAGCCCGATGAGTGCATCCTCCGCAAGCTGCGGAAGGCTGAGCCTGTGGCGAACTTCCTGAAAGCTCTTAGCCAGCTGGGCCCGGCGGGCTCGCGCATCGTCGTTGATTTGGATCAGTGAGTTCATTGCGAAGTCCGCTTTTGATCCCTCGACGGAGCAAGCCAGCGGAAGATCAAGCTCTCCGCCTCCCAGCTGAGCATCCGGCGCGTCGCCAGCGCGCAGAGTGCGGCGAACACGAGAAATGACGCTGCAACGGCGAGGCCGGACGCAATGTCGCTGCCGAGATAGCGCGCCAGTGCGGTGACGCTGGTCTGGGCAAGAATGATGAGCGCGGTCAGAAGGGCGGCGAACCCAACCGCCGCGAAAATTGCAGCGGCGATGCAAAGGCGGCGCAGGACAAGAAGCTCGGCACGCGCCAGATTGAGTTCGGCATTCGCCCACCGCACACTATCTCCCGCAAGCTGCCGCACCAGCGAGCCAATCTCAGGACGCGAGACGAGACGAGTTTGGTCCGGGCGCCTAGGCATTGGACCGGCTCCGCTGCGGTCCACTGGCGCGGCGCGCGCCCTTGGCGCGCTTTCCACCGCCGGAGCGGCGCGGGCCCGAAGCCGGATGCGCCGCATGGGATAAAGATGAAGTCCGCATCTGCATCATCTGGGTCACGATCATGCCGCCCGCGATGCTGGCCCCCAACGTTGCCAGGGGATGCGTCCTCGCAAATTCGCGGGCATCGCCGGCCATGGTTTCGAGATCGCTGTGCATGACATAATCGGCAAGTCCGTCGAGGCTTTCCGCCGCTACGTCCGCATAGGCCTTTACGTTCGGCATGTCCGGCATGGCGCCGGCGAAATCGCGTGCCGACTGGGCCAGCGACTCCAGCTTGGCGGCGGCGAAATTCTTGCGGCTGTTGGCAAGGCTTCCCGCCATCGCCAGCACGTCGTCGAAAATGCGATAGGAGCGGCCGTTGCCGCGCGATCCGCCATTGCGCCTGCTGCTCCGGGTTCTGGATGACGTGGCCATGGTCTGTTCCTCATGACGTTGACATGAACGGTGTACTAACAACGGCCTAGTATTCGATTGGTTCCGCTGGGGTGTGGCGAAAGCGCCTTACTCGCCGTCGAGCATCGCCATGCCGGTGGCGATAGCGCTGGTTGTGAAGCCGCCGCCGAATACGGCCATCAGCAGGATAGCGGGGAGCAGCGGATGATCGGCATTGCGGATCAGGCCTGTCAGCCTTGTCGTAGACATGGGTTCCTTCACATCCTCGCTGGATATGAAAGCGTGATTGGGGTGGACAGTGTTCCACCAGGCCGCTGAATTTTTGGCTCTTCGGGCATTTTCCAAATCAGGCGGAAGGTGATTCAACAAGGCAAAACGGCGGATAACTTGCCATGGGCCGAGCGATTGCTATGCCGACGGAGTATTTGCGCAGCGAGCTTCGCAGGTTTACCCGGCCCTGAAGGAGCTTGGCTTCTCGCATATGAGCGCCCCGCCGAAAGCCTATGCCCAAGATGCCGAAGCCATGACGGCGCCTAAAAAACTTCTGCGGCCGCGTGGCGAAAATCCGCCTCCTCCAGAAATCTGCATCGGATTCCTGGGAAAAGCAGGTCACTTGATTCAATAACCTATGAGCTCGAACTTATAGGTTCGTTTGCGCCGAAATACGGGTCACGGATTTCGGCCACGGAACGCAAGGACAGCGATGCCCACGACGACCAGAACGACCACAAGCACGCCGATCCCTCCGAACCCACCCATTCCCCAACCCATTCCCCAACCTTCGCTCATCATCGTTGTTCTCCCTCAAAAGGTTTCCGTTTACTTATGGTAAGGACATGAACTCCTGAATCGTGCATTTTCGCGGAAAATGACGACCGGAACAGTATCAACGCATCGGCACGGTGACTTTGCGATTCTCGCCGAGATCGGGTTTCTCGCCGGTCAATCGCGCCTTGGCGAATTCGAAAGCCGCACCCGCCGCGCTCGACGGCCTGTCCCATAGTTCGGCCGTGATCGGCTCTACGCGCAGCACGCGCGCATTCGGATCGCCGGGTCCGCCCGGCAACCATAGGTCGTCGGCCTTCTTCCAGATTTCTTTCGCCTTGGCGGTGTCGCGTGTCACGGAAGCGCGGCCGGTGATGGAGAGATAAGCGCGATCGTCCTCATCGATGAAGACAAGCCCGATGTCATGAGCCGCGTCGATCTCGTCGTCCTTGGCACCGCGCACATCGGTCACGAACCAGACGAGGCCGGCGTCGCGGTCGGCCCGCGCTTGCAGCGGCCGGGCGCGCAGGCCGCCGGCAAATCGCGTCGTCAGCATGCCGACGCGTGCCTTCTCGATAATATCCCAGACGCGGGAGATGTGGTTCTGCTTCGTCATGTCACAGGTCCTTATCGAGCAGCCCGAACACGGGGGCGCTGGGTAACTAACTCCAATATCCCGCTTTGGTTCCGGGCATTGCAAATAAAACTGGAGTAAACATACGATGATCAGCACCAACTGACTTGGTCGCCACCGGGCACCCGCAACAATTCCTGAATGTTTGCTTCGATGATCCGGAAGCCAACATTCCCGTAGAGCTTCTGGCGTCCCTCGTTCAATACGAAGCTTGGACTGCCTTCGATGCGCATCTTGTCGGCGTCTTGGTAGTCCGCAGCCAGTCTGGCAAATGCGGTTCCATCGCGAATGCTTTTTTCAATCGCATCTATATCAACGCCGAGAGCTTCAGCCAATTCGCATTGAACATCCCAACGGGCGATGTCGCGACAATCCCGGAAAAACCCGCAACGGAATGCCCACATCACATTATCGAAGATCGATACCGCCGATCCGCTTTGGCCTTGTCTCCCTCGTTCTTGCTGCCAATGCTGGACCGCTGTCATAAATAAATGCGCGCTTGCCGACGTTGGCGGGCGCGTCTTCAGCCAGATGTCCGGATGGACTTCGACATGCGGGAATTGTTGCGCCACTTGTCGCAAATGTGAATTGAACCCGGCATATTCACCCTTGTCTCGCCAAGTCGAAGCGATCTTGCGGGCCGCATCGCCAAAGACAGAGCAGAACCGATAGTCCAATCGAACCGTGTCGCCGAATTTCTCTTTGACCGCATCGATGCGAGCCTGCGTGGCATATGCCCAAATGCACAACATGTCCGAGAAATAGGAAACCTGGACGACGGTCATCTGATCGACTCCCTCTAACCGACATTCCCCAAATGGCCTGGGTCCCAAGCGTGAAAGTAGCCATCCAAGCCATATTCGGCAACCGTCAACGCCGGAGCAAAAATACATGAGCGATGCCTTCTTGCCGGCATCAGGATTGATGCCAAGCCTATGTACGCATCACAGCCGCTCCGGTTCCGCAGACCTAGCTTCGACCCCGCAACAACTGGGACAGAGCGTTGATGATCACTTCGGGCCTGTGCGGTCTTATGACGACCGGCACCTCCGGCCAGTCGGAGAACCGGGCGCGGTCTTCGCTATCCGCAGTGCAGAACAGGAAGGGAATTCCCCTAGCCGCCAGCCTTGAAGCCACGTCGAAGGCGGTGCCGTCGGAAAGGCGAACATCGAGCAGAGCCGCGTGGACGTCCGCATATTCGGCGAGCGTCAAGGCTTCGTGCTGGGATCGGACGGAGGCCGCGACTATGCCGCCTGCCTCCTCGATCGTCTGCACCATTTCCATGGCGATCAAGGGCTCATTTTCCACCACCAGGATTCGCGCGCCACCAAGCATCGTCGCTCCCAATGGGGCGAGATTGCATCAACTGCCCTCAAAGGGCAAGTTCGAGCCGGCATGACAATCCAGCCGGGTCGAAGCGGCGTGTAACCTTGTTGGCGCTTGAAGCGATAAGCGCCGTGCCGAAGCCCTTGTGGGTGGGAAGTGTATCGATGCGCGGACCACCGCTTTCCCGCCAGGTAAGACAGAGTTTGCCCCGCGACACCGTCCATACGATGGAAATCTTGCCCGCGGGCGTCGACAAGGCGCCATATTTTGCCGCATTGGTGCCGAGTTCATGCAACACCAATCCCAATTGCGTCGAGGTTTCGGCCGGAAGCACCACATCGGGCCCGCGCAGCGCTAACCGCTTCGCCATGTCGTCCACCATGGGGCCCAACTGGTTGCGGATCACGTCGGCGAGCTTGGCGCCGCTCCAATTGGCCTCGGTCAGGAGAATGTGGGACGAGGCGAGGCTGCGGATGCGCCCTTCGAAGGCTTCGGCGAAGGATTTTGGATCGCTGCTGGCTCGCAGTGTCTGGCGCGTCATCGCCTGGATTACCGCCAAGGTGTTCTTGACGCGGTGCGACAGTTCGCGCAGCAGCATGGCTTGGCGCTTGTCCCAGTTTTTGCGCTCGGTAATGTCCTGATCGATGCCGCGCGCGCTGACAGGCCGTCTCGTCACATCCTGGATGACGTCACCCACGATGGCTGTCCAGATTTCCGAGCCGTCCGGCCTGACGATCGGAAATTCGATGACGAACGAACCTCCCTGCGCGAGCGCCTTATCAAACTCAGCGAGGAAGCGGTCTCGATGCGACGGCACGATTTGCCCGTCTATATCTTCACGGGAAGGCACGCCGTTTGCCGGATCGAGCCCGTAGAGGACGAACATTTCAGGCGACCAGCGGAATTCCTTGCGCAACAGGTCATAGTCCCAGGCGCCGGCACGGGCGCTCCTGAGCGCCAGGCGCAAGCGCTCTTCATTCTGCCGCAGTATTTCGATGTGGCGCCGGCGCTCGGTAATGTCGCGCACGATGGTCGAGCCTCCGACCACATGGCCGGCGGCATTGCGGATCGGCGACACGGTGAGCGAAACATCGAGCCTGCTGCCGTCCTTGCGCAGCAAGATCGACTCATAGGGGGCAATAAATTCGCCGCTCCGGATGGCGCTCAGTATCCTGAGCTCCTCGCCGGTGCTGTCGGGCGGAATGATGCGGGAGATCGGCTGGCCGATCATTTCCTCGGTGCTGTAGCCCAACAGATGCTCGGCGCTGCGATTCCAGTGCGTCACGATGCCGTTGAGGTCCTTGCTGATGATCGCGTCCTGGGAGGCGGCGACGATGGCAGCGAGCAGGGCGGCGGCTTCCTCCGCGGCCCTCCGCTCTGTGATGTCGATCATCACACCATGAATTTCGATGGCCGTGCCGTCGGAATGGCGCAAGATTTCGCCGCGCGACAGGAACCAACGGAGATTGCCCCGCGGCAGAAGCACGCGGAATTCGAGCTCCATCCTGCCCCCGGACGTGAGCGCCTTTTCGTGCACCTTGCGCCATAGCTCGACATCGTCGGGATGAATGGCCTTTTCGATGGCATCGGGCGTGCCGTCGAACTGGCTGCGGTCGATTCCGAGGAGCGCCAGCAGTTCGTCCGAACAGGTCAGTCTGTCGGCTGCCGCATCGAGATGCCATGCACCCATGCGCGCGGCCTCGAAGGCGACCGAGCTGAGCCGCGCTGCCTCGCGTATTTCGTTTTCTGCGCTGATGCGCCCGCTGATGTCGACAATGGCGCCGTGCACACGAAGTAGCTTGCCGGTTTCATCGAATTCGCCTTCGCCGCGGTCCAGCACCCTGAACCGCACGCCGGTCACCGCATGGCTGAAACGGTATTCGATCTCGAATTGTGGCGCCCGCGGTGTGATCGATTTGAAAGCGGTTTCGAAATAGGAACGGTCTTCGGGAGAGATGCGCTCGGACTGGTGCTGCGTTGGGCCGGACGAGGAAATGCCCAAGACCTCCACGCTGTTTTCGGATCGCAGCGCAAGGCCGGTTTCCACATCGCAGGAATAGACCACGATTTTGGCAGCGCTCATGGCGCGTTGCGGCCACGCGGAATCGCGCCCAGGCGGACTGGTGCCGCCCAAATCCGGTCTTTCTCGGTGGCTGGTGCCGCTGGCTCTTGTGTGGTCCATTGGATTGGGAATTGTCACACGTGGAGACCCATGCCGCAATATCAAATCATTGGTTGGAGTAACAGGGACTGTCCGGCCGGAGCCGGACAGCCGTGATCCAAGTCTAGTTGCGCCACATGGCGCCGGTTCTAGAGTTCACATAGAGGATATAGCCACGGCCATTGCGGGTTCCCCTGAAGGTGTAGGTGGCGCCGCGGCACTCGACTGTCGAGACATTGCGATAGCCATTGTTGCGCACATTCCACTTGGCTTGTCCGCATGACAGCCGTGCCTGGCGGTAGCCGGGCCAATACCAGCCATAGCCGGGCCTGTACATATACCCCGGCCCCACCTGATAGCTGTAGTGCGGATAGCCGAAGAAGAACAGGACTCGGACCTTGTGAGCGTCGGCCGCCGAAGGCAACCCGATCGCAAGCGAGGCGGCGAAGGCGGCGGCGAGTAACAGATTTTTCATAGCGAAACTCCTTTAGAGATTATGAGAATGTAACGTGCAGCATGCCAAAAAGTTCCTTCCGGAGGGCGGTGGTGGCAGCAATCGCTGGTGGGCAGAAATCGTTGCGGTGCCCCTTTCGGAGCACCGCTTGAGATGGCAGACGATTGTTCCATGGCATGATTGCGGGGCATGAACTCGCCCCACCAGTCTTGGGCGCGGCTCGGCGGCCGGTGGATGCTGCCTGGCCGGTGTTCGACTGATCCGAGGAGGGCAGAGGGCCGGGAACGCATTACAGGGTTTCACTCAGCCTGATCCACCTCATGGACCCTTGGCTCAGAGCCGGGGCCTCCTGACGGTGTTGGCGTCTAATGTGACAGCGGTCTGTGCGAGGGCTCTACCGTATAGTTTTGCGCCGGTCTTTAACACAATCGCTGTCTTGCATAATATATTCCCTTTGAAGACAGCCGTCGTCCCAAGGGTCGTTTTTCCAGCAACCTGCCAGAAGATGTTCTTGGGCAGTGCACCGCCACTGAGAATTACCTTTTTACCAGAGCTGATGTTCAGAGTCCCCGCTATCTGGAATATCCAGACGGCATTTTCGCTGCCCGAGAGGGTGACATCCGCTGGTACGATCACACCAGTACTCCATTTGTAGAGTCCAGGTAAAAGGACCATCCCGCCAATATTTCCGCCACCCAGTTCGGTAGCACGAGGATTCTTTCGTCCAGCGGCGTCGGTGTACGCGGTTTGCATGTCTCCGACAGCTGTGGTTAGCATGCTGGGAGTTGGAGCCGCATAATTGGCTGCATAGACTCTTCCAGTCACTAGACTTGAGGTCGAAAATCGGCCTGAGCTATCCCGAATTAACCCAAATCCGGTTATAGCCGTACTGGCGATTGGGCTAACGCCAATATGTCCAACAATTGCGGTGGCTCCAGTGGTTGATATTCCTGCTTTTGAGAGAATCGCAAAATTACCCGCTAATCCAAGATCTACCGCCGTACGAAATGCTAAGGTC
Source organism: uncultured Aestuariivirga sp. (assembly GCA_964408555.1). GTDB lineage: Bacteria > Pseudomonadota > Alphaproteobacteria > Rhizobiales > Aestuariivirgaceae > Aestuariivirga. The sequence goes on from CAYOZR010000076.1 coordinate 14,769, forward strand.
GTCGGGGACAGCTGAATGATTTCGGCGGATGCAATGGGCGTCAATGCGAAAACCGAGGCGCATAACGCGAGCGCTCCCCACCGCATACGACTTGCCCGAGTGCGCGACGCCGCGACAAGACCTGCGTAACCTTGCTGTGATCTCATGGCTTGCTCTCCCTTATCCCAAAAGTCCCGGTGGCCGGTCGATGACAGTTTCAACACCATCGCGCTTGTAGATGACCGTAACGTTCCGGTTCTGCACCGATCGATTGACTGCCGCCGCAGGGCTGATTGACGTGTTCAACGACAACTGGGTCACGAATGGCACCAATGTCAGTTGACTTATGGTCAGGATGGCGACCGCTATTGCACGCATCGAATTTCCCTCGTTTCTGGGAGTCTAACTCAGCAGATGGCTATCCGGTTCCACAGAAACTTCCACCGGAGCGCGGATATGGCAGCCCCGATTCCACCTATCGCCAACAGAATGACTGCTCCTGGCATGCGCCGCGCCGTTTCCTGTGTCCCGGCATGCCCAAAAAACGAGGAAAGCCACCCGCTGGGGTGGCTTTCCAACACGACGACTTGGGTTGTTACCAACGCTTGCTGAGCCAGCCATCCACCTCGAACTTCGCCTTACAAAGTGCTTAGGCCGTGTTGACAAACAGGATTCCCAAATCAGTCTCGTTCTGATTCAAGG
>CAYOZR010000077.1:0-15426 GCA_964408555.1 uncultured Aestuariivirga sp.
TTTTTTTACAATCAGGTTCATTTCCTCGCCCACTTTGTGACAGGCAATCCCAGCGAACTTATAAATCTCAAATGGTCGGCACATCAAAAAGAATACAGCGTCGCCATCGAGAAGGCCGTCAGGCCTCAGGTTCCGATACTGATTTGCTGCCACCAATGGAAACGATTCAGCGAGAAGAACCTCCATGGTAGTTTGTTCCTCAACTGGCAAAGGCACGCGAACCAGTTGGCCAAGTCGACCATTGAGTTCCTTTTTCAATTGGGATGCTCTTTCGCGTCCAATATTTTTTGCGATTGGCCCGGCTCCACCCTCATCACCATCACGCCAGATGATGTAGCCAAGACCCGGTTGGCCTTCATCCTTGGCCCAATCATTCATCCGATCACAGAATGCACGGCTACCGCCTTTCGGGGCCGGAATCGCCCATATCCGCACTTTCGGATCAGCCGCAATCGCTTTTGCGAACAAGCCAAATCCCGAATCGCGAAACACATTTGTAACGTCGTGAATCAGCAGCGGATTGCGTAGATCGGGTTTGTCAGTGCCAAAGGCGCGTATTGAAGCCGAATAGGATATTTGAGGAAACTTTTGCGTCACCGGCCTCCCCTCGCCGAACTCCTCGAACACGCCGCGCAGCACCGGCTCGACCGCGGCGAAAACATCCTCCTGGGTGACGAAGCTCATCTCGATGTCGAGCTGGTAGAACTCGCCGGGCGAGCGGTCGGCGCGCGGGTCCTCGTCGCGGAAGCAGGGCGCGATCTGGAAATAGCGGTCGAAGCCCGACATCATGATGAGCTGCTTGAACTGCTGCGGCGCCTGGGGCAGCGCATAGAACTTGCCGGGATGGATGCGCGAGGGCACCAGGAAGTCGCGGGCGCCTTCGGGGCTCGAGGCGGTGAGGATCGGCGTCTGGAATTCGAAGAAGCCCTGCTCCTTCATGCGGCGGCGGAGCGAATCGACGATCATGCCGCGCTTCATGATGTTGGCGTGGATGCGGTCGCGGCGCAAATCGAGGAAGCGGTATTTGAGGCGGATATCTTCCGGGTATTCGGCGTCGCCGAACACCGGGAGCGGCAGTTCGGCGGCCTGCGACAGCACTTCGATCCCGGTGGCGAAGACTTCGACGAGGCCGGTCGGCAGGTCGCGGTTCTCGGTGCCGGCCGGGCGCAGGCGCAGCTTGCCGTCGACGCGCACCACCCATTCGGAACGCAGCTTGTCGGCCGCCTCGAAGGCGGGCGAATCCGGATCGGCCACCACCTGGATGAGCCCGTAATGGTCGCGCAGGTCGATGAACAGGACGCCGCCATGATCGCGCACCCGGTGCACCCAGCCCGAGAGGCGGATGTCCTGGCCGGCATGGTCCTGGCGGAGCTGGCCGCACGTGTGGCTGCGGTAGGCGTGCATCGGTCCTCGCAATCTGGCTGAATCCGGCGCGGAAAAGCGCATGGGGGGTGGGATTTGTCAAGCCGGCGTGGCGCCCGCGGCGTCGAAGGCCTCGCGGCTCTCGAACAAAGGCGGGCGCCGGCCCTTGCAGGGCTTGAGGAAATGATCCTTGTCGGGCCGGTTGGGCGGAGCGGTTTCGAGGGGGCTGAAGATTTCGGCCAGCACCGCCATCTTGTCGGGATTGACGGGGCCGAAATAGATCTGCGGCTCGTCATGGAGGGCCGAGAGGTGGACCGAGAGTTCCGGCATCCAGTCGCGGACGCCAAGCGGCAGCCGGTGGCGGCAGCGTTCGGCGCGGAGGCAGCGCTCGGGAACGGTGAGGCCGTGCGGCGTTTCATGGGGGGTCTGCCATTCGAGTTTATAGAACATGGGATCGTCCTTCCGCTGCGTTGGGGTTGGAATTTGCGCCTGGCTCCGCCCTTGCCGGCCCGGAGACATTTCCGGACCGTGGGAGAGAAAGTTCCGCTCTTGAGAGCGGAGGGAAGGCGCGGGCAGCCCTTCACCACTATGGAAATTGGAACAGGTGGTTCTTCAGGGCGAGCTAGCGAGCGCGCCGCGGATTTTGACCGTTACCCACCCTCGGCTTCCAGATCTCTCCGTCGCTAACTTCATCCCGGCTTGCGCCGGGATGACGAAAAAAAGGAATTGCGCAATTCGCAACAGCACTCGAGAAGTGCATAATCCTTCAACCTGCAGGAGGCAGATTATGGCTCATTCCCGGGTTTTCAGGCGCAATAGCGGTCAAGTCATCCACCTTCCCGGGTCAGCCGCCTTTCCCGCCCATGTGAAGCGCGTGGCCGTCATCAAGCAAGGCAGCGCACGTTTGCCGATGCCGGAAGGTGGGAGTTGGGAAGAATTTTTCGATGGCCCCGCCTCGACGCGGACTTCCTGAGCGACCGCGCCCAACCCTCGCCGCAGCGGCGCCGTTCCGGCTGGTGTTGGCGACGAATAATGCGCGGGAGTTCGAGAGGGTCGAGAGATTGCTGGTGGAGAGGTGGGCGTGAGGGTGAAATTGAGAGAGTGAGTCCGCTTTTTCGATCAACACATTGATTTTCCAGCGTAATCAATTATTTCCGCCAATTCCTGCCACAAACCGTTGACCGCGCGCCCAGACTCGCGTTTCCCTGCCCCCATGGACCTCATCACCACGACGAAATCGCTGGAGGCGCTGTGCGCCGCACTGGCGGGGGACCGTTTCGTCACGGTCGACACCGAATTCATGCGCGAGACGACCTATTGGCCGGATCTGTGCCTGATCCAGATGGCGGGAGAGACGGCGGCGGGGCTGGTCGATCCGATGGCGGCGGGCATCGATCTGGCACCGTTCTTCGCGTTGATGAACAACGAGCGGGTGCTGAAGGTGTTCCATGCCGCCAGGCAGGACATCGAGATCATGGTGCATCGCTCGGGCGTGGTGCCGCATCCGGTGTTCGACACGCAGATCGCCGCCATGGTGTGCGGCTTCGGCGACCAGGTGGGCTATGAGGCGATCGTGCGCAAGCTGGCGCACGCGCAGATCGACAAATCCTCGCGCTTCACCGACTGGTCGCGGCGGCCCTTGTCGGAGAAGCAGCTTGTCTATGCGCTCTCGGACGTCACGCATTTGCGCGTCGTCTATGAGCGGCTCAAGGACGAACTCGACAAGACCGGGCGCGAGGCGTGGCTGGCCGAGGAAATGGACATTCTCACTTCGCCCGCCACCTACCGGACCGAGCCGGAAGACGCCTGGAAGCGCATCAAGGTCAGGCTCAAGTCGAAGAAGCAGCTTGGCGTGCTGGTGGCGGTCTCGGCCTGGCGCGAGCATGAGGCGCGCGACAAGAACGTGCCGCGCGGGCGCATCCTCAAGGACGACGCGGTGGCCGAAGTCGCGATGCAGATGCCGCAGAGCCGCGAGGCGCTCGGCCATTTGCGGGCACTGCCCAGGGGCTTCGCCACATCGCGGGTGGGAGACGCCATAGTGGCGGCGGTGAAGGACGGGCTCGCGCGCGATCCCAAAAGCCTGCCGCATCTGGAGGGCGGGCGCGACGAGATGAGCGAGGGCGCCCAGGCGGCGGCGGAAGTCCTGAAACTGGCGCTGAAAGTGGTGTGCGAGCGCGAGGGATTGGCGCCGAAGCTGGTTGCCAGTGCCGCCGAAATCGACGCGGTGGCGGAAGACGATGCGGCGGATGTGCCGATGATGCATGGCTGGCGGCGCGAGGTGTTCGGCAATCTGGCGCTGGACTTGAAGGCGGGCCGCGCGGTCATTGGCTTTCGCGACGGGCGGGCGGCGATCTTGCCGGCGGGGTGATCAGCCGATCACGATCTTCGGGGTGCGGCCCATCTCGGCGGCGAGGCCGGCCAAGCGCTTCTCGACGCGCTCGCCCATCAGGTCGGCGAGTTTCTTGGGCAGCGTGAGAACCAGCGTCTTGCCGTCGCCGGGACGCAGCCCGATCTTCGGCAGCATGCCGGGCATGGCGGCGGAGAGAATATAGGCGAGGCGGAAGATGTTGCTGAGCAGATGGGCGCGGGCGATGGCATCGTCGTCGAGGAGCCGGGTCAAGCTGTCGCCACTGTCGACGCCGTCGTAGCGGAAGAAGACGGTGAGCGCCAGGAACACCCGGCCGGGGTGATCGACGCCGACGAAGGCGGCCTGCGAGATCATGCCGAGCGAGCGTTCGGCGCGGTAATCGGGATGGGCCCGCCAGCCGATGTCGGCCAGCAGACAGGCGGCATAGCGCAGGCGGCGTTCGGAGGGATTTTCCTTGAGGTGGCCTTCGCCGAATATCCGGTCGGTCCAGTCGCAGAGTTCGAGCTCGTGTTCGGGCGAGCGGGCATAGCGGCGAGCGAAATCCCAGCACGAGGACAGCAGCGCATCGGCCTGCATCTTGCGGCGCGGCAGCTTGGAATAGAGCAGCCCCTCGCGCACCCCATAGACCGAGACGACGGTATCCCTGGGCTTGGAGTGCTCGAGCAGCCGGTTCAGCACCAGCGCGCCATAGGGCATGGTGTCGGAGCGGCTTTTCGAGACCTCGCGGATATCCTTGAGCGAGGAGGCCGACAGGCCGGAGACCAGATCGGCCACCGAAGAGGCCTGCTGGCGGGTGATCGTATAGTGGTGCAGCACGTGGAGCGGATATTTGTTCTGCGCCATGTGCAGGCGGGCGAGATTGCGCCAGGTGCCGCCCACCGCATAGAAGGAGCGGCCCTTGAGCTTGTCGAGAATCCTGGCGCTTTCGAAATATTCGTCGACGATCTTGCGGGCGCGGGTGATCGAGCCGCCGGACATGTCGATGAGGCGTAAAGGTCCGATCGGCAGGGTCACGCCGTCGCGGAGTTTGCCGTCCTTGATGTCAATGAGTTCGAGCGAGCCGCCGCCCAGATCGCCGGCGATGCCATCGGCCTCGGGAATGCCGGCGATGACGCCCAGCGCCGCATACCTGGCCTCCTCCTTGCCGGAGAGAACGTCGATCCCCGCCCCCACCGCCTCCTCCGCCCGGTCGATGAAATCCTCGCCGTTGGCGGCCTCGCGCGCCGCCGCGGTGGCGACCGCGAAGACCTGTTTGGCACCGATCTGGCGGGTCAGCGCGCGGAAGCGGCGCAGCGCGGCGAGCGCCCGCACCACGCCTTCCTCGCTAAGCTTCCCCGTGATTGCCACGCCCTTGCCGAGGCCGCACAGGATTTTCTCGTTGAATACCGGGGTGGGCGAACGGCGCAGCCCGTCATAGACGACGAGGCGGACCGAGTTCGAGCCGATGTCGACCACCGCCACGGGACGGTATTTCGGCGGCTCGGTGCGGAAGCCCGTGTGCCAACTCACTTGCGCGCCCGGGATTTCTTCTTCTGGCCGGCGATTTCCGGCGGCAGACTATTTTTGAGGGAGCGGCCGCGTCCAGAGAGCGACGGGTTGTTCATGAAATATTGGTGGGCGTTGAAGGGTGGCTCGCCGGGGCCGGGTACCACGCGGCGCGAGGTGCCGTCGGCGAGGAGCTCCCAGCTCTGCTGGTTGTCCTTGAAGTTGGCCATCATGATCTGGTCGAGAATCTGGTCGTGGACGGTGGGGTTGTCGATGGGGATCAGGGTTTCGACGCGGCGGTGCAGATTGCGCGGCATCCAGTCGGCGGAACCGATATAGACACGGGCCTTGTTGTGCGGCAGCGCCAGCCCGCCGCCGAAGCAGACGATGCGCGAATGCTCGAGAAAGCGACCGACAATGCTTTTGACCCGGATATTCTCGGAGAGGCCGGGCACGCCGGGCCTGAGGCAACAGATGCCGCGCACCACCAGATCGATCTGCACGCCGGCATTGCTCGCCCTGTAGAGCGCATCGATGATGCCGGGATCGACCAGCGAATTGACCTTGCCCCAGATCTGCGCCGGGCGGCCGGCGCGTGCGTGTTCGATCTCCGCGTCGATGTGTTCGAGCAGGCGCGTCTTCAGATTGATCGGCGACAGGGCCAGCTTCTCGAGGTCCTCGGGCTGGGCATAGCCGGTGATGAAATTAAACAGCCGCGCGGCATCGCGGCACAGCGCCGGATCGCAGGTGAAGAAGGACAGGTCGGTATAGATTTTTGCGGTGACCGGGTGATAGTTGCCGGTGCCGTAATGCACGTAAGTGCGCATCAGGCCGGCCTCGCGGCGCACCACCATCGAGACCTTGGCGTGGGTCTTGAGCTCGATGAAGCCGAACACCACCTGGACGCCGGCGCGCTCCAAATCGCGGGCCCACTGGATGTTGGCCTCCTCGTCGAAGCGGGCCTTGAGCTCGACCAGCGCCGTCACCGATTTGCCGGCCTCCGCCGCCTTGGCAAGGGCGGCGACGATGGGCGAATCCTTGGAGGTGCGGTACAGCGTCTGCTTGATCGACACAACGTCGGGGTCGTTGGCCGCCTGGAGCACGAACTGGACGACGACGTCGAAGGATTCGTAAGGGTGGTGGACGATGATGTCCTTCTGGCGGATGGCCGCGAAGCAATCGCCGCCGTGATCGCGGACGCGCTCGGGAAAGCGCGCCACATAGGGCTTGAACTTGAGATCGGGGCGCTCGTCGAGAATGAGCTGGGTGGTGTCGGAATAACCGACCAGGCCCTCGCAGGTGACGATCGCGTCGGCGGGGGCATCGAGTTCGGCGGCGATGAAGTTGCGCAAGGGTTGCGGGCAGCCGGCGTCCACTTCCATGCGGATCACCAGACCGCGGCGGCGGCGCTTCAGCGCACTTTCGAACACCCGCACAAGATCTTCGGCCTCTTCCTCGATTTCGATGTCGCTGTCGCGGATGATGCGGATCAAGCCCCGGCCCAGCACCTCATAGCCGGGGAACAGCCTGGGGATGAACAGGCCCAGCATGTTCTCCAGCGACATGAAGCGGGCGCCAGTCACAGCCTCGGCGGCGGGCAGGCGGATGAAGCGTTCGAGCTGCTGCGGGATGGGTAACAGCGCGTTCATGGTGCCGCCGTCGCGGCGGCGCTTCAGTTCGAGCGCGATGATGAAGCCCCGGTTGGGAATGAAGGGGAAAGGATGGGCCGGATCGATGGCGATGGGGGTGACCACCGGGAGCACCTGGTCGAGGAAGCGGATGTCGAGCCAGTGCCGTTCGGCGGCGGTCAATTCGTCCGCCTCGACGATGGCGATGCCGCTGCCGGAGAGTTCGCTCTTCAACTGCAGCCAGCGGCGGTCCTGCTCGACGGTGAGCTCCTGGGCGAGCTTGCGGATGCGCTCTAGCTGCTCGGCCGGCGTCAGCCCGTCCTCGCTCAGGTCGACCACGCCCTCGCGCACCTGGCCGGCCAGCCCGGCAGCCCTGACCATGAAGAATTCGTCGAGATTGTTGCCGGAGATCGACAGGAAGCGCAGGCGCTCGAGCAAGGGATGGTTGAGGTTGCGCGCCTCCTCCAACACCCGCATGTTGAAGCCGAGCCAGGAAATCTCCCGGTTGATGAAGCGCGCCGGATCGTCGAGCCCGATGGGCCCCACGGCGGGGAGCGGCGACAGTTCATTCATAAGGCGGGCCTGGGACTGCGGGCATTTGGAGGATATATTACGCGCTCGTGACGATTCAATGAACAGGTCTTTGAGCGGGCGGTGGTGGATCGGTTTGACTTTCCGCTTTGGGCCGATGTCACCGGCTTTGGCGCACGGCAGGCGCATGGCCAAGGTCCGGTCTTGCCAATGACGTCCATCCGCTCCAATCTCGACCGCAACAGGCCACTCATCCGGTGGATGCCGGTCAAGATCGGCAAGCCGATCGATATTCCCTTGAACTAGACCGTGACCCCGATGAAACCTAACCCCGATGCATCTCCCGATTTCCAGGCTCTTTTCGAGGGTGCGCCCAATCTCTACCTGGTTCTGACTCCCGACCTCAAGATCGCCGCCGTCAGCGATGCCTATTGCCGGGCGACGATGACTACCCGCGATGGCATCCTTGGCCTTGGCATCTTCGATGCCTTCCCGGACAATCCGGCCGATACAACAGCGACCGGCGCCGGCAATCTGCGTTCGTCGCTCGACCGGGTCCGGCAATTTCGGCGTCCCGACGCCATGGCGGTGCAGAAATACGACATTCCTCGTCCCGCCTCCGAGGGCGGCGGTTTTGAGGAACGCTACTGGAGCCCACTCAATACGCCCGTCCTCGACGGCCATGGTGAAGTTGCCTGGATCATCCACAGGGTCGAGGATGTCACCGAACTCGTTCAACTCCAGGCGCAGGGGGCGGCATCCAATAAGCTCCACCAGGAACAGCTCAGCGCGATCGCGCAGCTTCGGGACGCCAACCGGACCCTGGCGCTGCGGGACGAGGAGAACGCGAAGCTTCAGCAAAGCCTGGTGGCCCGGGCCGCCGAACTACGGGAGAGCGAGGCCAGGTTGCGCGGCTTCCTAGCGGCGAGCCCGGACGCCATGATCATCGTCGACCCGACCAGCCGCATTCTTCTCGCCAGCCACCGGGTGCAGGCGATGTTCGGCTATGCTCCCGAGGAGCTCTCCGGAGAACCGATCGGCGTCCTCCTGCCGGAACGATACAGGGACATCCACGCGGATCATCTACGCCACTACATGAAGGCCCCCAAGGGGCGCAACATGGGCGCCGGGAAGGATCTCCACGCGCTTCGCAAGGACGGCAGCGAATTTCCGGTTGAGATCAGCCTGAACCCGGATCGCAGCGGCGAGACTCCCGTGGTGATCGCCGCGGTGCGCGACATTACCGATCGCAAGGCCGTCGAAATGCAGCTGCGCCAGGCGCAGAAAATGGAAGCGATCGGCAATCTGACCGGCGGCATGGCCCATGACTTCAATAATCTGCTCAGCATCATCATCGGCAATCTCGATCTGCTGCGCGGGCAGCTAAGCGACGGTGCGGTCATGGCGCCGGATATCGGTCAATTTTCCGGCGAAGCTCTCGACGCGGCGCTGCGGGGCGCCGATCTGACGCGGCGGCTGCTTGCCTTCGCCCGCCGCCAGCCGCTGCAGCCGCTGCGCATCGACGTCAACGATCTGGTGGCGCGAATGAGCAATCTCGTGAGCCGCACACTCGGCGGGGACATCGAGATCGGGCTCGAGCTGGGAGCGGACGTCTGGCCGGTGATCGCCGATCCGGCCCAGCTGGAAGCAAGCCTTGTCAATATCTTCAACAACGCGCGCGACGCCATGCCCAAGGGTGGCGTGTTGACGGTTACGACGGGCAACCGGAATCTGGATGAGGACTATGCCGCCTTGCATCCCGGACTTGCATCCGGGCACTACACCTTGATCGAGGTGAGCGACACCGGCACCGGCATTCCGCCGGAGCTGCTCAGCCATATCTTCGAGCCGTTCTTCACCACCAAGGAGCAAGGCCCGGGAACCGGTCTCGGCCTCAGCATGGTCTTCGGTTTCCTCAAACAATCCGGCGGCCACATCAACGTCTACAGCGAGGCCGGCCACGGCACGACGGTCCGGCTTTATCTGCCGCGCGCCACGACGGCCGCGGGCGCGGCCGGGACGCGGGCCACGGCAGCGTTCGAGCGCGGCGGCCACGAAACCATTCTGGCCGTCGAGGACAACACGGAGTTGCGCCGCGTCGTCGCGCGCCAGCTCATAGACCTCGGCTATCGCCTATTTGAGGCGGAAGACGGAGCCGCGGCCCTCAAAATCCTCGAGAGCGAGCCAATCGATCTTCTGTTCACCGACATCGTGATGCCGGGAGGGATGAACGGCTACGACCTGGCGCGCACGGCGGTGTCGCGCTGGCCGGCCATGAAGGTGCTGCTGACATCGGGGTTCCCCGAGGCGAAGCTCAACGGCAACGGCGGCCCGCCGGTCAACATGCGTCTGCTGACCAAACCTTACCGCAAAGACGACCTGGCCCGCGCCCTGCGGGATATCCTCGACGCCAATTGATGGGCCGCTTCAGCCGCCAATCATCCTCGTTCCCGCTCTTCGATGCAGCCACGATATTTCGCATTTTGGGAGCGTATTCCAATCCGGCATCGGCCCCGGAAAACCGCTCCATTGAATTGATTTGATTGCTTTTTGCCGCTCGGCAGCCGCGGTGCCGGACTATCTTAAGGATTGCAAGCCGCCGCTCTAGATGCGGCGATATCCGAACGACGAAATCGTTTCGAACAGGATTCATTAGAGCGGCATTAATATTGCGATGTTAACATTTGTGCGTGAAACAATATTCTTCCATGGAACCTGAGGAACCGCCGGTTTTAAGGCCCGCCCGACGGGTGCTCGTCATCGACGATGAGGACGCCTTCTGCCTGTTCATGTCGAGGCTAATCAGCAATTTGGGCTACGAGGTAACGACGACTTGCCACATCAAGTCCGTCAATCTTGGCGTTCTGACAAAGTCGGATATCATATTCGTCGATATGATGATGCCCGGGACGGATGGCATTCAGGTTCTGGATGTATTATCCCGCCATCAAATCAAATCCGCGATAGTCTTGATGAGCGGAGCGCACGGCGAGGTTCTCGCGACAGCGGAAACAATTGCCAAGCGGTCCGATCTGCGGGTCATAGGGGTGCTCAATAAGCCGTTCCGAGCTAGCGATATCCGCGGTATTCTGGAAGCGGAACAGCACGAGCCCCAGTGGCCGGGCAGCAAGCCACTTACTTCCGAAATCAATATCGAGGATATCCTGGCCGGTCTGGAGCGCCAGGAATTCGACGTCCATTTTCAGCCCATCGTGGATCTTGCGACAAACCAGCCGGCCGGTTACGAAGCGCTGGCGCGCTGGAACTCGAAATTCGGCCTGGTCGCCCCGGACCGCTTCATTGCAGTCGCCGCCCGCCATGGGGTGCTGCCGCGCCTTACCCGTCAGATTGCGCATCGCGCCCTGGCTGGCGCGGCGAAGTTGAAACAGCGGGGTTTGATCTGGAAGGTCTGGGTCAATCTGGGAACCGAGGATCTGGTTGACGATCGACTTCCGGAAAAACTTGCTAGGATGGTTGCCTATCACGAATTGCCGGCCGGGTCCCTGACGGTCGAACTCACCGAATCCTCCGCGACGATCAATGAAATCGCCATGCTCGGTATTCTCGCAAGACTCCGGCTCAAGGGAATCGACCTCGCAATCGACGACTTTGGAACCTCTTACTCGAGCCTGGAGCGGCTGAGCATCATTCCATTCACGTCGCTCAAGATCGATAAGCAATTCATCTCCGACATGATGACCAACAGGAACGCGCGATTGATCGTGGAATCCTCGATCGCACTGGCCAAGCGGCTGAAGATGAAAGCCGTCGCGGAGGGAATTGAGACCGAAGCCCAGCTGGACATCCTGAAGAAGATGGGGTGCGGCTTCGGCCAGGGCTACCTCATTGCCCGCCCGATGAAATTCGAAAATCTCGCCGCGTGGGTTCTCGATCCGGCCCGGCAAACAGTCCCGACGCTGCAAGCGCCGAGTTGACGGTCAGCGTGCCGCGGCGGTTTGCCCGATCCGCGGGGATGCCACGATGAAACGAAGGACTGCCGGTTCCCCGGATTGGCCGGTCCTCCTGGCGAGCACACCCAATCCCCGTTGCGTCTTCAGATCCGGCTTCGGCGTAGTTGCCGTCAATCGCGCCTACGGCCGGACGCGCCGCTATTCCTCTTCCCCGAACAGGCCCGGTGCGGTGAAGGAGGCGAGCACGCGCGCCGCGAAAGTGCGGGTCACCTCGGCCCGCTCCTCCAGCGCTCTTCGGTCGATTTCGGCGACGAGAAGGCGGGCGGCGTCGAGGGAGCGGGGCATGCGGGTCAGGAGGAAAGAGACGAGCGGCTCGTCCACGGCCAATTGCCGGTCGGCGAAGAGCTTGACCAGCACGCCGCGCAGGAGCTCGTCGTCGGGGGGCCCGAGTTCGACGACGGGGGCGGCGCGCAGGCGCGAGGCGAGATCGGGCAAGGCGACGCGCCAGGAGGCGGGGTGAGTTGCGGCGGTGATCAAGAGCCGCGCCCCCTGCTCGCGGGCCAGGTTCATCAGATGGAACAGGGCGGTTTCGTCGAGGCGCTGGCCCGGCGCATCCTCAAGCGCCAGCGCGCCGGTATCGAGGAGGGTTGGAACATCCATCGGACGCAGCTTCCCGGCGGCGATGCGGCGGGCGCCGGATAACTGACGCCAGACTTCGACCAGATGCGACTTGCCGCTGCCGGCGGGGCCGACGAGGAGAATTGCGTGGGAGGGCCAGTCGGGCCAGCGGTCGATCAGTGCGACGGCGGCGGCATTGGAGGGCGCGACCAGAAAATCCTCGCGGGCGAGCGCGGTGCGGTGCGGCAATGCGAGGGCGAGTTGACGGGCGGACGGGTTCATGTCCGGCGGCGCGGGGGCTTGAGCGGCTTCGGTTCCGGCATGGTGCGGGGCACCCCGAGATAGAGCCGGCTTGCCAGATATTGGCGAAGCGCAAAACGCACCAGCACGCCCGCCGCGGCGGCGAGCGGCACGGCGAGCAACAGGCCGACGAAGCCGAAGACGTAACCGAAGGCGAAGAGCGCGAACATCAGCCAGACGGGATGCAGGCCCACTCTGTGGCCCACCAGTTTCGGCGACAGGACATTGCCTTCGATGAACTGGCCCGCGGCGAAGATGGCAACGATGAGAAGAATGGCGCCGAAATCGGGCCAGAACTGGACCAGCGCCACGCCCACCGCCAGAACGCCGCCGACGACCACGCCGACATAGGGAATGAAGGTGAGGAGCCCGGCGCCGAGCCCGATGGCGAGGCCGAATTTGAGACCGGCCAGCGTCAGAGCGATGGCATAGAAGGCGCCGAGCAAGAGGCAGACGGTGCCCTGGCCGCGGATGAAGCCGGCCATGGCGGTGTCGATGTCGCGGGCGATGGCGCGCACCGCTTCGGCGTGATCGCGCGGCAGCCAGCCATCGACCCTGGCGACGATATGGTCCCAATCGGCCAAGAGATAGAAGGCGACGATGGGGGTCACCACCAGGAGCGACAGGAGATTGACCAGCGCCATGCCGCCCGACCAGACGGAGGCGAGGAGGGTTACGATCCAGCCGGCGGCGCGGCCGGCAAGGGCGGTCACCTGGCCCTGAATGTCGGTGCCGGATTTGGCGATCATGTCCTTGAGCCACAGGGGGGCCAGCTCATTGAAGCGCGTCACCAGGGCCTGCAACAGGCCCGGCAGGTCGGCGGCGAATTTGACGATCTGGTCGCCGAGCACCGGCAGAATCAGGAACAGCACCAGGACCAGGGCCAGAATGCTGAGCAGCAGGATCGCCAGGGTGGCGGCGAGCCGCGGCAGGCCGAGGCGCTCCAGCGCATCGGCGACGGGATCGAGGAAATAGGCCAGCGCCAGGCCGGCGACGAAGGGCAGGAGAATGCCGTGCAGCAGCCACAGCACCAGGATGAGCGCGATCAATGCCGCGACCCAGAAGGAGAATTGCCGTTGCAGGCTCATGGTTTCATCGCGTTCCGCCATTGGCCATATGGCGCAGCCATTCGCGCAAGTAAAGCGCGCCCGAGGCGGCGGTCAGGCCGGCGACCAGAACCATGCCGGCGGTCAGGAACGGCTCGATGCCGATGCCAAGCTCGAGCACGCCGAGCACGGCGCCGGCGAAGACGATCTGCGCGGCGGTGTTGATCTTGCTGATCATCAAGGGCGCCATCTGCAACGGCTTGTCCATCAGCCGCGACAGGATCACCGCGCCGACGATCAGGATGTCGCGGGTGACGACGAGAATGACCAGCCAGGCGGGCAGCACCTTGAGCATTCCCAGCGAGACGTAGATCGACACCAGGAGCGCCTTGTCGGCGAGCGGATCGAGATAGGCGCCGAGTTCGGTTCTGAGACCGTAGCGCCTGGCGATGGCGCCATCGACGCCGTCGCTGACGCCCGCCACGATGAAGGCCAGGAAGGCAAGTCCGAAAGCTTCCGAAATGATGAGCCACACGGTGACCGGCACCAGCAGGATGCGGGCGATGGTGATGAGATTGGGCAGGTTCATGGGCGCATCACATGGTTTCGATCACATGGGCTCGATCATCCAGGTGCCGCCCACCCGCGACAGGACCAGGCCGGTGCCCTGCATGTTGGCTTGCAGCGCCTGAATCGTATCGACGAACATCAGCCGGATCACCGCGCCGGAGGCATCGAGGGTGGTGACATCGACGCCGATCACATTGGGGGTGGCGAGAATGCGCGAGCGGATGCCGTTCCATTGCGACGGGCTGGCGAAGGGCACGGCGACGGGCAGCGATTGCGAGGGGCCGGAGCCTTGATCGGACGCCACGGCTTCGGCCGCGGCGGCGGCCTCGCCTCGCCGGTAGTTCTCGATCATCACGGCCTGGAAGCGCCGGACGGCGAGGGCCGCCGAGGCCTCGAGCGTGGCCTCGCCGGAGGTGTAGGTCTTGTCGAATTTCACCTGCCCTTGCGGGGTGCGGCCAGCGATGGTGGCACGAATGCCGTTGCCTTCGGCGGGGGCGGCGGCGGCCACCAGCACGGCGGCGGCGCTATAGCGGCGGCGGATCGCCTCGAGCTTGACGGGATCCCCGGCCAGCGCATCGGCGGCGGTCAAGGTTCCGGTATCCTCGAGATCGCCGAGCGGCACGATCAACGGCACCAGCGCCTGCTCGGCGCCGAGATCGAGCCAGGCCTGGCGCCACAGATTGTCCTCCCAGAGCAGCGGCCCATCGGGGGCGTTCCACAGCGGAATGACGACAACGGCCGGCGCCTGGGCGGAGGGAACGACGACGCCGTAGCGGCTCAACAATTGCCGCATCTTGTCGGGCAGGAAGCGCACGGTGAACTTGCCGATATAGCGGCCGGGGGCGGAGCTTTCCTGCTCGATCGACAGGGATTTGAGATAGGGCGCGATGTCCTTGAGCCGCATCGACGACAGCTGGCGGGCGATCTCCGGCGAGCCCAGCCTTTCGACCAGGATGAAGAAGGCCTTGACCTGCACATCGATCAGCGCCCGATTCTTGGCGGCGGTGGCATCCTTGCCGGTCACGTCGGCGGCAACGCCCTGGACCGCATAGATGCTGGTTTCAACCGGACCGGCGGCGCGCGCGGCAAAGCCGGCAAGGCCCAGCGACAGCAAGACCGCGAGCCCCAATCGCCACAGATGCAAAACCGTCATTCCGGCTAGAACTCCCAAGGGCCCCGGGCGGACCATCCAATGCTTTATTCGGCCGGCACTTCGGGCTATGCACGCGGGCCACACGGCATAACCACAGAGGATTGGGGCAAACTAGCGGCATGGGCGTCGGCAAACAAGCGGAAGACAAGCGCATCACCTATGCCGACGCGGGCGTGGATATCGCGGCCGGCAACGCGCTGGTCGAGGCGATCAAGCCCCTGGCCAAGGCGACGGCGAGGCTTGGAACCGATTCGGCGCTGGGCGGCTTCGGGGGCCTGTTCGATCTCAAGGCGGCGGGCTTCCGCGACCCCGTGCTGGTCGCCGCCAATGACGGGGTGGGCACCAAGCTCCGGCTGGCCATCGACAGCGGCATCCACACGACCGTGGGCATCGATCTGGTCGCCATGTCGTTCAACGATCTGGTGGTGCAGGGAGCCGAGCCCCTGTTCTTTCT
>CAYOZR010000078.1:0-15262 GCA_964408555.1 uncultured Aestuariivirga sp.
GCGCAGCCGCTCGGCACCCGACCGGCGCGCTCGCGGCCGATGCAGGGGCTCTGCGCCCGCTGCTCGTAGCTCATCCGCAGGAGATTGCCGGTTACCTCGCCAATGGCCGCGCTGTCCAGCCAGCAGCCGTCGACCTTCGAGCGGTCATAGCGCTGCAGCCCGAGCAGCACGCCGGCGATGGTCGTCACCGTTCCCGAGGTCCCGAGGAGATGCGAGGGCTCAGGCGTCCGGCCGGTCGTCGCCACGATCTGCTCGCGGAATTCCGCCAGCATCGGCTTCAGATAGGCGCGCATCGTCGCGAAAGCCTCCGGAGTGACGTCAGCGCCGCCGCCGAAGCGTTCGGAGATCGTCACCACGCCGGCGGCCAGCGACGTCCAGGCGGCGATCTCGAAACGCTCCCCCCGCTTCACCATCCACATGATTTCGGTCGAGCCGCCGCCGATATCGAAGACCAGCGCGGTCTCGGCGGCCGGATCGATCAGCGGTTCGGCGCCGGTTGCCGCCAGCAGCGCCTCGGTCTCGCGGTCGATGATTTCCAATTGCAGCCCGGTCTCGGCCGCCACCCGGGCGATGAATTCATCGCCATTGGCGGCCATGCGGCAGGCTTCGGTCGCCACCAGCCGCATGCGCTCAACCTTGCGCCACTTCAACTTGTTGGCGCAGACCCGCAGGGCATCGATGGTGCGCCTCATGGCCTGGTCGTGCAACCTGCCCGAACGGCCCAGATTTTCGCCCAGCCTTACGATCCGCGAAAAGGCATCGACGACGGTGAACCCCTGCGCCACCGGCGTAGCAATCAACAATCTGCAGTTGTTGGTCCCCAGATCGAGGGCGCCATAGAAATCACCCCCGGCCTGGGCGGGTGCCGGCTTGCGCCGGAAGCGGTCACTGCCCGCCCCATTGATCGCGTCCACGTCCTGAACCTTCCACGGGCCGCCCGCGCTCGACGAGCCTGGCGGCCGGAGCGCAGCAAACCACCCGAAAACATTGCGTTGATTGCAGTCTAGCAACTTCTTAACGCCCGTAAAGCAATTGTGTCGGGCGATGTTCGAATGCTTGCTAGTCCCTTAACCCCATTTTGAGACGTTGATGACTAACAATGGCCCGAGAAGGGGGAAGCCATGAGGACGTTCGGCACGCGCTGGTTCCGGGAAGGCTCGCTCATCGGCGAGTATTCCGAGCTTTTCGGCCAGGCCGTCACCCGCCACAAGCAGGGGCTGGCGCTCAACGCCGCCAGGGTCGATGCCGAACTCGCCTCCAAGGCGAAGTCGGAATTCATCGCCAATATGAGCCACGAGCTGCGCACCCCGCTCAACGCCATCATCGGTTTCTCCGACATGCTGCACCTTCAACCCGTCTCCACGCCGGAAAAGGTCAAGCAGTATTCGGGCTATGTGAAGCAGGCGGCCGAACACCTTCTGGCACTGATCAACGGCATTCTCGATGTTTCCAAGATCCAGGCGGGCCAACTCGAAGTGGACCCCGAACCCATGGACATCAAGCCGCTGATCGCCTCCTGCATTTTGATCATCCAGGCCAAGGCCAAGGAAAAAGACATTACCATCGAAACCGGCATCGCCGCCAACATGCCGGTGATCATGGGCGACCCGCTCCGCATCAAGCAGATTCTCATCAACCTCGTCGGCAATGCGGTAAAATTCACGCCCAAGAAGGGCCGCATTCGCGTCGAGGCGGGCGCCGCTCAGCAGGGCTATGCCATCGTCGCGGTAACCGATACCGGCGAGGGTATGTCGGCCACCGAAATTGAAACCGCCATGCGGCCCTTCGGCCAGGTCGAAACCGGTTTCAACAAGCGCCATGAAGGTACCGGCCTCGGCTTGCCGATCGCCTACGCCTTGGCCCGCTTGCATGACGGCGATCTGCGCATCGACTCCCAGAAGGGTGCCGGCACCCGCGTCACCGTCATTCTGCCGATCGCCACCGGCAAACAGGCCGCCGCCGCAAGCCAGGCACCCGAACCCAAGCTTCATTGATGGACTGAGCACATGTACCGCCAGCAGCAGCCCCCCAGCCCGCCCGCCCACCTCACCCAGCACGGCGCCGTCGAGCGTGTCGGCCGCATCGTGGCGGTGACCGGCGCCCTTGCCATCATCCTCATTGACATCGAGGACGAGCAGCGGTCCGCCCGGCCGGCGCGTAGCCCGGAAATCGGCACATTGCTCAAGGTCGACTCGCCGAAGTCGATTTCGCTGGCCCTGGTCTCCGCTCTCAGTTCGCCGATGCCGTCGCACAACGCCGGCGACAAGGAGCTGCGCATTATCGAAGTCGAATTCATCGGCGAACTGCCGAAGGATGCCAACGGAATTCCGACAGCCTTCCGGCGCGGCATTTCCTGCTATCCCTCGCTCGGCGACATCGTCTACCGCGCCAACAAGCAGGAACTCGAAACGGCCTATGCCTGCGACGCCGAAACCGCCATCCGCATCGGTCACATCCAGCAGGATTCCACCATTCCGGCGATGATCAAAATCGACGAAATGCTGGGCAAGCACTTCGCCGTTCTCGGTACCACCGGCACCGGCAAGTCCTGCGCCGTCGCCCTGATCCTCCGCCGTATCCTGGAGAAGAATCCCCAGGCCCACATCCTGCTCCTCGACGTGCATCGGGAATATGCCCAGTCGTTCCGGGAATTGGCCGAAATCATCACACCCGACAACATGAACCTGCCCTTCTGGCTCCTGAACTTCGACGAGATCGTCGAAATCCTCATCGGCCAGCAGTCCAACCGCGAGGCCGATACCGAGGTCCTGCGCGAGATCATTCCCATGGCCAAGCTGCGCTACATGAGCAACCAGCGCCGCGACAAGGGTCAGATCATGCGCGGCCGCGAGATCGTGGAAAATTCCAATATCGGCGTCGACACGCCGATTCCCTATCGCACTTCGGACCTGACCGGCCTGCTCGAAGAATATATCGGCAAGCTTGACATGCGCGGCGAACTCGCCCCCTACAAGCGGCTGAAGGCGCGCATCGAGACCATTTCGCGCGATCCCCGCTATGCCTTCATGTTCGGCAGCCTCACGGTGCAGGACACGATGGCGCAGGTGCTCGCCCGCCTGTTCCGCATTCCGGTGAACGGCAAGCCCATCGCCATTCTCGAGCTCGGCGGCCTGCCCTCGGAAATCATCAATGTGGTGGTCTCGGTGCTGGCCCGGCTCGCCTTCGATTTCGGCGTGTGGAGTGCCGGCCGCATTCCCATCACCTTCGTCTGCGAAGAGGCCCACCGCTACGTGCCGATCGACAAGACCCTCGGCTTTGAGCCGACCAAGCGCGCGATCTCGCGCATCGCCAAGGAAGGCCGCAAATACGGCGTCTCCCTGTGCATCGTCACCCAGCGCCCGTCGGAACTCGATCCCACCATCCTGTCGCAGTGCAACACCATCTTCTCGATGCGCCTGACCAACGAGCGCGACCAGGAGATCCTGCGGGCCGGCATTTCCGATGCCGCCGCTAGCCTTCTCGATTTCATGACCACCATGGGCACCGGCGAGGCGATCACCTTCGGTGAAGGCGTGGCGCTGCCCACCCGCATCAAATTCGACATGCTCCCCGCCGATGCTTGCCCGAAGAGCAACACCGCCTCCTTCACCCAGAACTGGGCCAAGGATATGCCCGACGACAACTATCTGCACGATATCGTCAGCCGCTGGCGCGCCCAGACCTACAATCCCGACGGTGCCGGTCCGGCGGCCGAGGCTGCCCCGGCCCAGCAGGCGGCAGGCCAGGTTGCCATGGCGCATGCTGCTGCGCTCCACCAACCCGCCCCAGCCGCACCGCATCAGTCGCTTCTGCGCCGCCAGCCGCTGCAGGGTCAGCCTGCCGGCAACGGCATGTTCGGCGGCCATCACACACCGGCCGCCGCTCCGTCTCTGCCGCCAATTCAGCCCGCCCCGCCGCAGCAACAGCAGCGAAGCCTCGCCAGCCTGATCAAGCAGTTCCGCAGCTGATCCTGCGGGGACTTGCGCCGAACTCCCCCCACCGCTATCTAGGCCTGGCTTGAACGGCCGTTGGGGGATCGTCTAACGGTAGGACAGCGGACTCTGACTCCGCCAGTCTAGGTTCGAATCCTAGTCCCCCAGCCAGCGCCCCATTCCGTGCGGGTAATTGATTTGCATCAAGGTTAGCCTCCGGGACGGCCCCGATACTCCACCCCAAAATCGGGACGGGGCCAGGATGGTAATAGAATGATAATCGCTGCGGAATTCGGCGGCCTACGGCATCACCCCATTGATCTCATCGCCCACGACCACGCGCTGCAGCTACAGCTCTGCGACATGCTGGAACAGATCGCCGACGGCCTGCCCGACGATGTCGACCGGCGCCAGTGCCGCGAAGCAGCGTCGGCTCTCAAATTCGACCTGCCGCTGCACCACCGGGACGAAGAACAATGCCTGTTTCCGCTGCTGCTGGAGCGTGGTGCTGCAACTGGCAGTCTTGCCGAAGTGCTGGATCGACTGTCCCAGGAACACGCCAAGGACGAGAGCTTTGCCGGCGAAGTGGTCGAATCCCTCGAAGCCCTCGCGGAGGGCGGGACGGCGCGCAACCCCGACATGCTCGGCTACATGCTGCGCGGTTTCTTCGAGGGCTATCGCCGCCACATCCACTGGGAGAATACGCTCGTGCTCCCCGCCGCCCGCCAGTATCTGACCGAAGCCGATCTGGAACGGCTCTCAAGCTGCATGGCCGGGAACCGCGCCGCGGCCGCGACATCTAGGACGTAAGCGGCGGCCGCCGCTCGCCCCACGCCGTTGCCCGCTCATAGGCGAAAGCCGCGCGCAGCACGGTGGAATCGTCGAACATGCGCCCCACGATATGCAGCCCAGCCGGCAGGCCCGCCTTGGTGAAACCGCAGGGCACGCTGGCGGCCGGTTGCTGGCTGAGATTGAAGGGATAGGAGAACGGCGTCCAGTTAACCCATTTGCTGGTGCCGTCCTCGCCGGGGGCGAGTCTTCCCGCTTCGAAGGCGGCGATGGGCAATGCCGGCGTCACCAGCAGATCGTAGCGCTCCATGAATTGCCGCATGTGGCTACCGAGCCCGCCCCGCGCCTTTACCGCATCGAGATAGTCGTCGAGGCTCAGCGCCATCGCCTGCTCGACGACATCGGCAAGAGCGGGATCGAGCAGTTTTTTCTTCTCTGCCGGCAGGCGTCCGAGAAGGGCGCGCGCGCCCGACCACCACAAGACGCGGAAACATTGCGCGGGGTCTTCGAAACCCGGGTCGACCTCTTCTATCTTGGCGCCGAGCGAGGCGAGAGTCCTGACCGCGGCCTTGACCAGACCGGCGATCTCCGGATCGACAGCGACGTAACCGAGCCGCGGGCTGAAGGCGATACGCAGGCCGTTGACGCCCTTGCCGAGTTTCTTCGTGTAGTCCGTGCCGTCATAGGGCAGCCCATGCCAGTCGCGCGCATCGGGACGCGAAATCGCATTTAGCATCAGCGCTGCATCTTCCACCGTGCGCGTCATCGGCCCCACATGGGCGAGCGTGCCGAAGGGCGAGAGCGGCCAGGCCGGTACCCGCCCGAAGGAGGGCTTCAAGCCGAAGACGCCGGAAAATCCCGCCGGGATGCGGATCGAGCCGCCGCCATCGGTGCCCAGTGTCAGGGGCGCATAGCCCGCCGCGAGTGCCGCCGCCGAGCCGCCCGACGAGCCGCCGGGGGTCTTCGACAAATCCCAGGGATTACGCGTGACACCGGTGAGGGGAGAATCGGTCACGCCCTTCCAGCCGAATTCCGGTGTCGTGGTGAGACCGAGGAACACCGCACCCGCTTCGCGCAGCCGCGCCACCGAAGGCGCATCCTGATCCCAGGCCTGATCGGGATCGACCGTCTTGGAACCGCGCAAGGTAGGCCAGCCCTTGACCAGCAGCAGGTCCTTGATGAGCGCCGGCACGCCATCGAGGGCCGACAGCGCCCTGCCCTTCATCCAGCGCATCTCGCTCGCCTTGGCCTGCGCCAGCGCCGCCACCTCGTCGATGCGGCACATGGCATTGATGGCTTTGTCATGCTTCGCCATCTGCGCCAGACAGGCCCGCGCCACCTCGACCGGCGAGAACTTTTTCCTGGCAAAGCCCTTCGTCAGCTTCGCCGCCGATTTCCAGTTTAGTTCCATGCTCATGCGCCCTCCTGTCGGTCCAGGGGAGCATAGCCGCGAAGCGATCGAGCTTTCAAATCGGATCAGGCACCGCCTACCCCCTCACAAATTCTCCCGCGCCTTCTCCAGTTCCGCCTGGCCCACTTCCGGCGAGACCTCCTCGATCACGACCGACTGGCTGACGGTGACGCCGTTCGACATGTCCACTCCGCTGATCACCTGATCGACCCGCACATAGGAGCTCCCGCCCGCCACCACTTCCACGATGACGCTGCGCGGAATGGTGGGTACCAGCATGAACAGGCTCTGCTGCACCGACACCTTGACCTCGCCTTCCGGCACGGTGACGGCGATATAGGAGCCCGATCGCATGCGGCCATGGGACTTGCCGCCGACCGAGACGAAGGGCGGCTCGCCGCGCGTCGCCACGGTGCCGAGCGGCCGGTAGATATAGATGATGCCGCTGCCGGCGGCGGGGGCAAAGCCGGTTGGGGCGTAGCGCGGGCCCTGCGCCGTGCAGGCGGCAAATGCCGGCAAAACCAGGGCCAGCGCCTGCCGCCGCGTCCAGGGCCTCGTCATCGCTGAATGCCTCCTCCCGCCGCCGGCCGCCATGGGAGGGTCGGTTTGCGGCGGGAATGCGGCGGCGGCCCGCCCCGCCGCGGAATCTCCGCAATCGCCACAATTGCGTAACAGCCAGGTCAAAAGCCCGCGCCAATGCCCGCGCAACTAAACGCCAGATGAACGGCGCATTCAGCCTGGGTTCCGCTTCGGCCCGCTAGTGTCCTCGCATCATCGCAGACGGTCTTTGAGAGGAGACACAAACATGATCCGCTACACGCTCTTCGTCCTCGCCACACTGGCCACCGCGGCCACCGCCATCGCCGCCATTGCCCCGGCCCATGAGGACATCGATCTCACGGGCAAGAATGTCACCGTGATTGAAAAAAATCAGGCCTTCCCGGTCTATGGTCCCATCGTGGTCGAGGAATGCGCAACCGAAGATTGCTCGGAGGTGCGCTCCTAATCCTCCTTGTCCGGCAGGCGACAGCCGGACTTGGATGCCGGGGCGCGCAGAGCCACAGGCCTTCAAACAGCCCCTCTCGCAAGGCTTGCAACTACGTGCTCCGGTTCCCATCTATTGAGTTTCCCCAGGCAGTCACTTCCCCCCCATCCCCTGCAAAAACTGCCTGCACCTCGAAGGCCCCGGTCTATCCGGGGCCTTTTTTTGCGGGATGTGACGGCGGGCACAGCGGCGGCGGCGGCGGCGCATAAGGGCGGCGATTTCCTCCCCAAAGGGCAGCCTTCCCATTCCCTGCAAGCGCTGCCCGAACTCAAAGGCTCCGGAGCCCCCGGAGCCTTTTCCTTGAGCCGGGAGACCCCGGTTAAACCGCCGATGAACGCGGCATTCAGCCCCGGTTCCACCGCGGTCGTGCATCTTCCCCTCAACGCTGAACGTTTTCCCCGGGAGGAAGACATGAAAACCCCGATCGCCACCTTCATCCTGACCGTCGCCTTTCTGTCCGCCGGCGCCTTCGCCGGAAACGGGCTGAACCTGACGGCACGCCCGCATGGGGCCAATGTCACGGTAATTACCAAGAACCAGGCCTGGCCGGTCAAAGGCCAGATCACGCTGGAGCCCTGCCGGATCAACCCCTGCCGGGAGGCCTGAGAGATAGATGCCATCCGCCCCTCAAAGGGCGATGGGCCGGGAGGCGGCGGGGCGGTTCGATCAGGCCCCTCTCAAGCGCCGCGCTGTCCGCCTCCTGGGACCCCCTTAGCCTAACGCCGTGGCTCAGCGCACGATGACTTTGGTGCCGATCTTTACCCGCTCGTAGAGATCGCTGACATCGTCATTGGTCAGCCGGATGCAGCCGGAGGACACCGCCCGCCCGATGGTGTCGGGATAGAGCGTACCGTGAATGCGGTACAGCGTATTGCCGAGATACATGGCGCGCGCGCCGAGCGGATTGCCGGGGCCGCCCTCCACGAATTCCGGCAGTTCCGGCTGCCGTTCGCGCATCTCCTTGGGCGGGCGCCAGTCGGGCCATTCGGACTTGCGGCTGATGCGCTGCTCGCCCTTCCAGGCAAAACCCTCGCGCCCGACGCCAATGCCGTAGCGCACCGCCTTGCCGTCGCCGAGCACCAGATAAAGATAGCGCTTGCCGGTATCGATGATGATGGTTCCCGGCTTCTCGCCGGCTTCATAGGAGACGACCCGTTTCTTGAACCGCGGATTGATCCGGCCCGACAGCGCCGAGCTGGTCCAGTTCGTCTTGTAGACGGTTTTCCCAGACGGATTGGTCGCCGCCAGCGCCGCCGCCGGCGGCAACGCCATGGTGGCAGCCAGGCACAATTTCACGAGTGAATTTGCAAGTCGCCGCATTGGCAGTCCTCGATGAATCAGCCCCTCTTGGGGAGGCCTAATCGCCATAAGAGAAGGTCGTTCGTCAAGCTCCGGTTGCGGCTGAACGGTGGCTGAATGTGCCGTTCATCACAGGTTTGGCACGACTGTTGCAGTAAGGCCACGAAATGGAACAGGCGCCATGACCAGATTCCTCGCCATCGCCCTTTTTCTCCTCGCCGCATCGCCGGCCGAGGCGGCGGTGCGCAACTATTTTGCCCCTGAACTGGACGGCGCCCGTCTCGATGCCTGCCTCGCCGGCGCGAACACTTGCGGCAAGCCCGCCGCCGATGCCTTCTGCAAGGCGGAGGGCTTCATCGAGGCCCTGATCTTTCAGCGCGAGACCGGAGTCTCCACCAAGCGCCTCGACTCCGGCGAAATCTGCGATGGCGGCAGCTGCACCGCCTTCAAGCAGATCAAGTGCTTCTCGCCGGGCGATACGGCCGCGGCCGGGCAGCAGTGAGAGCGCCGGCCGGTCTTGCGGCCGCCTACAGCCTATCCGCCACGTAGTGGGATGAGCAGTTTTCTGGCACGGGACCGAACCGCCGGACTGCCGGTTCCGGCCTGCTTCTCGACAACCGGAATCAAGCGCCTGCGAAGGCTTGCATTGGCCGCCGCGAGCTCCGCCAACGCCGTCATGCTGAAGGTGCGGACAATCCGGCTCTCATCGCCGAGATAGTCGAACAGCAAGGCAATGACCGCCTGTTTTTCGCGGGGCGACAGGACCAGGCGCGGCAGCATCTGCGCCAGGTGCCAGCGCACCTCCTGTTGCCTGCTCTGCCGGGCAATGCCGAGGAGCGCATCCTTGTGGCGATCGAGCCATCGCGGGCGGCTGGCCGAGACCTTTTCCGCCACATCCGCGCAGCGCATGCGGACAATGGCATCGCCATGCGACATGCCATCGATCACGGTGCCGAGCCGGGAAGCATCACGCAGCACGTGGCGCACAACTTCCGCCGATCTTCCGATTGAGCGCCGATCGCCGCCGGAGAGGGCTTGGAGAATATTCATCGTCTATCGGGAATATTCGGCGGCGGCGCCCATGGCGGCACCCATGACTGGTATCAGAAGGTAGCGGAGGCCGATATCGAAGACATAATCGGTGAGACCCATTCCGGTCAACGGCAGCAGAATGATCAGGTCGAGAGCAAGATTGAGAAACAACCAATAGCATCCGATGAGAATGCCGGATCGCAAGGCCGGCCGGTGCCGCCGGAAGGCCGCAACCAGCAACGCGGCGCCCAAGCCCCCAAAGACCACGATCATGATCGACTTGAACAGCGCCTGAGGAACCACAAGCTGGCCCGAGCGATCGAAAAACAGGAAGGAGATCAAGAGAGGAACGGCCCAGGAGATCAGTCCCAGCATAGTGGTACGACGGTCGATGTAAAGCGCCTGAAGCATGGATATATGATTAACTTGTGGAGGCTCGGCTCCCTTGATGGAGATCAATAAATCGCGCCATTTTTGGAGCGGATCGAGATCAAATCCTTCCCGTCATCCGGGCCAGTCGAAACTTTGCGCGGCCCTGACCATGGCGGCCGTCGCCGGGCTGTATTTCCGGCCGGGCACACTGACCAGAGAGATTGTCCGAGTCACTTCCGGCTCGATGAGCGGACGTTGCAGGAGTTCGGGCAAGGTCACCGAACATTCCGGCATGAAGGCAAATCCGATCCGCGCCAGAACCATGGCCTGCACCCAATCCTCGCGCTCGGAGCGGAATCTTGCATAGAGACTGACGTTGTTGTCGCGGCAGACACCCATGACCATCTCGCGCATTTCGCAAGACAGGCGGTCGACATAGGGTTCGCCGGAAAGATCGCCTAGCTTGACGGCATTCAGTTTCGCCAATCGATGGTCGGGCGGAAATATGACGACATAGCGTTCATTGTAAAGATCATGGACGGTGAAGCCCTCGCGCAGACTGTCCAGCGTATTCATGACGGCGAGGTCGAGTTCCACATTCTCCAGCCTGTTCTTCAACTCGGCCGGACCCGCCTCGCTGACCGCGACTTCCACGCCGGGAAATTCCTTCTGAAACTTGGCCAGAAAGCGCGCCAACCGTACCGGCCCGACGGTCGACATGACGCCGAGCCGGATCGGCACCTTGTTGAGCAGCCGGAAATTGTCGGCCAGCGTCCGGGTCGCCTCCGTCTCCTGCACGATGTGCTGCAAATGCGGTAGAAGCGAGCGGCCGAAATCGCTGAGCTGCATGCGCTTGCCTTCGCGGTGGAACAGCGGGGCGCCGAGCTCCTCCTCGAGAACCCTGATTGCCTTGGTCAAGGCGGGTTGCGAGACGTTGCACTCCTCCGCCGCCCTGGTGAAGTTCAGGACGCGAGCCGCGGCCAGCACATATCTGACCTGGTACATTTCCATCGTGCGTTCTCCCCCCACGACCTCGAACCGGCTGTTTAGCACTTGCAGCCATAACTGTCGGCTATCGATCGATAAGAACTTGATCGTTCCCTTCATCGCAATTCCGCGGTCAGATCGATCGTCTCACAAATCGGAGAGGAGCGAAACAATGTCCGTATTCATGGTGGAACGCGATCTCAGGGGCATCAGCATGGAAGCGCTCGGCGGCGCCCAGAAAGCGGCAATCAAGAAGGCCAGGGAAATGTCCTCGTCGGGCACCGATATCAAATATATCCGCTCGACCTTCGCGCCCGACGACGGCCGCTGCATGTGTCTGTTCGAGGCCGGTTCCGATGCGGCGGTGAAGCGGCTCAACGACGATGCCGGCCTGCCCTACCACAGCATTGTCAAGGCGCTCGACCTCACGCCTTGAGCTGGATTGCCGCACGAACCGCCGGCTGAACCCCGGGCGGCGACGCCCGGGCTCAGCCACCGTCGATTTCCACCTCCGCCTCGCAATTCACCGGCGCATTGAGTGGCAACATCATGCCGATCGACGACCGCGCATGCATCCCGATCTCGGCTCCATAGAGTTCGAGGATGAGATCGGAATAGCCATTGGTCACGCGCGGCGTCTCGTTGAATCCCGGCGCCACATTGACCATGGCAAAGACCCGGAGCCAGGCGCTCACGCGATCGAGATCCCCAAGAGCGCGCTTGAGGCTTCCGAGATGGGCGAGCGCCACCAGCCGCGCCGCCGCATAGCCCTCTTCCGGTGAGACATCTGCGCCGACCTTTCCCAATGGCTGAGCAATACTGCCATCGGCATTCTGAGCGATATGACCGGAGATATAGGCGCGATTGCCGCGGACCCGGACCCACGCAAATGGAAATTTCAAATGCGCGGGAACCCTGAACGGCTCGGGGAGTGCGAGCCCCATTTCCGCCAGTCTTGCTTCGATCCTCGCCATGTCACGGAACCTTTCTGTCCATCTCGGGATAGAACACGAGGCTTTCCTGAGCGGTAGGCTCATTCCGCGAACCGATGAACACAGCGGGCTCGCTGCCGCGATTGACCGCCACATGCAGCAGATTGGCCGGGATAAAAAGGTAATCGCCGGGCCGAACCCTGTCGCAATGCTGCAGCTCGCTGCCCGTCCAGAGTTCCACCGCGCTGCCGCTCATCATGTAGAAGGCGGTCTCGTGACGTTCATGGACATGCGCCTTGGTGCGTTGCCCGGGTTGCAGGGTGACGATACCGAGCCAGAGCGATTTCGACCCTGCCGTCTCGGCACTGATCCCCGGCAGATAGTCGGTGCCCTGCTCCGCCTTGTATCCCTCGCCGCCCTTGACGACGCTGGCCTTGGCTTCGGTAAATTTGTGAGGTTGGACGTTCATTGGCTGTCTCCTGTTGTCTGAACAACGGGAGCAGCATCGGGCCCGGACGGGCCGAAGTCTTGAAACAGCAGCCGAAAACTTCCAAAATGTGCCAAATTCCGCCTAAGCTTGCCGGATGCGGCGTATCTCCTTCGGTTCATTCGGACTCGACCAGCAGCGCGGCGTTCTCCTGCGGGACGGTCGGCCCGTTGCGATTGGCGGCAAGGGCCTTGTTCTGCTGCAAACACTTCTTGAATCGCGCGGCCGCAGTGTGAGCAAGGCAGAGCTGATGGATGCGGCCTGGCCCGGATTGGCGGTCGAGGAAAGTAATCTCTCCGTCCAGATCGCGGCGCTCCGGAAAATCCTTGGGCCCGCACCCGATGGCGGCGCGTGGATCGCCACCATTCCGCGCGGCGGCTATCGCTTTGTTGACGGCGGCGACAATGGTCCGGAGCCAGCCGCTCCACCCGCACAGCGGCCATCGATCATCGTACTGCCCTTCACCAATGCCAGTGGCGAGCCGCAACAGGACTATCTCGCGGACGGAATCACCGAGGATGTCATCATTGCGTTCACCCGTTTCCGCTGGTTTTCGGTGATCGCCCGCAACACGAGCTTTTTCTATAAGGGCAAACCGGTGGATGTGAAATCCATCGCGCAGGATTTGGGTGTGCGCTATCTGGTTGAAGGGGGTCTGCGCAAATCCGGTTCGCGCATCCGCATCTCGGCGCAGCTGATCGATGCGGCCAGCGGTAACCACATCTGGGCCGACCGCTATGATCTCGAACTCACCGAAGTCTTTGCCATCCAGGACGAGATCGCCGAGCGCGTGGCAGGAGCGATCGAGCCGGAACTGCTCAAAATGGAATCCGCCCTGGCTGCCGCCCGTCACACCGGCAATATGACCGCCTGGGACCTCGTGCGGCAAGGCACCTTTCATTTCCATCAGGTCCGGCACCAGACGCATTATCGTGCCCGCGAATTGTTCCGCGAAGCGGCCCGCCTCGATCCGGACCTTCCTGAAGCGCATATCTGGCTCGCCCGCGTGAACGCGGGCATTGTTCCCTATGGCTGGTCGGAAAATCCGGAGAACGATCTTAACGAAGGCCTGCAGGCGGCCCTGCGTGCGATTCAGCTCGACGACCGCAACCCCTACTCGCATTACGGGCTAGCCATCGTCAGCGTCTTTTCCGGCGCGCTCGAAAGGGCTATGCGCGCTGCGGAAAAGGCTGTGGAAATCAGTCCAAGCTTCGCGCTGGGCCATCTCGTCCTCGGCATGGCGCGGCTCTTTGCCGGCCGCGCTGCGGAAGCCATCGCGCCCCTCGAATATGGGCTCCGCCTCAGCCCCTACGATCCGCAGAATTTCGTCTGGTACAATATTCTGGCGCTTTCCCATCTTTTTACGGGACAACCATCCAAGGCACGCGACATCGCCGAGAAGGCGCTGCAAGTCCGGCCCGCTTGGCGGACGACGCTTGAAACGCTTGTGGCATGTCATGCAGCATTGAATGAATGGGACAGAGCGCGGGATTGCCTGCACGAAATTCAAAAAGTCGAGCGCATGCCCGGCGATGTGCTGGCTCCCATGCGGACACGAAACCCGGCTTGGGCGGCACAACTTGCAGATTCCCTGCGCAAGGCGGAATCGCTTGGAATCCCGCCCGGCATTGTGTAGGGAACCCCAAATCCGGGTATCCCCTCCATGCCGAAGCGTACCGACATCAAATCCATCCTCATCATCGGGGCTGGGCCGATCATCATCGGCCAGGCCTGCGAATTCGACTATGCCGGCACCCAGGCCTGCAAGGCGCTGAAAGCCGAGGGCTATCGCATCATCCTGGTCAATTCCAATCCGGCCACCATCATGACCGATCCGGACCTGGCCGACGCCACCTATATCGAACCGATCACGCCCGAGGTCGTCGCCCGCATCATCGAGAAGGAACGGCCCGACGCGCTCTTGCCCACCATGGGCGGCCAGACGGCGCTCAACACCGCCCTGTCGCTCAACCGCATGGGGGTCTTGGAGAAATTCGGCGTCGAGATGATCGGCGCCAAGGCCGAGGCGATCGACAAGGCCGAGGACCGCGAACTGTTCCGCGAGGCGATGAAGAAGATCGGCCTCGACACGCCGCGGTCGATGCTCGCCAATGCCTCCGCCGCCAAGGAAGCCGACCGCGACTTCCATGCGGCCGGGATCGCCCGCCTCGGTGCTGAAGGCGGCGACATCGAGGCCTTCGAGCGCCAATGGGCGGCCCAAGACCCCGAGCGCCGTAAAAAGTACCGCAACCGCGCCATGGTCGAAGCCTTCGAGGCCATGCTGGAGATCGGCCTGCCCTGCATCATCCGTCCCTCCTTCACGCTTGGCGGCACCGGCGGCGGCATCGCCTATAACCGCGAGGAATTCCTCGACATCGTCGAGACCGGACTCGGTGCCTCGCCCACCGCCGAGGTGCTGATCGAAGAATCGGTGCTCGGCTGGAAGGAATATGAAATGGAAGTCGTCCGCGACAAGGACGACAACTGCATCATCGTCTGCTCGATCGAGAATATCGATCCGATGGGCGTGCACACCGGCGATTCGATCACCGTGGCCCCGGCGCAGACCCTGACCGACAAGGAATACCAGATCATGCGCAACGCCTCGATCGCGGTGCTGCGCGAGATCGGCGTCGAGACCGGCGGCTCCAACGTGCAGTTCGCGGTGAACCCCGCCGACGGGCGCATGGTCGTCATCGAGATGAACCCGCGCGTGTCGCGCTCCTCGGCCCTGGCCTCCAAGGCCACCGGCTTCCCGATCGCCAAGGTCGCGGCCAAGCTGGCCGTCGGCTACACCCTGGACGAACTGCGCAACGAGATCACCGGCGGCGCGACGCCGGCCAGCTTCGAACCCAGCATCGACTACGTCGTCACCAAGGTGCCGCGCTTCGCCTTCGAGAAGTTTCCGCAGGCCGATCCGCACCTGACCACCCAGATGAAATCGGTGGGCGA
This sequence comes from uncultured Aestuariivirga sp., assembly GCA_964408555.1. Taxonomy (GTDB): domain Bacteria; phylum Pseudomonadota; class Alphaproteobacteria; order Rhizobiales; family Aestuariivirgaceae; genus Aestuariivirga. The sequence goes on from CAYOZR010000078.1 coordinate 15,239, forward strand.
GGTGATGGCGATGGGCCGCACTTT
>CAYOZR010000079.1:0-15095 GCA_964408555.1 uncultured Aestuariivirga sp.
GGTCCAGGAAACGACCGCCGGTGGGGCAAGTTGGCCGAGGGGCTGGGTCATCCTGAATGGCCGGACGAGCCGCGCTTCAAGACCAACGTCGATCGCATGCAGCAGCGCGACCTTCTGCTCGGCATGATCGCCGATATCATGCGCCACGAAAGCCGGGCGCACTGGTCAGCCAGGCTCGATGCCCTGGGCGTCCCCAATGGTCCCCTCAACAGCGTGCCGCAGGTGCTGGAACTCGCCCAGGTCGCGGCGCTCGGGATGTTTGCCCAGCCGTACGGCAACCCGGGCCCGCTGTTTCACGGACTTCCCGTCAGCTTCGATGGTGTCCGCGCCGGAGGCGTCCAGACCGCGCCGAAGATCGGCGAGCACGACGGCGAGGCCTGAGCCTCAGCCGGCAAAGCTCAGGCAGTACTCGCGCACGCGTTCGATCGGGATGCGGGCGTGGCTCTGGACGATGATGAATTTGCCACCGGGATCCTTCCCGTTGGGCAGCAGGACCTTCTTCTCGAAGTCCTCGGCAGCCCAGACGCAAGACTTGCGGGAGAACAATTGCTCGTCGGCGTAGTAACAAGGGTCCCAGTGAGCATGATAGTCGAACAGGTTCCCCTTGAGCTCGGCCACGCTCGTGTAGAGCGAATACTCGGTCCACGGCACCGTGTTGATCTTGCGTCCCAGCCAGTAGCAAAGCGACGTGATCCCGTCGATCGGTCCTAGTCGGAAGTGCCGAATGGTCTGGGCGGCCAGGTCGCCATGCAGGATGTTCGGCGTGACCGACAGTCCGTGCGCCTCGGAATCGAAGGGGACGCCGACGATCTTGGAAACATGGCGCCACCAGTCATGGTGGGCCTTGGGCTCCCAGCGTGACATCGCCACGCGGTTCTTGATGAAGGTGGTTTCGTCGAAGTCGCCAACGCAACAGACATCCGAATCGAGTGTCAGAAACCCCTTGAAGCCCAGTTTCGCGGGGACCTGGAGTTTGACGACCTGTTGTCGGTACCAGCCGGTCATCAGATAGAAGCGGCTGCCGAGGGCAAAGAAATCGCTCTCAGAGCGCACGGACACGTCGATGTTGGGAAATCGCGGAAGGCTGGTTCGCAACTCTCCAACGTCACGGCGTGGCGCCACGATCAGGATTTCAAAAGGCTGTCGCCCACGCCAATGACGAGCCAAAGACTCGATCAGCAGGCTGGCACGCCCGAGGTCGTCCCGTCGCTGGTGGCGGCGCAGAGCGATGGGAAGAATTGATTGGCGAACTTCGGTGAACATGTTGCCGGTCGGCGTGAAAACTACAGAGCGCGCTTGCTCAACGCCATACAAATGGTGCCACGCAGCCCACTTCGCCACAGGGCAGCGTCATTTCGCATCGACGGCCGCCACCGGTCAAAAAAACGCCGGGCCAACGGGCCCGGCGAGTTAAACAGGGAGGCTTCACGTCTGGGAGACGTGGGATCAAAAGGATCCCGAGTTTCGATGACGATCAGAACGAGCTTTTCGTATCGAAGACCTGTCTCGAACGTATTCCTCGCCGGATGGATTTGTAGGGGGAATGTTCGGAACGCAGGCATGCGAGGGACGCATGCCTTTCATGGGCTATGCAATCCTGCAGATCTCAGTGTCAAAATCGTGTTTCGGCGACTTTGCGCAGGAGGAAATCGCGAAACACGGCGATGCGCTTGGAGTGACGCAGTTCCTCGGGATAGGTGAAATACACATCCGTCGTGCGGACATTGAGATCGGGCAGGACGTTTTCGAGCTTGGTCGATTCGCGCGCGAGATAGTCTGGCAGAGACGCGATGCCGAGACCCGATTCGACGGCCCGGAAGATGCCGTAGACATTGTTGACGCGCAGCACCACGACACGCGCGGAGGGGTCGACGTTTCCCTCGCGCAAGAGCCAGTTCACGTCCTGCACGGGCGCTCGCGCGTCCTCGCCGAAGATGATCAGCCGATGCTGGTCGAGCTCCTCGACCGTCTTGGGCCTGCCGTACTTCTGGATGTAGCCGTGCGAGGCATAGACGTGGCTGCGCACCGTCAGCAGGTGACGCTGCACCAGTCCGGGCTGGCGCGGCATGACCATCCGGATCGCCACGTCCGCCTCACGCATGCCGAGGTCGAGTTCATTGTCGGAGAGCACGAGGCTGACATCGATGTCGGGATACATCGTGATGAACTCGTGCATTTGCGCGGTGAGCCATGTCGACCCGAACCCCACCGCCGCCGTCACCTTCAGGCGGCCCGCCGGCTTGTCCTGGTTGGCCCGCAGCAGCGCCTCGGCCGTGTTCACCTTGGCCGCCATGTCGCGCGCGGTCCGATAGAGCAGTTCGCCCTGCTCGGTCAGAATGAGGCCGCGCGCATGACGGTGAAACAGCATCACGCCGAGCTGCTCCTCGAGCGCGCCGATCTGGCGCGAGATCGCCGACTGGCTGAGTTTCAGGGCTTCGCCGGCATGCGTGAAGCTGCCGGCATCGGCTACGGCCTGAAAGATCCGCAGCTTGTCCCAGTCCATGACATCGCCTCCCCCGGCCGCGCGGCCGGCCTATTCGGCGGCCTGCGCGAGACGCGCCTCCTGGCCCGCCAACCACTTTTCCGCCTCCAGCGCCGCCATGCAGCCCGTGCCGGCCGCGGTGACGGCCTGGCGGAAGATCTTGTCCTGAACGTCGCCCGCCGCGTAGACGCCTTCGACATCGGTCGCCGTCGAGTCGGGCCTGGTGATCAGATAGCCTTCGCCGTCCATGGCAAGCTTGCCCTTGAACAGTTCCGTATTTGGCGAGTGACCGATGGCGATGAAGATGCCGTCAGTCGCCAGCACCTGTTCGGCGCCGGTCTTCACGTTGCGGACGCGCACGCCCGTCACCAGCGGTGCCGGTGACTTTTCGCCCAGGATCTCCTGCACGGCGTGATCCCAGAGCACCGTGACCTTGGGATTCTTGAAGAGCCGATCCTGCAGGATCCTCTCGGCCCGAAAGCTGTCACGGCGATGGACGAGGGTCACCTTCGATGCATGATGCGTCAGGTAAAGCGCCTCCTCTACGGCGGTGTTGCCGCCGCCGACCACCACCACTTCCTTGCCTCGGAAGAAAAACCCGTCGCAGGTCGCACAGGCCGATACGCCGCCGCCCCGGAACGTCTCCTCGGTCGGCAGGCCGAGCCATTTGGCCGTGGCACCGGTGGCCACGATCAGGGCATCAGCCTCGTACCGGTCGCCCGAATCGCCGGTGCAGACAAACGGCCGGCGGCTGAAGTCGACGTCGACGATCGTGTCGAACATCAGCTGGGTACCGACATGCTCCGCCTGTTTCTGCATCTGCTCCATCAGCCAGGGGCCCTGGATGACGTCGGCAAAGCCCGGATAATTCTCGACATCGGTGGTGATGGTGAGCTGGCCGCCCGGCTGGATGCCCTGGATCAGCAGCGGTTTCAGCATGGCGCGGGCGGCATAGATGGCGGCGGTATAACCGGCGGGCCCCGACCCAAGGATCAGGACACGGGCGTGGCGGGTGGACATGGCGGGCTCCGGAACTGCTATGTAAAAATAGCATAGCTTATTTGGGGATGGTCACAAGGCCGCTACAAGGCTTTGTGAACAGTCCGGTGGGAAATCAAGCCATGGCGCGATCTTGGACTTCGTCGGGCGTTCCGGGACGTTCCATGGGCGGCATCCGGGCAATTGCCAAATCGGTCATGGCATCGGTAAAAGGCTTCGGTTTTCCAAAGAGATAGCCCTGCATCAGGGTACAACCCTCGGTCAGCAGTGCAGCGCGCTGGGCTTCGGTTTCCACTCCTTCCGCCACCACGCCGATGGCCAAATCCCTGCCGAGCGACAGAACCGCACGGATAATCGCCGCATTGGCGGGCTTGTCCAGCATGCCGGCCACGAAGGAGCGGTCGATTTTGACGTTGTTGAAAGCAAAGCGCTGCAGATAGCTGAGCGAGGAATAGCCGGTGCCGAAATCGTCGAGCGAAATGAGCACCCCAAGCCCGCGAAGTTGGCTCAAGACTTGCTGGGCCACGACCGCATTGGCGAGAATGACCGACTCGGTAATTTCGAGTTCCAGCCGCGATGGCGCAATGCCTGCCATTTTCACGGCCGACGCGACCTGGGCGAAGATCTTTGTAGAACGGAACTGGCTGGCCGACACATTCACCGCAACGGTGATCTCCGCCGGTAATGCTTTGGCATGGCCGCAGGCCCGAGTGATCGCCCATTCACCCAAGTCGGTCATCAGTCCGGCCTCCTCGGCGATCGGGAGGAACACTGCCGGCGGCAGGAGTCCGCGGCGCGGATGATGCCAGCGCAACCGGCATTCAAAACTGACGATGTTGCCGGTGCGGGCGTCGACGATCGGCTGATAGTGGAGTTCGAATTGCTCGCCCGCCAGCGCGTCCTTCAGTTCCTGTTCGATTTCCTTGCGCTGCTGTACCGCCTCCTTGAGAGAAAAATCGAATATCCGGTAGCCGTTGCGCCGCGAAGCCTTCACCTGATAGAGGGCGAGATCGGCATTGTGCAACAAGCTCTCTGCGTCGCTCGCATGGCCGGGAAACATCGCAACGCCGACACTGGCGCCGACAATGATAGTCTGACCCTCGAATGAAATAGGCTCGCGCATCGCCGCCACAATGCTATCGGCGACCAGGTCGGCGTCCGCGCCGCTTTGGAGGCCGGACACGAGGACCGCAAATTCGTCGCCACCGAGCCGCGCCACCGAATCCTCGCCGCCGGCGATTGCCAGAAGCCTCTGCGCCACGCATTTGAGCACCGCGTCCCCGGCCGCATGCCCGAGCGCGTCGTTGACTTCCTTGAAGCGGTCCAAATCGATGCAGAACAAGGTGCAACTCGCGCCGGTGCGCCGGGTTTCGCCGTGCAAGCGATTCAGAAAGCGGAAACGGCTGGAGGTTCCGGTCAGCGTATCGATATTGGCAAGACGTTCTATTTCGGACTGCGCCACTATTCTTTCGGTCGCATCCTGTATGGTGCCCTCGATGAAAAGGGGATTGCCGGCGGCATCGCGGACGTACCAGGCGTTCTCGGTGATCCAGACGCGCTCGCGGCTACGGTGACGGTAGACTTCCGAAACGAAATCCTTGACGCGGCCCTCGGTTTCCAGCAAGCGGAGGAATTCGCCGCCGCGGCCGGGCGCGACATACCAGTCCATGGGCGAGGCCGTCACGGCTTCGATGTGTTCGGCTTCGCTGCCATAGCCGTTCAAGGCGGCAAGGGCGGGATTGACGCGGATCGGCTTGCCATCCAGGGTATCGCGATAAATTCCGTATACGGAGTTGTCGAACAGGCTATGATATTCCGCCTCGGTCTCTTGCAAGACCAGTTCGCGATTGCGTTCACGGCTTCTGTCCTCGATGGCGATGACGGCGCCTCCCCGCGGCATGGGGCGGGCGCGAACCTCGATGAAACGGTCCGGTGGCCGGGGAATTACGGCGGTTGCCGGATCGTCTCCCGGTTCGATCTCGAGGCGCGCCAAGGCGGGGGCGATGTCGGCCATGGTGAACCGGCCGGCGCAGCCGGGTTCGGGTAAGCCAAGCAGCTTGACGGCCCTGGAGTTGCAAACGCGGACCGCGCCGCCGCGATCCATGATCATGATGCCGACGCCAACCGCCTCAAGGCCGTCAACGAGTTGATGAAGCCGGTCGTTCGCCTTCCCCGGCCCGATATCAGCGGTTACGGTTGATGAGGATTTCCGATTGATTTGGTCCATTTCATCCTGCCTCGCCGCCGTCTCCGGCCGGTGCGGCCGGGGTTGGCGATGTTTCACCATCGGCCTCGGGCAGTGAGACCGGTCGCTTGACGGGGCGGGATTCCGCAGGCCTTGCGGGGCGATCGACGGGTGGCTTGGGACCAAGACATTTTGCAGCTCGTTGCGCCGGTTACTCGATATTGGTTGCGCAATTAAGCAGCAACTCTTTGAGATTGCATTACCATGGCGCGGCAATTTCTTACGATCGATCCGGTGTCGCCAGATCGCTTTGCCGTTGGTAGATTGGCGAAATGAGTCCCCGGGCCGAACTTGACGCAACCGACTGGAAAATCCTCCGGGAACTTCAGCGCGACGGCCGCGTCTCCAATGTGGCGCTGGCGGCGCGGGTCGGGCTGTCGCCGCCGCCCTGCCTGAGACGGGTGCAGGCGCTGCAGGGGCGCGGCTATATCGCCGGCTACCGCGCCGTGCTGGATCAGGCGAAGCTCGGCTTCGAGGTTGCGGTCTTCGCCATGGTGGGGCTCAAGAGCCAGGCGGAAACCGAACTCAAGGCCTTCGAGGCGCAGGCCCGGCTGTGGCCCCTGGTGCGCGAGGCCTATGCCATTTCGGGGGAAGCGGATTTCCTGCTCAAATGCGTGGCGAAGGATTTGCCCTCCCTGCAGGATTTCATCATCCGGGACCTCACCTCGGCGGCCAATGTCGACAGCGTCAAGACCACGCTGATCCTGCGGGTCTCCAAATACGAGCCGGGAGTACCGATAGCATGAGTGAGGTGACAGCAGGCGCCCGGGGCGGCTGGTTCGGCATCATCTCCTCGGCCGCAACCGCAGTCGTCGTTGGATTTGCCTCCACCATTCTGTTGATCATGGAGGCGGCGCGCGCGGTCGGCGCCGATCCGGCCCAGCAGGCGTCGTGGGCGGCGTCCTTATGTTTCGGCATGGCGATCACCACCTTCATGCTCTCCTGGCGCTTCAAGATGCCGATCATCACCGCCTGGTCGACGCCGGGCGCCGCACTGATCGCCACCAGTGCCGCCGGTATCTCTTATGAAAATGCGATTGGCGCCTTCCTCGTCTCGGGCGTGCTGATGTGTCTTACCGCCTTCATCGCGCCCTTGGCCCGCGCCATCGAGAAAATCCCCGCCCCCGTCGCCGCCGCCATGCTGGCGGGCGTGCTCTTGCGCTATGCGCTGGGGGTTCCGGCCGCCGCCCTCGCCATGCCGTTCTTCGTGCTGCCGCTCATCGTCATCTTCTTCGCGCTCCGCCTCGGCATTCCGCTCTATGCGGTGCCGGTGATCGTCGGCCTCGGCGTCGCCATGGCGGCGTTCGGCGGAAGTTTCAGCGAGCAATGCTGTTCGATCGGCCTGACGCGGCTCGACTGGACGACACCCGCCTTCGACGGCGCCACCATATTAAGCCTCGGCATCCCGCTATTCCTCGTCACCATGGCGTCGCAGAATCTCCCGGGCTTCGCGGTGCTCAGAGCTTCCGGCTACAAGCCGCCGGTGGCGGCCAGCCTGTTGGTCACCGGCTTGGGCTCGGTGGTATTGGCGCCCTTCGGCAGCCACCAGATCAATCTGGCGGCGATCACCGCCTCGATCGTCACCGGCCCCGATTGCCATCCCAATCCCGAGAAGCGCTGGCTGATGGCCTGGCCCTATCTGGTGCTCTACATGCTGGTGGGGCTGGCGGCGGCAAGCTTCGTCGAAATCCTCGGCGCCTTGCCCGCGCCGCTCATCACCGCAATTGCCGGCCTCGCACTATTCTCACCGCTGATGGGCAGCGCCGCCGCCATGCTGAAGGAGCCGCGCGACATCGAAACCGCGCTGGTCACTTTCCTGGTGACGGCCTCGGGCGTCACCTTCGCCGGCGTTGGTTCCGCCTTCTGGGGCCTCGTCGCAGGACTGGTGCTGTTCGGGGCACGCCATGTGTTGGAGAATGGAAACCGGAAATAGGGGAGACACCCATGACGCATCAACATCTCATCTGTGCGATTGATGGATCGGATCACTCCCGGCGGGCGGCCGAGTTTGCTGCCGCAATCGCTCTTGGCATGAAATGCAGGCTCACGTTTCTGACGGTCCGGCACTATATTGTGGGCCGCAGCGTCGTTGCCGACATGTGGTCGCCCGAAGAAGCGGCGAAATGCCTGGACGAGGCGGTGCAGATTGCACGCCGTTGCGGCTACAGCGATCCCGCGGCCGTTGAACTTCGCGCCCGCGATGTCGCGCATGCCATCGTCGACTATGCCGAGAAGAATGGCGCCGACCATATTGTGATGGGATCCGCGGGGAAGGACGCGATCAAGCGATTTGTGATCGGGTCGACGTCAGCCGATGTGCTTCGCAAGGCTTTCTGTCCGGTAACGATTGTTCACTGATCGCGCCGCCTTTGAGAGAGATCAATGCCGATTTTCTCCATACGGCTAGGGAAACCAGAGGAACTTTCCGTCAATCGCGGAGGTGGCTATGGCGGTCCGTCACATTCTTGTGCATATCAAAGCGAATGAGCCCTGGTCGGCGCATGTCGATTATGCCATCGACACGGCGGTCAGGTTCAAGGCGCGGCTTCGCGGCATCGTGACGTTTTCCGAGGTCGTGGTGATGCGCAGCCTGACCCATTCCGCCGACAGTGCCGTGGAAGAGCAACAGACCCGCGATAGCGTGGTCGCGGCGGAGCTGCGGAAGAGATTCGAGGCCGCCACCGCCGCTGCGGGCATTGCTTCCGACTTTGTAACCGGCGAAGGCACGGCCGGCGAACTGGTAGCCTGGGCCGCACGAATGCATGATCTGACGATTGTCGAGCAGCTCGATCCGCGCCGCGATGAACTAGGCTATGACGCGGCCGAGGCGGCGGCTCTATCTGCAGGCCGGCCGGTCCTCATTCTGCCGCGGATTGGCCGTTTCACACCTCTGCCGGAGCACATCCTCCTTGCCTGGAATGGCAGCCAGCAATCGGCGGCGGCGCTGCAGGGAGCGTTGCCTTTCATCGGGAAAGCGAAGAAGGTGACGGTCTGCGTGGGCGAGGAACGCGGCAGACTGCGCAGCAGTGCGCACGCGCCGGCGATCACGATCCGCGAACATCTCCAGTATCATGTTGGAACCGTGGAAATCGAGGCGGTCGAGGTCGGAAGTGCCGATGTCGGTGAATACCTGCTCACCCGCGCCAACGAGATCGGCGCCGGCATGATGGTCATGGGCGCCTACGGACGTTCCTGGTTCTCGGAATTCGCGCTCGGCGGCGCCACCCGCCATGTTTTCCGCAACTTGACACTGCCAGTTCTGATGGGCCGCTGAAGTGGATCAACCGGTCCTCTGGTACTGGGTGCTGTTCCTGCTGCTGGCAGCTGCCATCGGCGTGGCCGGTCCACATTTGTCACGCAATGGCGACATCATCGCCGAGAAGACCGATCTCTCCGGCAGCTGGATCGGCGTCATCCTGATCGCCACAGTGACATCTCTCCCGGAACTGGCGACAGGCGTGAGTGCGGTTACCCTCTGGAATGTGCCGGACATTGCCGTAGGCGACGCGCTCGGCAGTTGCGTCTTCAATCTTGCGATCCTGATCGTCGTCGATTCGATCCTTCGTGGCGATCCGGTTTTCCGCAAGGCCAATCAGGGCCATATCGTTTCGGCAGGATTTGGCGTCCTGCTGATAGGGTTTGCGGGTGTGAGTATTCTCATCGCGGTCAATGGCGCGAGCCCGGCAATCGCTCATGTCGGGCTTTCGACGCCGGTCACGCTGGCTCTCTATGCGATCGCGATGCGCACCATCTTTGCTTATGAACGCGATCATCGCGAACAGTTCAGCGAGGCGGTTGCGCGCCGGTATCCGGATACGACTCTGGCCATGGCGGCGCGGCGATATGCAATCGCCGCAGTGGCGGTCGCCGCGGCAGGCACCGCCTTGCCCTATGCGGGTTCAGGGCTGGCCGAGGCCATGGGCTGGAACCGGACATTCGTGGGCACGCTTCTGGTCGCGGGAGCCACATCGCTGCCGGAACTTGTGGTGACCATCGCCGCCGTGCGACTCGGCGCGCTCAATATGGCGGTGGCGGGGCTCCTCGGCAGCAACCTGTTCAACATGCTGGTGCTTGCGGTAGATGACATCCTGTATTTGCCGGGTCCGCTTCTGGCGCATGTATCCCCGGCGCATGCGGTTTCCGCCATGTCGGCGATAATCATGACCGGGATCGCCATCATCGGCTTCCAGTTCCGGCCACGGGGGCGAGTGTTCGGGACCGTTGCTTGGGCCAGTCTTGCGCTGTTCATGGTCTATTTGCTCAATTCATATGTCCTGTATCTCCGCGGGCATTAGATGAAGCGATGTTCTAGCGGCGTAACAGACCGCAACCAGCGAGGCGGCGAAGGAAATTGCAAAGAATGCGGCAATTGGAACTGCAACCCTCGCTCTTGGCGCGGACCTCGCTAAAGCGGCCATATCGTGGTTGTTGACGAACTATCCGTTGTTGGGTAGTGTCTCAGTTTGGAATACTCTGAATTAAGGGCCCCGTCCGGATTGGGGCCTTTGTCAGATTATACGCCCAATTTCCAAGGATCGTTTGGGTCTTCCGCTGCTGTTATGACGGATCGGCGTATCTTCGGCTTGCCGAAGTCTTCTGTCCAATCCGTCATCTCGATTGCGAAACGTGAATCGGGATACCGACTTAATCCGCCCGCCGCGAGCTTTGCTAACTCTGGCGTTGCCGCCGTCTGACCGACGTTGCTCTTATCCAAAAGGTCAATGACTCTGTATGTGGTCTCGATTTCCATTTGTCTGTTCTCCTGTGTATGTCGAAGGCCCGCTGTCGCGGACATAGGGAATATACCCCGGAACGATACGTCCCTAAATGGATTTCTTATTGTAGGCCTTAGGGCGGCCCGGCTTCGGGGCAATGGCATCCATAGCCGCAATCAATTCCTCGAATATCCACAGCCGATCCGTCAGGCCAGCGGCCATCGCCGGGGTCACGCGCAAGGTCTTGTGAATACGCACCCAATTGTACCAGACCGTCCAGATAGCGACCATGTGAACGTGGCTCTCGAATTTCTTGGAGAAGGCATTTGTGAGCCGGGTAAAGCGGCGGTTGTGCATCCGCATGGTGAGGTTTGACCGCTCGACATAGGACGTGCTGACGTGCTTGGGGTCGGGGTCGCCTTCGATCCGGTGTTTTTGGGTTCCGATGCACTCAGCCGGTGAGTACTTGCCCTTGGCGCTTTCAGGCGATGCGCCATAAACCTTGTGCAGGACGGCGTAATCAATGTCGCCACCGAAAGCGCCCTCGACGGCTTCCAGATAGGCTTTGTGACCGTCTGTGGTGAGTTGGACGCGGTTTGCCAGCCGGGCGCGCATATCATCCATGAAGGCCATTGCGTATTCGCTGTCGCGGCCACCCACGAGCCAAGAGACGATCAGCTTGGTTTCGGCTTCAATACCCGTCCAAGTCCAAGTGTCGCCCGCACCGTCCGGAGCCGCCTTCGCCATCGGGATATTCTTTGCCTTGGCATAGGTGAAGCTCCAAATTTCGTCGCACTGAATTCGAGCCGCCCTCACGCCGCGCACCTTGTCATCATGGAAGGCAGCGCAGAACTTGCCCGCGTCGATCAGGAGCTTGGCGACCGTGTTTATGGACACGTCCGCCAGCCGGGAAACCGACCGCATGGACATACCCTCGCAGAGCATGTTGAGGATTTGGGCACGGGCTTTCGGGGGCAATTTGTTCATGCCAATAATATATGAACTTATATGCTTGTCGTCAAGTATTTTGTTCATGATTAAACCATGCTTGCTAAATCGACTCAGCAAGCATATGCTTGCAGCGCATTTGCAGCAAGCAGGAGATTCGAAGATGGCCGAGAACCCACAGTCTGCCGGAGGAATTGCTAGAGCTAAGTCCATGACAAGCAAGGAACGGAGCGCACAAGCGCGGCGCGCCGCTCTGACACGACACCGCAAAGACATTCCAAAAGCGATCGCAGAAGGACAGGTGAAGATAGGCGACTTGCTACTTTCCTGCGCCGTTTTGGATGACCAAAACAATACTCGTGTCCTCGCGCAAAATGCTTTTCTAAAAGCGATTGGGCGGCATCCGTTTGCCTCAGGCGGCACCGGATCAGCGATCGACGAAACCGCTCCATTTCTGAGGGCAAAGAACCTTTTGCCTTTTATTTCCGGGGACTTAGTGCGATCGACAACTCCAATCCAATACTTGCCTAGAAACCCGACTGCTGGCGCGGGCGGTATTGGGTTTGGATATAGTGCCCGCCTGTTACCTGATGTTTGTTGGGTCTACCAAGATGCAATGACCGCCGGGAAGTTGTTGCCCAGTCAAATGCACATCGGAGAGGCGTGCCGACTGTTTCTAAAGCAACTGACGAACTACGCCATTGAAGACCTTGTAGACGAAGCCACTGGATTTGCCGACATACGCAAGCGGAGAGCACTCGATAAGATCATCGAGCGGTACGTCCGCGCCGATGCGCAACCATATGCAAAGATGTTCGATATCGATTTCTATCGAAACATCTTCCGCCTCAACGGCTGGGAGTTTGATCCAGAGAAAACGGCACGGCCCGGCGTAATCGGTCATTGGACCAACGATATTTACGATCGCCTAGCTCCGGGCGTCCGGGAAGAATTGCACAAACGCGTAAGACGAAACGATCGTGGTCGTCCTACACAAAAACTTACGCAATACCTCACACCCGAGGAAGGGAAGCCAGAAATGCGGAGACTCTTGGAAGGCGTAATAGTTGCAATGAAACTATCGGATGCTTGGGCGGATTTTCAGTTAAAACTGGACATGCTCTATCCTCGCTTTGGGGACACAAAGCAGCTCGCGCTCAACGATATTCCAATGCTACCTAGGAAGAAATAGACCATCTTTTGGCAGCGGCCTTCTTAGCAATCTCTTTCCGCCGCTTGGCTGTCATTGACTTAGCGCGGGCAGCGCCGCCAAGACGGCCAAGAGCCTGAGCGGCCTTGTTCTTGCCGTCATCGGTCAATGTCTCAGTTTCCTCGCCTGTAGCAATCCGCATGACCTTCACGGCGGTGCCGATCACGTCGGCTGGACGGCGCTCGCCTTTGGGTCCTTTGGGCATGAGCTATTCCTTGTGATCCTTTAGACCGCGCAAGGCTTTGACAATTTGTGCTTCACCTTCTTGTACCGAATTGACGGGCCACTCAGACAAAACGGTATTGCCCTGACTAAAGACAACCTTAAATGGCTGCTTTTGGCCCGAAGTGGGGACAACTTCTCCCGAAACGAATGCCATCATATCCTCCTATGCTTTCCGCCAAGCATATAGGAAACCGGAACCGGATTCGATAGGCTGTTAAGGGCGAGAGATTTCAAACTGAGACACTACCCGTTGTTGATTGCGCTTGCCGCAACTTCGTCCGATGGTCTTCTCTGGTTGCCGCATTTTTTGAACTGCCTGCGGGCGAGAGTGGAATTGAACAAGACCAAGTAGCCCTGACTCGTTTGCGTATTTTCCCCTTGACAATGTTCCTATTGTGTTCTATTTATTCCAGCGTCCACTCCGGAAGGGGTCTCGGTCATGGCGATGATCAGTGATGGGGTGGATGCGGCGCCCGCGGGCTGGGGAATTACGTGACCTCGGCGCTCGGGAGCCTCCGGTAAGACCCCGGGACACTACGATCCCGGCGCCGCAAGGCAGGAAGGCCAGTTGTCCTCCGAGGCAACCGCCCGAAGAGCGAACCGGAGACAGAAATCGCCGCGAAAGCGTGGGCGCTGGTTCTGCGCTCATCGCCGGTCTCAGACCACCGGGACCGGCACACCGCGTAGGGCAGCGCCCGCGCAACCCTTCCCTTTGCAAAAAGGGAAGGAACGACCCCCCGGAGGTGGGATGTGCCACTTCCATCAAGGGCGAAGCTATGGCCGAAGCCCTTCCGCTGTTTGACAATTGAAGATGCGGCCCGGATCGGCCCGAAGCGATCCACCGGGAAAGCTATCCCCCGTATGTCATCCCCGGACTTGTTCCGGGGACCCATTGATCCGCTTTCGGATAGATGACGCTTGCTTGACCATGGTTCCCCGGGACAAGCCCGGGGATGACAGATGAGAGGAGGACGGTGGGTCTTTCGCCCCTACGCCCACTTCACCTTCAAAATCCCGTAGCTCTTGCCGCCGCCGGGAGTGGTGACCTCGACCGAGTCGCCCTTCTTCTTGCCGATGATGGCCCGGGCGATGGGGGAGGACACGGAAATCTTGCCCTTCTTCACGTCGGCCTCGAATTCGCCGACGATCTGGTAGGCGGCCTGCTCGTCGGAATCCTCGTCGACCAGCGTCACCTTGGCGCCGAACGTCACGGTCTCGCCGGAGAGCTTGGAAATGTCGATCACCTCGGCGCGGCTGATCTTGTCCTCGAGCTCGGCGACGCGCGCCTCGGTCCAGCCCTGCTGCTCCTTGGCGGCATGGTACTCGGCGTTCTCGGACAGATCGCCATGCGAGCGCGCCTCCTCGATCAGCCGGATGATGCGCGGCCGCTCCACCGACTTGAGGTGCTTGATCTCTTCCAGCATGGCGGAATGGCCGTCCGCCGTCATCGGCACTTTGTCAAACATCGTCCAGACTCTGTCAGTTCAAGGCAGCCCGCGCGGCTTTCTTCTGCCGCCCGTTCGCGCTTGTCCGGTTTGCGGAAAAACGTGGCCCGGCCTACGGATTATCGCATAAGGCCGGGCAGTCGCTAAACATGGCCCAAAACGGGCGGAAATTCAAGCCCGGCGTCTAATGGTACTCCTGCAATGATTTCACCTCGATGGTGCCGGCCTTCTGGGCGGCAATCGCCTTGGTGACGGCGAGGATGCCGGGCAGGGTGGTGTAATAGGGCACTTTCTGGAGCATGGCGGTCTGACGGATCGACTTCGAGTCCGATTGCGAGGCGCGCGTCCCGGTGGTGTTGAGGACCAGCTGGATTTCGCCGTTCTTGAGGGCGTCGACCACATGCGGCCGGCCTTCCAGCACCTTGTTGATCTTGGTGGAGGGAACCCCCTTTTCCTCGAAATAGCGCTGGGTGCCGCCGGTCGCCACGATGGCAAAGCCGAGCCCGGTCAGCCGGCGCACGGCGGCGAGAATGCGCGGCTTGTCGGCATCCTTGACCGAGATGAACACGGTCCCGGCCAGCGGCATGCGCATGCCGGCCCCCAGCTGGCTCTTGGCGAAGGCCATGTCGTAGGTTGCGTCGATGCCCATGACCTCGCCGGTCGAGCGCATTTCGGGGCCCAGCAGCACGTCCACGCCGGGGAAGCGGTTGAACGGAAAAACCGCTTCTTTTACAGCTACATGGGCGAGTTTCTTGCGGACAAGCTTAAAGCTGGCCAGGGTTTCCCCCGCCATTACCCGGGCGGCGATCTTGGCGACCGGCAGGCC
>CAYOZR010000080.1:0-14933 GCA_964408555.1 uncultured Aestuariivirga sp.
CCGGTGCGACGATGGCGCCCATGTCCACGGCCTTGTCGAGCGGCGGACCGAGCCGCAGTTGTTCCATCCGGGCGCGCAGCTTCTTGATCATCTTGTCCGCGACCCCTTCCTGCACCAGCAAGCGCGAGCCGGCGCAGCACACCTGCCCCTGGTTGAACCAGATGGCATCGACGACGCCTTCCACCGCGCCATCGAGATCGGCGTCGTCGAAGACAATGAAGGCCGACTTGCCGCCGAGTTCGAGGGTGAGGGATTTGCCGGTTCCCGCCGTCTTGTCGCGGATGTAGCGGCCCACTTCGGTCGAGCCGGTGAAGGCGATCTTGTCGACATCGGGGTGTGTCACCAAGGCGGCACCGGTTTCACCGGGACCGGTGACGATGTTGACGACGCCCGGGGGCAGACCGGCTTGCCGGCTGAGTTCTGCGAAAAGAAGCGCGGTGAGGGGCGTATATTCGGCGGGCTTCAGCACCACCGTATTGCCGAGCGCCAGGGCCGGCGCGATCTTCCAGGCCAGCATGAGGAGGGGGAAATTCCACGGCACGATCTGGCCGACGACGCCGACGGGATCGTAGCCCGCGAATTCCGTCGCCTGCAGTCTGGCCCAGCCGGCATGGTGATAGAAATGACGGGCGGCCAGCGGAATGTCGATGTCGCGAGTTTCGCGGATCGGCTTGCCGTTGTCGAGGGACTCGACCACGGCGAAGAGCCGAGAGTGGCGCTGCACCATCCGTGCCAGCGCGTAGAGATGGCGGGCGCGGCCCCCGCCGCCGAGTTTCTGCCAGGGGCCAAACGCCTGGCGCGCCGCCTTGACCGCGCGATCGACATCCGCCGCACCGCCATGAGCCACGCGGGCGAGGACCTTACCGGTTGCGGGATCGCTGGTCTCGAACGTCTCGCCCGAAAGTGCTGCCTGCCATTCGCCGCCGATGAACAGCGGGAAGCCCGCCGCATGGCGCTTGAGCCAGTTTTGCGCTTCGGCATCGGCCTCGGGGGCGGGGCCATAGTCCATGCGGTCGAAGATTTCGGCGATGTTCATGGCTCAGCCCATTGCATGTCTATTATAGGCCGAATAGCGGCCGGTCGCATGATGTTCGAGCTGGCGTTCGATGTCGGCAAGCAGGCTTGAAGCACCGACGCGGAACAGGTTGGGCTCGAGCCAGCGGCGGCCCAACTCTTCGTTCATCAGGATCTGGTAATTGAGCACGGTCTTGGCCGCCGACACGCCGCCCGCCGGCTTGAAGCCGACGCAATGGCCGGTCTGCTCGTGATAGGCGCGGATCATGCGCGCCATGATGAGGGCCACGGGCAGCGTGGCGTTGACGGCTTCCTTGCCGGTCGAGGTCTTGATGAAGTCGGCGCCCGCCATCATGCAGACAAGAGAGGCGCGCGCCACATTGCGCAGGGTGCGCAAATCGCCGGTGGCGAGAATGGCCTTGACGTGGGCCGGCCCGCAGGCGGCGCGGAAGTCGCGCATCTCGTCATAGAGGCCCTGCCAGTCCTGATCGAGGACCTTTTCGCGGGTGATGACGATATCGATTTCCGCAGCACCGTCGCGCACCGAGGCCTCGATCTCGCGGAGCTTCAAATCATGGGGCACGAGCCCTGCGGGAAAGCCGGTGGAGACGGCGGCAACCGGAATGCCCGAGCCATCGAGGGCGGCAACGGCGGTTGCCACCATGGCATGATAGACGCAAACGGCGCCGGCCCTGATGCCGAGATGGGCCACGCCGAGGGCTTCGAGGAGATCGGGGGCGGCCGGATGCATGGCCTTGGCGCACAGGCGTTTGACCCGCTCCTTGGTGTCGTCGCCCGACAGCGTGGTGAGATCGATGCAGGTGATGGCCTTGAGCAGCCAGGCGGCCTGCCAGTCCTTCTTCACCGCGCGGCGGGCGGGCAGCGTGGCGGCACGGCGCTCGGCGGCCGACAGATTGACCCGGATATCGCGCACCCAGTCCAGTTCCAGCGCCATGCCGGGATTGCGCGCCAAGGCATTGCCACGTTCACCCGGCGAAGGCGCAAGCATCGTTTATCTCCTTCAATTGCGATCATTCGACCGCCCCGGACCGGCAAAGTCAAGCCGAGCCTCGGTCAGGTAGTGGTTCACTCTAGATTTCCGCTTTCAACCCAATCCGGAAGTGGCAGCCGCATTACTTCGGTACAAATTCGATGCTGCGTGAAATCCAATCGTTCAAGATGCCATGATCATCAACTAGTGATATTGGCAATAGAACATAGTCCTTCTTCACTGGCGCGTTGGGGAAATATTGAAGAGGTTTCGCACCTTTGTTGAAAAGCGCCTGGCGGTCATCTTCTGGCAGCTTCAGTGCAAGTCCAACAGTCGTGAGCGTCATAAAGATGTGACCATCGAAGTACGCTGCCGCGCCACTGAAAAAATGCCTGCATGAAATCCCGCCCGCCTTTTCAGACGGCACAGAGGCCCGCTCGACAATGGATTTCAATTCTCTCAGATATGGTTCAGCCATGAAACACTTTACCACAAGTCTCTGATCCTTCCGACGTTTCCTCCCGGCCCAAAGCAGAAATTCAAACTGCTCCACCGCCACCCGGTTAGGCTTGACAGCCTGGCAGAAAGCCAAGCAGCATTGAGGACGAGCCGGAAAGGATCGCCATGGCGGGGAAAATCGCAATTGTGAGGGCGGGACTCATCGGCCGCTCATGGGCGATCGTCTTTGCCCGGGGCGGCCATGAGGTGGCGCTTTACGATGCCGATGCGGGGCAGACGGCGCGGGCACTGGACACCATCGCCGCATCGCTCGCCGACATGGAAGAGGCGGGGCTGATTGCCGAGGCGGGGGCGCTCAAGGCGTCGATCCGGAAGGCCACAAGCCTGGCCGAGGCGCTCGCCGGCGCCGTCCATGTGCAGGAGAATGTAACCGAGCGGCTCGAGGTAAAGCGGCAGGTGTTTGCCGAGATCGAAAGGCTGGCGGCCAAAGACGCGGTGCTGGCGAGTTCCAGTTCGGCGCTAATGCCGTCCTTGATCTTCGACGGGCTGGCGGGACGGCAGCGCTGCCTGGTGGCGCATCCGATGAATCCGCCGCATCTTGCCCCCATCGTCGAATTGTGCGGAGCCCCCTTCACCGCGCCGGAGACGATTGTCCGGGCACGCCGGATTTTTGCCCGCTGCGGCATGGCGCCGATCGCCGTCAGGCGCGAGATCGACGGCTTCATCCTCAACCGGCTGCAGCATGCGGTGTTGAACGAAGCCTTCCGGCTGATCGCCTCGGGCTATGTCTCGGCCGAAGATCTCGACTTGACCATGAAAGAAGGGCTGGCGCTGCGCTGGAGCTTCATGGGGCCGGTCGAGACCATCGACCTCAATGCGCCGGGCGGAGTTGCCGAATACATGGCGCGCTATGGCGACACGATAAGGCGGGTGGGGCGCGACATCGCCCAAAGCGGCGACTGGCCAGACGAGGTTGCCGCCATGATGGATGCGGAGCGGCGCAAATCCGTGCCGCGCCAGAGGCTCGATGCCGAGCAGGCCTGGCGCGACCGGCGGCTGATGGCGCTGGCGGCGCACAAGCAGGATGCGGCGAAACGATTCGGAAAATGGTCAGGCTCTGGCGATGAGCCCGACGATCAAGTCCGGATCGCGCCAGTGCGGCAGGTGACCGGCACCGGGCAGGAAGCGCGCGGCTACATTGGGCGGCAGGTTCAGGGCGTGCTGCGCCGGGATGATCGCATCGTCGCGTAGATAGACGGCGGTGACCGGGATGGTGAGCGAAGCGAGTTTTGACAGGATTGACACCTTCTGCTTGCCGCCATCGGCGGCTTCGGCGGCGATGGCTCGAAGCTGGGCGCCATTGGCGTCGATATGTTCGGCGAGGCTGGCCACGGCTTCGGCCGGGATATTCGATTCACCGAGATAGCCGAGCGCGCGGTCGAGATTGCCGCCGAGCATGGCGGCGATGAAGTCGGCATTGATCTCCTCGCCGGTGCCGGCGGGGGAAAGCAGTGTCAGCGAGGCGGCGCGGTGGGCGAGATGGGCCGCAACGACAGCACCGAAAGAGTGGCCGACGATATGCAGCTTCACGGGCGGAAGTGCCGCGCCGATGGCCGCGGCGATATCGGCAATGGTTGATGCCTGCGACCGCGTTTCACCGTGGCCGGGAAGATCGACGGCCAGGGTGCGATAGCCTTTGCCGCCCAGCTTGCGGCCGAGCGTGACGAAAGACTGCGAATCCGAAAACAGGCCGTGGATGAGGAGTGCGAGCCCCCGCGTTTCGCCCTCGGCCGGCCATTCGCGGATGAAGATGTCACCCTTCGGCGTTGCGGCGTGATAGCTGCTACGCGCCGGCGTTTTGGCTTTCGCGAGATCGGCACGCATGATGCGGCCATTGCGGCCGGTGCCCACGAGCGATGAAAGATCGATGCCGGATTTGCGCGCCAGGGCGCGGGCGGCGGTCGAGGCGCGGGGACGCGAAACCGGCGATGTGGAGAAACTCCACCCGGCGCTTCGGACCTTGCCCGAAGCGGCCGGCCGCTCGCTTGGGCGCGCTTTCGCTTCGGCCACCGCTTCACCCTCAATCTCGATGCGGGCAATTGCACTTTCGACCGGCACCATGTCATCGGGCGACACCAGCCACTCGACCAGAATGCCGTCCTGCAAGGCGGGGACTTCGACGGTGGTCTTGTCGCTTTCGACCTCGAGCAGGGTTTCGCCGCGGCGGAATTTCTCGCCGGGTTTTTTCAACCGCTGGCCGATGCGGCCTTCCTCCATGGTTTCCCCAAGGCGGGGAAGCGGCATGTCGATTATGCGGCCCATGACGGCGCCACCCGCTTAACCAACCACAGGCCCACTTCGGCGATGAGTTGTGGGCTCGGCACGGCGCCGCGCTCGAGGTCGGGGGAAACCGGAATTGGAATATCCTCGCCGGCCACGCGCACCACCGGCTCCTCGAGCCAGTCGAAGCAGCGCTCCGATATGCGCGCCGAAAGTTCCGCCGCGAAGCCGCCGGTCAGAACCGCTTCGGAAACCACCATGGCGCGGCCGGTGCGGGCGACGGAGGCGATCATGGTTTCGTCATCGAGCGGGTTGAGGGTGCGGATGTCGATCACCTCGGCTTCAACGCCCTCCTGCGCGAGTTGCTCCGCCGCGGCCAGCGCCTCATGCACCATCTTGGAATAGGTCACGATAGTCATGTCCCTACCCGGCCTGCGAATTACCGCCTTGCCCCAATCGGCATCGGGCTTCTCCACATCCATCTGGCCTTTGCGCACATAGAGGCCCTTGTGCTCGATGAAGATCACCGGATCGGGCTTCTTCAGCGCCATGCGCAGCAGATGATAGGCATCGTTGACGGTGGCGGGCATGGCCACGCGCAGGCCCGGCACATGGGTGAACCAGGCTTCCAGCGATTGCGAGTGCTGGGCGGCACCCGACCTGCCGGTTCCGCCTTGCGTGCGCAGCACCATGGGAACGCCGATCTGGCCGCCGAACATGTAGCGGCTCTTGGCCGCCTGGTTCGCCACCTGGTCCATGGTGAGGCCGGCGAAATCCACATACATGAGTTCGACCACGGGCCGCGAGCCGGTCATCGCCGCCCCCACCGCCAGGCCGACGATGCCGGGCTCGGAAATCGGCGTGTCGATGACGCGCTCCTCGCCGAATATCTCCAGCATGCCCTTGGTGACGCCATAGGCGCCGCCATAGCGGCCTACTTCCTCGCCGATGACGAAGATTGAGCCATCTTCCTGCATGGCGTCGATGAGCGCCTGGCGCAGCGCCTCGCGGTAGGCCGTCTCGATCGCCGCCATCAGCGTTGCTCACCCAAGATCATGGAGAGATGGTCGCGCAACGGTCTTGGGCGCGGTTCGCCTTCGGCATAGACATCGCGGAACATGGAGTCCTGTGACGGCGCCCCGGCGGCGATCGCGTGTTCCACGGCGGCATTCATTTCCGCCGTCACGTCGTCATCGAGGCGGTCCAGTTCCGCGGCCTGGACAGTCTGGCGCTCGACAAGTCGGGCGCGCGCATTGGCCACCGTATCTTTCCGGCGGCCTTCGGCCTCTTCCGCCTCGTCGCGGTAGGGGCTCTTGTCGAGCCGGGCGTGGCCGAAGAAGCGATAGCAGGTGAGGGCGAGGAAGCCGGGCTTGCCGTTCCGCGCCGCGGTGACGATGCGTTCGGCCGCTTCATGGACCGCCTCGACATCGGCGCCGTCGACGGTGGTGCCATTCAGGCCGAAGGCCAAAGCGCGCTCGTGCAGGGCGGTGTTGGCGGCGGCGCGGTCGATGCGGGTGCCCATGCCATACTGGTTGTTGATGCAGCAGAAGACCACGGGAAGTTTCCACAGGGCCGCCATGTTCATCGCTTCGTAGAGGACGCCCTGCTGGGCCGCACCGTCGCCGAAGAAGGCGACGGAAACATGCGGGAGCCTGCGGTTGCGATAGGAGAGAGCCGCCCCCACCACGTGGGGAATGCCGCCGCCGACGATGGCATTGGCGCCCAGATGGCCAAGCCCCATGTCGGCGATGTGCATGGAGCCGCCCTTGCCGGCGCAATAGCCGTCGGCCTTGCCGGCGATTTCCGACATCATGCGCTTGGGATCGGCACCCCTGGCGATGAAGATGCCGTGGCCGCGGTGGTGGGTGGTGAAGCTGTCGCCTTTCTCCATCGCCTGACACACGCCGGCTACCGCCTCCTCGCCGATCGACATGTGCAGCATGGAGCCAGCCGAAGCCCCGCGCACGAACAGCTCGTTCACCCGCTCCTCGAAGGTGCGGATGCGCCGCATGGTGCGGTAGAGATCGAGAAGAAGCCGGTTACCGCCTGTGGTCATGAATGTCGCGCCCGCGATTTTCGGTCAAAATAGGCGCCAGAGATAATAAGTCAATCCACTTGATTTATTCATTGACAGCCAGCCCGCGCTGCGGGAAGCATTCGTGCATCGGATTCAGGCGGAAGGTGGCACGGTTTTGGATATCGAGTGGGCCAGCGGGGGAATTCCGGCCGGGCGGACGCCCGGACTGGCGCGCGGCACCACGCAGACGGGAGTTAGACTCTACAACGAACGGCTTGCCCTGTCATTGATCCGCAAGCACGGCAGCCTGCCCAAGGCGGAGATCGCCAAGCTTACCGGGCTGTCGGCCCAGACGGTCTCGGTGATCGTGCGCCAGCTCGAGGCCGACGGTCTCCTCACCCGCCACAAGCCGCGGCGCGGCAAGGTGGGCCAGCCGCTCATCCCCTTCTCGCTCAATCCCGACGGGGCCTTCGCCATCGGCCTCAAGGTCGGCCGCCGCTCCGGCGATCTCATGCTGCTCGATCTCGCCGGGCAAGTGCGCAACACCCTGCACCGGCCCTACCGGTTTCCCGCACCCCGGGAGCTCCAGGGCTTCGTCACCTCGGAGATCGAAACGCTGGTCGCCGGCCTCAAGCCCAAACAGCGCGAGCGCATCTGCGGCATCGGCATCGCCGCCCCCTTCGAGCTGTGGAACTGGGAAGAAGAGATCGGCGCGCCGCACGCGGTCATGGAGGCCTGGCGCGGCTTCGACCTGCCGGGAGAGGTTGCCAAGCTTACCGGCTGGCCGGTGCATTTCTGCAACGACGCCACCGCCGCCTGCGCCGCCGAGCTGCTGTTCGGCAAGGGCCACGAATACCGCGACTACGCCTATTACTATGTCGGCTATTTCATCGGCGGCGGCATCGTCATCAACGGCTCGCTGTATCAGGGCCGCGGCGGCAATGCTGGCGCGCTGGGTTCTTTCCCGGTCCCCGCCGAAGGCGGCGGCTCGCAGCAATTGATCCGCAGCGCCTCCTTCTATGTGCTCGAGCAGGACTTGCGCCGTGCCGGCCGCAATCCCGATCTGCTCTGGCGGGAGGCCGGCGACTGGAGCGAGGCAGGTTCCATCCTCGACGCCTGGATCGAGAAGGTCGCGGCGAGTCTGGCGCAGGCGGCGGCGGGCGTTGCCAGTGTGCTCGAATGCGCCGCCGTGGTGATCGACGGCGCCATGCCGGCGGACGTCCGCAGCCGGCTTGCGGCGGCGACGCGGGCGGCACTGGCGCGCGTCAATACGCAAGGCATCAGCCGCTTCGAGATCGTCGAGGGCACGATCGGATCGGATGCCCGCGCCATGGGTGCGGCGAGCCTGCCGCTGTTCGCCAATTTCATCATCGACCGCGACGTGTTGTTCAAGGAGCAGCTCTAGTGCTGAAGAATATCGATCCGCTTCTGGGGCCCGAATTATTGCGGGTGCTGCGCGCCATGGGTCACGGCGACGAGATCGCCATCGTCGATGCCAATTATCCGGCCGAGGAACATGCCAAGCGCCTCATTCGCATGGACGGGCACGATGCGCCACGCCTTGTCGATGCCATCCTGTCGGTGATGCCGGTCGACGATCTCGTGGCCGAGGCGGTGTTCCGGCCCGTCGCCTTCGGCGATCCGGAGCGCATGGAACCGGTGTTCGGCGATTTCACCGCGGCCGTCATGAAGCACGAGCCGGAGCGCCGGATCGTACCGCTGATCGGGGCGGATTTCTACAACCGCGTCAAGGCGGCCTTCGCCGTCGTCGCCTCGGGCGAAAGGCGGCTCTATGGCAATCTGATCATCCGCAAGGGCGTGATTCGGCCGTAAGGGGCGAATAGCGATTGGCAAATAGGGGGAAGGACGGCCGACATCCCCATTTACTATTCGCTATTCGCTATTCGCTATTCGCTATTCGCCCTACCTATTCTTGAACTCCGGCTTCCGTTTCTCGATAAACGCCTGCATGCCTTCCTTCTGGTCTTCGGTGGCGAACATCGACAGGAACAGACGGCGCTCGAAGCGGATGCCTTCGGCCAGCGTGGTCTCGAAGGCGCGGTTCACCGTCTCCTTGGCCATCATCACGATGGGCTGCGAATGGGCGGCGATCTTTTCCGCCGCGGCCATCGTCTCCGCCATGAGACTCGCCGCGGGGACGACCCGCGCCACGAGACCGGCGCGTTCGGCTTCGTCGGCATCCATCATGCGGCCGGTCAAGATCAGGTCCATGGCCTTGGCCTTACCCACGGCGCGCGCCAGGCGCTGGGTGCCGCCCGCCCCCGGCATGATGCCAAGGGTGATCTCGGGCTGGCCGAATTTGGCGGTATCCGCCGCGATGATGATGTCGCACATCATGGCGAGCTCGCAGCCGCCGCCGAGACAGAAGCCGGCCACCGCGGCGATGACCGGCTTGCGCGCCTGCGTCAGGCCTTCCCAGGTTGCGAGAAATTTTCCGAGATAGGCATCGACATAGGTCTTGTCGCGCATCTCCTTGACGTCGGCGCCCGCCGCGAAGGCCTTGTCGCCGCCGGTAATGACGATGCAGCCGATGGCGGAAGAGTTTTCGAAGCCCGTCAAGGCGGCGTTGAGCTCGTCGATGAGGGCTGAGTTGAGCGCGTTCAGCGCCTTCGGCCGGTTGAGAGTGATGCGGCCGACGGCACCCACTTCTTCAACCAGGATATTTTCGTAAACCATGAGACAATCCTATTTCTGGCAGGACGGGCAATAGAAGGTCGAGCGGCCCGATTGCACGATGCGCTTCACCGTGCCGGTGCAGCCGGGCTGGGTACAGGCGTCGCCTGCGCGGTCATAGACGGCAAAGCGGTGCTGGAAGGCGCCGTTCGATCCGTCGGGCCGGGCGTAATCCTTGAGCGTCGAGCCGCCGGCCGCGATCGCTTCGCGCAGCACCGCGCGGATATGGCGGACGAGATCGTCGAGACGGGGATCGGCTTTGCCGCGCTTCACCAGAGTCCCGGCCTTGCGCCTTGGCGACAGGCGGGCGCGATGCAGCGCCTCGCAGACATAGATGTTGCCAAGACCGGCGATGATGCGCTGATCCAAGAGGGAGGCCTTCAGCGGCGCCTTCTTGGCCGCGAAGGCGCGCGCCAGACCTTCGGCGCTGAATTCATTGCCGAGGGGCTCGACGCCGATGTCCTTGAGCAGCTTGTGCCGCGCTGTTTCGCCGTCGGGAAACAGGTCCATCATGCCGAAGCGGCGCGGATCGGTGTAGACGACGGATGTGCCACCCTCGAGGCGAAAAACGATGTGATCGTGGCGACCTCCGCCGTTTTCGCCCGCCCCCTCCTCGAAATAGAATTCGCCGAGATTGCGGGCGCCGCCCTCCGACAATACCGTGAAGCGCCCGGTCATGCCGAGATGGATGAGCAGCGTCTCGCCGCCCTCGATGGTGGCCAGAATATATTTGGCGCGGCGGCTCAGGGTCTCGATGCGCCTGCCCTTGAGCCGCGCCGCAAATCCCTTGGGAAACGGAAAGCGCAGGTCCTTGCGGCGCTGCTCGACGGCCAGGATGCGGCGGCCTTCGAGCACGGGCTTCAGGCCCTGCATGACGCTCTCGACCTCGGGGAGCTCGGGCATGGCGAACGGGTTAGACCGGCGGCAGGCTCGCGGCAAGGCCGGGGCTCGCCCCCTTTTCAGCGTGGCCGTTTGCGGGCATAAGCGGCGCGGCTCTCAAGGGGTTTTCCATGTCCGCATTCGTCCCGCGCGTCTTTTCCGGCATGCAGCCGACCGGCAATCTGCATCTCGGCAATTATCTCGGCGCCATGCTGAACTGGATCCGCATGCAGGACACCCATGAGTGCATCTATTGCATCGTCGATCTGCATGCCATCACCGTCTGGCAGGAGCCGCGCGAGCTGCGCCAGGCGATCCTCGACGTGACCGCCGCCTATCTCGCCTGCGGCCTCGATCCGCGCAAGAGCGTCATCTTCAACCAGAGCCAGGTGGCCGAGCATGCCGAGCTTGCCTGGGTTTTGAACTGCGTGGCCCGCCTCGGCTGGCTCAACCGCATGACCCAGTTCAAGGAGAAGGCGGGCAAGGACAAGGAGGCGGCCTCGGTCGGCCTCTACATCTACCCGAACCTGATGGCGGCCGACATCCTCGCCTATAAGGCTACCCATGTACCGGTGGGCGAGGACCAGAAACAGCATCTCGAGCTCGCCCGCGACATCGCCAACAAGTTCAATCTCGATTTCGGCGATGCGATCCGCGCGGCCGGCCACGGCGATATCTTCTTTCCGCCGCCGGAACCCTTCATCACCGGTCCGGGCACGCGCATCATGAGCCTGCGCGACGGCACCAAGAAAATGTCGAAATCCGACCCCTCCGACTTGTCGCGGCTCAATATGACCGACGATGCCGACACCATCGCCAAGAAGATCCGCAAGGCCAAGACCGATCCCGAGCCGCTGCCGTCCGAGGCTGCGGGCCTCAGGGGCCGGCCCGAGGCCGACAATCTGGTGGGCATTTATGCCGCGCTGGCGGATCAAACCGCCGGCCAGGTCCTCGCCCAATATGGCGGCGGACAGTTTTCGGTGTTCAAGAATGCGCTGGCCGATCTGGCGGTGGCCAAACTGAGCCCGATCGGCGATGAAACCAAACGCCTGCAGGCGGATCCCGCCTATGTCGAAAGCGTGCTGGCGGACGGTTCTGCCCGGGCCCGGGCGATCGCCGCGCCTATCGTTCGCGAGGTTCGCAGGATCGTCGGGTTCGTCGTTTCCTGACTTTGAAATAATTCTAAACTGCGCTATATAATACCCGACCGAAAGGATCGGACATGTTCATCCAGACCGAAGCGACACCCAATCCAGCCACCCTGAAATTCATCCCCGGAAAGCCGGTGCTGCCGGGCTCGACGCGCGAATACCGCGCCGCCGAGGAGGCGGCGGACTCGCCGCTCGCCCAGCGTCTGTTCTCGGTGCGGAACGTTTCCGGCATATTTCTCGGCCACGACTTCATCACGGTTTCCAAGTCCGGTGGCGAATGGCAGCATCTGAAACCCGCCATTCTCGGCCTGATCATGGACCATTACCTGTCGGGGGCGCCGGTCGTCCTTAAGCAGGATGAAGGCCAGACCGCCAGGGGCGCGGAATTCTTCGACGCCGCCGACAGCCAGATCGTCTCTACCATCAAGGAATTGCTGGAAACAAGGGTGCGGCCGGCGGTGGCCCAGGATGGCGGCGACATCACCTTCCAGGGTTTCAAGGAGGGCGTGGTCTATCTCAACATGAAGGGCTCCTGCGCCGGCTGCCCGAGTTCGACCGCCACCCTCAAGCACGGCATCGAAAACCTGTTGCGCCACTTCATTCCGGAAGTGAGCGAAGTGCGCCCGGTTTGACGGCAGCCACGTCAGCGGCCTATCACGCCGCAGCATGAAGCTCCTTGCCATCGATACGTCCATGGCCGCCTGCTCGGTTGCGGTGGGCGGCAGCGGCCATGACTTGCCGCTGGCCAAGGCCCATGTGGAAATGGAGCGTGGCCACGCCGAAGCGCTCGCCCCCATGGTGCGCCGGGCGATGGACGAGGCGGGGCTGGCGTTTTCCGAGCTCGACCGCATCGCCGTCACCACCGGGCCCGGCACCTTCACCGGTGTCCGCATCGGTCTTGCCATGGCCCGCGGGCTTGGCCTCGCCCTCGACATTCCGGTGATTGGCATCGACACGCTGTCGGCCATTGCCGCTAATGAGACGGAGACCGATCAACCGATCCTGGTGGCGGCCGATGCCCGCAAGGCTGAGGTCTATGCGGCACTCTTCACCGGCGGCAAGATCGTGGGCAAGCCGGCGGTGCTGACACTCCCGCGCGCTGCGCAACTTTTGCCCGAGGGACCTTGTTTCATTCTCGGCAGCGGGGCCGAGCGCGTGCTTGAGGCCTCCGGCCGCGGCGACCTCACACGGAGCCGGGCCGGCGATCTCCCAGTTGCCGCAAACTTCCTGCCGCTGGCGATCGACGCACCTGTTTCCGGTTCCATGCCGGCACCCCTCTATCTGCGCGCGCCCGACGCCAGGCCGCAGCGGTTGAATGCTGTCATGGCCGCCAATATCGTCATCCGCGAAGCTGCGGCGGCGGAGGCCCCGGTTCTGGCGAGCCTTCACGCCGAAAGCTTCGACACTCCGTGGAGTGCGGGAGAGTTTGCCAAACTCATGGCCATGCCCGGGGCATTTGCCACGCTGGCCCTCGAGAGGGACGAACCTTTGGGCTTCGCGCTGCTCCGCCGGGCCGCCGATGAAGCGGAAATCATCACCATCGGCACCAGGCCCTTGGCACAGCGGCGCGGTATCGCCAGAAAACTCATCGCCCACGCGGCGGCGCGCCTTGCGGCACTGGGCGCGACATCGCTGTTCATCGAAGTGGCGGGCTCGAATGCGGCGGCGCGGGCCCTCTATGCCGCCTGCGGCTTTGCCGAGGCGGGCCGGCGGCGCGATTACTACGAAGGCCGCGCCGGCCGCGAGGATGCCATCGTCATGCGCAAGGCGCTCGTCCCATGAGCCGGTTGCGGCCGCTCATCATCCTGCCGGTCTTCGCCGCCTTCACCCTGCTGCTGATGCCGCTGCAGCAGCTCTTCGTCTGGTTCTGGCCGGCCATGGCGCGGCGTTTTCCCATGCATTATCACCGGGCGGTTCTGCGCATATTGGGCGTGCGTCTCAGGACGCTGGGCGAGCCTCTCCGCCGGGGCCCGGCGCTGATCGCCGCCAATCATGTGGGCTGGCTCGACATCGTCATTCTCAGCGCGGTTGCCCCCGTTTCCTTCATCGCCAAGCGCGAGGTGAACGGCTGGCCCTTTTTCGGATCGCTGGCAAGACTTCAGCGCACCGTCTTCATTGACCGCGACCGGCGCCACGCCACCGGCAACGGCCGCGATGAGATTCAGGAGCGGCTGAAGGCGGGCGATATTCTGGTGCTCTTTGCCGAGGGGACATCTAGCGACGGGGCAAGCGTTCAGCCGTTCAAGAGCGCCTTTTTTGGTGCCGCCGAATTGCCGGAGGTGAGCGTTCAGCCGGTGACGATTGCCTATGACGGCCACCGCAACCTGCCGATGAACCGGCGGCTCAGGCCTCTCTATGCCTGGTATGGCGACATGGAATTGCCGCCGCATCTGTGGGAAGCGCTGGCCGCCGGACCCATCGAGGTGACGGTGATCTGTCATCCGCCGCTTGCCCCGGACGGGGACCGCAAGGGATTGGCCAGCCGCGCGGAGGCCATGGTGCGCGAGGGCCTGGTGCGCGCGCTTCACGGCGGCCGGAAAATGGGCTAGCAGAGCAGCCATGATCCCGAACCCGAAAAAAGTCTTCGTCAAGACCTATGGCTGCCAGATGAACGTCTATGACAGCGAGCGCATGCGCGAGGCGCTCGCTCCCCTGGGCTATACCGAGGCGGCGACGGTGGAAGAGGCCGATCTCGTCATCCTCAACACCTGCCATATCCGCGAAAAGGCGGCCGAGAAGGTCTATTCGGAACTGGGCAGGATCAGGCGGATGAAGCAGAAGCGCCGGGCGCAGGGCCGCGACATGCTGATCGCGGTGGCCGGCTGCGTGGCGCAGGCCGAGGGCGAGGAAATCGTGCGGCGCGCGCCGGCCGTCGATCTCGTCTTCGGGCCGCAGACCTACCATCGCCTGCCGCAATTGCTGGAACGCCGCGCCGGCACGGGACGCGCCGTCATCGAAGCGGAATTTCCAGCCGAGGACAAGTTCGACGGGTTGGGCCAACGCAAGGTCGTGGGCAAGGCGGTGACCGCCTTCCTCACCGTCCAGGAAGGCTGCGACAAGTTCTGCACCTTCTGCGTGGTTCCCTATACGCGGGGTGCTGAATTCTCGCGGCCCGTGGCGCAGATCGAAAGCGAGGCCCGCCACCTGGCCCAAGCGGGGGTGCGCGAGGTGACCCTGCTCGGCCAGAACGTCAATGCCTATCACGGCCTGGATTCACATGGCGCATCGGTGCCGCTTGCGGGCCTCATCGCAAGATTGTCACAGATCGATGGTATCGAGCGGCTGCGCTATATGACCAGCCATCCGCGCGACATGGACGATGAATTGATTGCCGCCCACGGCGAAAACCCCAAGCTCATGCCCTATCTGCATCTGCCGGTGCAGGCGGGAAGCGACGCGGTGCCCAAGGCGATGAACCGGGGGCACACGGCGGGGTCCGACCCCCCCC
>CAYOZR010000081.1:0-14662 GCA_964408555.1 uncultured Aestuariivirga sp.
CGCGGACGATGCTGTCATCGACGACGACCACACGCTTGCCGCGAAGGACGTCGGCCAAGGCCGCAAGCCCGACATTCTCCCGCCTGGCCATCACCTTCAAACCTTGCGTGACATAGGCGCGGTTGAGGCCCTTGAGCGGCACCACGTCGCACACCGTCGCCAGCGCCACGAGTTCCAGCCATTGCAGCATGTTGGGCTCGGGCCGGCTGTCCGAATACCACTGCCGGGCGCGCAGAATTTTGTTGACCGCCGCGATCAGGATCATGGTGACGCCGGCGGCGCACAGATAGCCGAAGCCGGAGAGATCGTCCTGCCGGTTCGGATTGATGACCGCATGGGCGTGGGGGAGAATTTCGCCGGCCAGATGGTGATCGACGATAATGGTGACGAAGCCCAGTTCCGCCGCATGGGCCAAGGGATCGTGCGCCGCCACTCCGCAGTCGAGCGTCACCAAGAGATCGCAGCCCTGCTGCTTCAGCATCGTCACCGCCTGCTGGCTCGGCCCATAGCCCTCGGTCAGCCTATCGGGCAGGTGCACGCTCGCATCGCTTCCCGCCGCGCGCAGGAACATTTGCAAGATGGCGGAAGCGCAAATGCCGTCGACATCGTAATCGCCAATGACGCCGATTTTCTCGTGGCCCACGATGGCATCCGCCAGCCGCCCGGCCCCCGTCTCCATGTCGCGCAGCGCCGACGGCTGCGGCATCAGCCCGCGCAGCGTCGGATTGAGAAAGGCCTCCGCCTCGTCGACGCCGACGCCGCGCGCCGCCAGCACCCGCCCCAGAATTTCCGGCAGTTCATGGCGCTGGGCGATCGCCTCCGCCAGCCGCGCGTCTTCGAGCCGGGCTTTCCAGCGCCGCCCCGTCGCCGAGCGTTGCACATTGAGGAAATCGCTCAGAGCCGTTCGATCCTGATCATGCGTGGGCGCGTGGCCACGTGTCCGTCCTTCTCGATGCGCGAGATCGCCGCGCGCATGGCGGTCTCCAGCGTGTCGTGGGTGATGAGAATGAACGGCGCGGTGGCGCGCGGCGCATCCTTCTCCTGCTTGCCCCGCTGCACGATGCTTTCGATCGAAATCTTTTCATCCGCCAGGATGCGGGCGATGGCCGCCACCGCCCCCGGCTTGTCAAGCAGTTCGAGCCCCACATAGAAGCCGCCCTCGTGGGCTTTCTTCGGCGCCGTCTTGTAGGCCTTGAGCTGCGCCGCCGGCACGCCGAAGGCCGGCCGCAGATTGCCGCGCGCGATGTCGACGATATCGGAGACAACCGCCGAGGCGGTGGGGTGGGCGCCCGCGCCCCGCCCCTCCAGCATCAAATCGCCGACGAAATCGCCCTTGACCACCACGGCGTTGAACACCCCGTCGGTATCGGCAACCGGCGAGCCCTTGGGCACCAGGGTGGGATTGACCCGCTGCTCGATCCCCTCCTCATGCGCCACGGCGACGCCGAGCAGCTTGATCTTGTAGCCCATGTCGGAGGCATTGCGGATATCGGCCAGCGTGATCGCCTCGATGCCCTCGATATCGATGGCCTTGAGGTTCACTTCCGTGCCGAAGGCGAGCGAGGTCAGCACCGCCAGCTTGTGGGCGGTATCGAAGCCGCCGACATCGAAGCTCGGATCCGCCTCGGCATAGCCGAGCGCCTGGGCTTCCTTGAGCACATCGGCGAAGTTGCGGCCCTCATTGGCCATCTTGGTCAGAATGTAATTGCAGGTGCCGTTGAGAATGCCGAACAGCCTGGCGATGCGGTTGCCGGCCAGCCCCTCGCGCAGCGTCTTGACGATCGGAATGCCGCCCGCGACCGCCGCCTCGAAATTGAGCGCCACACCTTTCTCCTCCGCCAGCCGCGCCAGCCCCGCCCCGTGATGGGCCAGCAGCGCCTTGTTGGCGGTGATCACAGGCTTGCCGGCCTTCAGCGCCGTCTCAACGGCCGCCTTGGCCGGATTGCCCTCGCCGCCGATCAGCTCGACGAACACGTCGATTTCGGGAGCGGCCGCGAGCTTGACAGGATCGTCGTACCAGCCCAGCCGCGACAGATCATGCCCCCGGTTTTTCTTGGCGTCCCGCGCACTTACCGCGGTGACTTCGACAGGCATGCCAGCCCGGGCCGCAATCAGCCCGGCATGTTTGCCGAGAATATCGAGCACGCCGGTTCCCACCGTCCCAAGGCCGGCCAGACCGAGCCGCAAGCTTTTTGACATATTGAATCCGCCAGAGAAGCCAGAGAAGAATGAATCGCGGCTGTTATGGCCCGTGGGCCGGACGATGGCAATGTCGAGCCCCCCTCACTTCCGTCACCCCGGCGAAAGCCGGGGCCCATTGATCCGCGTGACGCGGTGCAGGTCCGTTTTGTTTTTTCGGCGGGTCCCGGCTTTCGCCGGGAAGACGACATAGGGGGACACCACTCCCCATTCGCCATTCGCCAACTTTTTTTCCTAATCCCCTTTGACAATTTGTTCCTAGTATGTTCTATTTCTTCCGTCTCCTTCCCGAGGAGGGCGGTTCGCGAGCCGTCGTCGATCGGGGACGGGGATGCGGGGCCTGAAATGGTTCTGTCTGAACAGGAGACAGGACTTAACCAGGGACCACCGCCCACACTCCCTTCCGGCCCGCCGAGGCTGGAACTCCTTAAGTGGATAAAGGATGTCTCCGGGACGAAGTAAACGCCGGAGAGATCTGGAAGTCGAGGGTGGGTAACGGTCAAAATCCGCGGCGCAGAGCCTGCCCCGGACCTGATCCGGGGTGGCCTGAAGAACCACTTGTTCCAATTTCTACTGTGGTGAAGGACTGCCTGCGCCTTCCCTTCCCCTCCGCTTCACGAAGCGGAACTTTCTCTCCCCCGGTCCGGAGATGTGTCCGGACCAGCAAGGGCGGAGCTGTGCGCATTTACTTGCTGAAAACCCGTGTGCCATTAAACTGCCGCGAATGGCCCTATGAAAGACGGCGATGAGCGATTCCAAAACCCCTGCCCCCGCCGATTTCAAGCTCGCCGATCCGGTGCAGTTCGCCCACAACATGGCGAAAGTGTTGGAGCAGGCGGCGGTGATCATCCGCCTGGTGGCCGAGCGGCCGGACGCCGCCAAGCAGGAAGCCGAAACCCAGCTGACCCCCATCGACCAGGTCTCCAGGACGCTCGGCGCCGTCGCCAAGTCCTACATGGCCAATCCGCAAAAGCTGATGCAGGCCCAGATGCAGTTGTGGACCGGCTACACCCAGCTCTGGCAGAACGCCTGGCGCCGGGCCCTGGGCGAACTCTCGCCGGCCGTGGCCGAGCCCGCCCGCGGCGACAAGCGCTTCAAGGACAAGGATTGGCAGGAACATGCGATCTTCGATTTCGTCAAGCAGTTCTATCTGCTCTCGGCGCGCTCGGCCCAGGATCTCGTCGCCAACGCCGAAGGCATCGACGATCGCACCAGGCTCAAGGCGCGCTTCTATGTCGAGCAGATCGCCAACGCGCTGTCGCCCTCCAATTTCGCCCTCACCAATCCGGAAGTGCTGCGCACCACGCTTGCCACCAACGGCGCCAATCTGCTCGAGGGGCTGAAGCATCTCGAGGCGGACTTGCGCACGCCGGACGGCCGCCTGCGCATCAGCCAGAGCGATACCACCGCCTTCGAGATCGGCAAGAACCTGGCGACGACACCCGGCAAGGTGGTTTTCCGCAATGAGACTTTCGAGCTCATCCAGTATGCGCCCACGACCGACGAGGCCTTTGCCATCCCCCTCCTCATCGTGCCGCCATGGATCAACAAGTTCTACATTCTCGATCTCAGGCCGGAGAAATCCTTCGTGCGCTGGGCGGTGGAACACGGCCTTACCGTCTTCGTCGTCTCCTGGGTCAATGCCGGCGAGACGCAAGGCCGCAACAGCTTTTCCGATTACATGCGCGACGGCTTCCTCGCCGCGCTGCAGGCGGTGCAGGATGCAACCGGGGCCGAAAAGATCAATGCCGCCGGCTACTGCATCGGCGGCACCCTGCTCGCCGCCTCGCTCGGCTACATGGCGGCGCAGAACGACAACCGCATCGCTGCCGCGACCTTCTTCGCCGCCCAAGTCGATTTCGAGAAGGCCGGCGATCTCCTCGTCTATGTCGACGAAGAGCAGGTGAGATGGATCGAGGGCCGCATGGCCGACAAGGGCTATCTGCCGGGGCGGCGCATGGCCGACGCCTTCAACCTGCTGCGCTCCAACGATCTGATCTGGTCCTATGTCGTCAACAATTATCTCCTCGGCAAGGACCCGATGCCCTTCGACCTGCTCTACTGGAATGCCGATTCGACCCGCATGCCGGCGGGGGTGCATTCCTTCTACCTGCGCGAATGCTATCTCGCCAACAAGCTGTCGCAGGGCAAGATGGTGCTCGACAATCACCGCATCGATCTCAAGAAGGTGAAAATCCCGGTCTACAATCTGGCGGCGCGCGACGATCACATCGCCCCCTTGCAGAGCGTCTTCCGCATCGGCCGCTTCATGGGGGGCGAGACGAAACTGGTGGTGGCGGGTTCCGGCCACATCGCCGGCGTCATCAATCCGCCGGAGGCGAAGAAATACCAGCACTGGACCAATGACGCGAAGGCCGAGACGTTGGAGGAATGGCTGAAGGGCGCCACCGAACATGCCGGTTCCTGGTGGCCCGACTGGTTCGAGTGGATCGCCGCCCGTTCCGGCGAAAAAATCCCCGCCCCCAAACCCGGCGGCGGCAAGCTCAAACCCATCGAAGACGCCCCCGGTTCCTATGTCCGGGTCAGGGCCGATTGAGTCTACACCCCTACCCTCTGCTTCGCCTTCGCCGCCGCATGATCCCTCGCCGCGGCGGCAACACTCTCGCGCTTCGAAACTTCCGGCACGCCCACGTCCCACCAGGCGTCACCCGGCGTCCAGGTGAAGGCATCGGTGGCGATGACGATGACCGAAGTGCGGTCGGCCGCCTTGGCCCGCTCCATGGCGCGCTCGAGTTCGGCGATCGAGCTGACGGGCTCGGCGATAGCTCCCATCGCCTCCGCGTGCTTGGCGAAATCGACGCTGAACGGCCTCACCACGCGCGAGTCCTTGATCAGATTGTTGAACGAGGGCACCCCCTTGAAATTCTGCAGCCGGTTGATGACCGCGAAGCCGCCATTGTCGCAGACCACGACGATCAGCTTGTGGCCGGTGAGCACCGAGGAATAGATGTCGGAATTCATCATCAGATAGGAGCCGTCGCCCACCAGCACGATGACCTCGTCCTCGGGCTTCGCCATCTTGGCGCCCCAGGCGCCGGCAATCTCATAGCCCATGGTGGAGAAGCCGAATTCGAGATCGAAGGTGCCCGGCGCCTTGACCTTCCAGTTCTTGGTGGCCTCGCCTGGAAGCCCGCCCGCCGCGGTGATGATGCGGTCGCGCTCGCCCGCCTTGCGGTTGACGGCGCCGACCACCTCGGCATAGGTGGGCAATTCCTTGTTGCTGGGCCTGGTGCGCTCGTCGATCACCATGTTCCATTCGGCATAGAGCCGCTGCGCCTTGCCGTTCCACTCCTTCGGCGCCGCGTAACTGCCAAGTGCCGCGTCGATCTCGGCCAGCGATTCCTTCGCATCGCCGATCACGCCCTGCGCCAGATGCTTGTTGGCATCGAAACGCGCCGCATTGATCGACACCAGCCTGAAGTCCGGCGACTGGAACACCGACCACGAGCCGGTGGTGAAATCCTGCAGCCTTGTTCCCACCGCCACCACCACATCGGCTTCGGCGGCAAGCCCATTGGCCGAGGCCGAGCCGATGACGCCCAGGGGCCCCGCATTCATCGGATGCGCATGGGTGAGGATGCCGCGGCCGGCGACCGTCTCCACCACCGGAATATTGCGCTTGACCGCGAAGGCGGCCAACTCGGCGCCGGCCAGCGAATAGGCAACCCCGCCGCCGGCAATCAGCAGCGGCCGCTTGGCCCCCTTGATAAGGGCAACCGCCTTCGCCACCTCGCGCGCATCGGGCCGCGGCCGCCGCACCTCCAGCACCCGTTCGGCGAAGAAGCTCTCCGGATAATCATAGGCCTCGCCCTGCGTGTCTTGGCACAGGCCGAGGAACACCGGCCCGCAATCGGCCGGGTCCAGCAGCACCGCCACCGCCTGCGGCAGGGACTGAAGAATCTGTTCCGGCCGGGTGATCCGGTCCCAATAGCGGGTGACCGCCCGGAAGGCGTCGTTCACCGAGCCCGAGGGGTCGTGGAACTGTTCGACCTGCTGCAGCACCGGATCGGGAATGCGGTTGGCGAAAACATCGCCCGCCAGCATCAGGATGGGCAGCCGGTTGGCATGCGCCGCACCCGCGGCGGTCACCATGTTGAGGGCGCCCGGTCCGATCGACGCCGCCGTTACCATGATCTGCCGGCGCTGCATCGCCTTGCTAAAGCCGATGGCCGCCAGCGCCATGGATTGCTCGTTCTGGCCGCGCCAGGTGGGCAATTGGTCCTGCACCTGTTCCAGCGCTTCCGACAGGCAGGTGACGTTGCCGTGGCCGAAAATGCCGAACAGACCGGCGAAGAGCGGCATCTTTTTACCGTCGATCATCGTTTTCTGGGCGCAGAGAAAGCGCACCAGGGCTTGCGCCATGGTCAGCCGCACGGTTTTCATCTTGCCCTCCCTGACATGCGCGGTAAGCCTATCAGCACTGGCAAAGCCGTCAAATGCGCAATAGTTTGCCACAGTGCGATCAAGGTTTGGGGCAGGAAATGAAAGAGATCGGCGTCGGCATCATCGGCACGGGTTTCATGGGCAAGGCCCATGCCTTGGCCTATCGGGCGGTCGACGGGATTTTTCCACTCAAGCTGCGCCCCGTTCTCGAAATGGTGGCCGATAACAATCCACAGGCCGGCGCCCGCGCCCATGCGCAATTGGGCTTCAAGCGCGTCACCGCCGACTGGACGGAGCTGGTCGCCGATCCCAAGATCGGCATCGTCTCGATCACCACGCCCAATGCCGTTCACAGGGAAATGTCGCTGGCGGCCATCGCCGCGGGCAAGCACGTCCATTGCGAGAAGCCCATCGCCCCAAACGCCCAAGACGCGAAAGCGATGATGGAGGCGGCGGAGAAGGCCGGCGTCGTCACCCAGGTCGGCTACAACTACATCAAGAACCCGGTCCTCGCCTTGGCCCGCGACATGGCGGCGGCGGGCGAACTTGGCGACATCACCGGGTTTCGCGGCGTCCATGCCGAGGACTACATGGCAAGCCCGGACGCGCCCTATAATTGGCGCGTCGATCCGTCCGGCGGCGCCGGCGCTGTTGCCGATCTCGGCAGCCACATCATCGGCATGGCCCGCTTCCTGCTGGGACCCATCGCCGAAGTCTCGGCGGAGCTGGAAACCGTGGTCGAGGACCGGCCCGTGGCACCCGGCGCAAAGGAGCGGCGCAAGGTCGAGGTCGACGATATCGCCAGGTTGATCGTGCGCTTTGCCCGCGGCTGTGGCGGCTCGATCGAGGCCAATTGGGTGGCGACCGGCCGCAAGATGCAATTGGGTTTCGAACTCACCGGTTCCACGGGCAGCCTCGTCTTCACCCAGGAACGCTTCAACGAACTGCTCTACTACAAGGCCGGCGGCGATCCGCGCCACCAGGGCTTCACCCGCATCGAGGCGGGACCGCAACATGCGCCCTATGGCCTGTTCTGCGTCGCCCCCGGCCACCAGCTTGGCTTCAACGATCTTAAGACCATCGAGGTTGCGGAATTCCTCGAAGCCATCGCCGGCGGTCCCAAGCGCGGCCCCGACTTCCGCGAGGCCTGGGAAATCCAGAAGGTGGTCGATACGGCGATCCGCTCCTCGCGCCAGCGGCGCTGGCTCAAGGTCGCATAAGCATCCGCTACATCTCCTTCGCCACGCCTTCGACCAGCGGCACGAAGCGCACCGGCAGCAAATGCTCGCGCTCGAAGCCCGTCTCGGTCCGGGTGATGCGGTAGAGATCCTGCTTGCCGGGCTTTTCCTCGATGGGCACGATCATGATGCCGCCCACCGCGAGCTGGTCGAGCAGCGCCTGCGGTATCTGCTTGGCCGCGGCGGTGACGACGATGCGCTCGAAGGGCGCCTGCTTGGGCCAGCCCTTGGTGCCGTCGGCCACCAGTTGCGTGATGTTGGAAAGCTTGAGCTGCTTGAAGCGCGCTTCCGCTTCCTGGGCCAGCGTCCGGTAGCGCTCGATCGTGTAGACGCGGCGGCACAGATGGCTGAGGATCGCCGTCTGGTAGCCGGAACCGGTGCCGATCTCCAGGACCTTGTGGCGCTCATTCACCTGCAGCCGGTCGGTCATGAAACCGACGATGTAGGGCTGCGAGATGGTCTGGCCGCAGGCGATGGGCAGCGCCTGGTCGGCATAGGCCTGGTCGGCGAAGGTCTCGTTGACGAAGAGCTCGCGCGGCACCCTCTCGATCGCTTCCAGCACCCGCATGTCGCGCACACCATGGTTGCGCAGCGCCATGATCAGCTGGATCTTGCGGGGATCGGCGGTCACTTCGCATCCAATGTGCTGCGCAAGGCCTCCATGGCTTCGAGCTGGGTGAGGTTCATGTGCAGCGGCGTCACCGAAATGCGCTTGTCGAACACGGCGCGCAAATCCGTGCCGGCCGCCGGGTTGCCGCGCTCGCGCTTGAAGCCCAGCCAGTAATAGGGCCGCCCGCGCGCATCGACGCGCTCGTCTACGATCAGCAGATTCTGGTCGCGCTTGCCCTGGCGGGTCACCTCGATCCCCTGCAAGTCGTCCGGCCGGCAATCGGGGAAATTGACATTGATCAGCACGCCGGGACCGAATTCCAGCCCCATCAGTTTCTCGACGACGCCCGCGCCATAATGTTCGGCCACCTCGAAACTCATGCCGTTGCCATGAATGCCGGTTACCTGGCTGAGGGCGATCGACTTGAGGCCAAGCGCGGTTCCTTCCATCGCCGCGGCGATGGTGCCGGAATAGGTAACGTCATCGGCGATGTTCTGGCCGCGGTTGACGCCGGAGAGCACCAGATCGGGCAGCCCCGGCATGATCTTGCGCACCGCCATCACCACGCAGTCGGTGGGCGTGCCCGCCACCTCGAAACGGCGCTTGTCGATCTCGCGGTAGCGGATCGGATCGGCGAGCGACAGCGAATGCCCCGCCCCCGACTGCTCCTCGGCCGGCGCCACCACCCAGACATCCTGCGACAAGGCCCGTGCGATGCGCTCCATTGTTTCCAATCCCGGCGCATGGATGCCGTCGTCATTGGTGACGAGAATGCGCATCAGGACCTCGTTATCTTCTCGGCGCCACCCATATGGGGCCGCAGCACATCCGGGATCGTCACGCTGCCGTCGGCATTCTGGTAGTTCTCGAGCACCGCGACCAAGGTGCGGCCGACGGCGAGACCGGAACCGTTCAACGTGTGGACATAGCGGGTGCCTTTGCCATCGCTGGGCTTGTAGCGCGCCTCCATGCGGCGCGCCTGAAAATCGCCGCACACCGAGCACGAGGAGATTTCGCGAAACGCCTTCTGGCCGGGCAGCCACACTTCGATGTCGTAGGTCATGCGGCTGCCGAAACCCATGTCGCCGGTGCACAGCCGTACGGTGCGGTGATGCAGGTCGAGGCGCTTCAGTACCTCCTCGGCGCAGAGCGTCATGCGCTCGAGTTCTTCGCGCGACTGCTCCGGCGTGGTGATCGAGACGAGCTCGACCTTGGAGAACTGGTGCTGGCGGATCATGCCACGCGTATCGCGCCCGGCCGCTCCGGCCTCCGCCCGGAAACATGGTGTGTAAGCCGTGAGCCGCAGCGGCAGCTCCTTTTCCTCGCCGGTCCGTTCCCGCACCAGATTGGTGAGCGAGACCTCCGCCGTCGGGATCAGCCAGCGGCCGTCGACGGTCTGGAACAGGTCCTCGGCGAATTTCGGCAATTGTCCGGTGCCGTACATGGCATGGTCATTGACCATGTAGGGCACGTAATGCTCGGTATAGCCGTGCTCGGCCGTCTGCAGGTCGAGCATGAATTGGGCGAGCGCCCGCTCGAGCCTCGCCAGTTGCCCCTTCATCACCACGAAGCGCGCGCCCGCAAGCTTCGCGGCCGTTTCGAAATCCATCAGGCCAAGCCATTCGCCGATGTCGAAATGCTGGCGCGGCTCGAAGCCAAATTGCGGCGGCGCCCCCCAGCGGCGGACCTCCACATTGCCATGCTCGTCCGTGCCGTCCGGCACCTCGTCGAGCGGGATGTTGGGGATGACGGCGAGTGCATCGTTGAGCTCCTGATTGAGCCGGCGTTCGGCCTCCTCGCCCGAAGCGATGAAATCCTTGATGCCGGCCACTTCCGCCTTCACCGCCTCGGCCCGGGCCTTGTCGCCCGCCTTCATGGCTTCGGCCACCTCCTTGGAAGCGGCGTTGCGGCGGGCCTGGGCGTCCTGAAGCTTCTGCATGTGATCGCGTTTGGCGGCATCGAGCTTGAGAAGTCCCGCCGCCACGGCTGGCAGACCCCGCCGCGCCAGCCCCTTGTCGAAGGCGTCCGGATTGTCGCGAATGGCCTTGATGTCGTGCATGAAGTGATTCCCCCGATTGGCCCTTCTATAGGGCCGGGGGCCGCCGCCGCAAAGCCGCCTCGCTCAGGCCGCGGCGTCACGCGCCGCTTCCGCCTTCGTGCGGCGGTTTTCCAGGAAGCGGACCGCCTGCACCGAGCTCTGATAGAGCCCGAGCAACGGCACTGCCATGGCGATCTGCGAGATGGGATCGGGCGGGGTCAGTACCGCGGCGATGACGAAGACGCCGACGATGGCGAATTTCCGCCCGCTTTTCAATTGGTCGTAGGTGACAATCCCGACCTGGCCCAGCAGCGTGAGAACGACCGGTAACTGGAAGCACAGGCCGAAGGCCAGGATGAGCATCATGACGAATTCGAGATAGGCCTCGATATCGGGCATCAGCTGGATCGCTGTCTGGCCGTCACCACCGGTTGCGGCGGCAAGCGAATAGAAGAACCGGATGGCAACCGGCAGCAGCAAGAAATAGACCAGCGCCGCGCCGAGCAGGAAGAAGATCGGCGTTGCCAGCAGATAGGGCCGGAAGGCATTGCGCTCGTTGCTATAGAGACCGGGAGCGACGAAGCGGTAGATCTGGATGGCGATCAGCGGGAAGGCGATGAACAACCCGCCGAAAAACGCGATCTTCAGTTTCACCAGAAACACACCGAGCAGCTTGATGGAGATGAGGCTGACATCGCCGCCGGTGCCCCATTTGAACGGCAGGACCAGCCAGCGCAGGATGTCGGAAGAGAA
Organism: uncultured Aestuariivirga sp.; assembly: GCA_964408555.1. GTDB lineage: Bacteria > Pseudomonadota > Alphaproteobacteria > Rhizobiales > Aestuariivirgaceae > Aestuariivirga. Next base: position 11,243 of record CAYOZR010000081.1, read on the forward strand.
GTAGAAGCTGACAACGAAGGCGGCGATGAAGCCCACCACGCAATAGACCAGCCGCTTGCGCAGTTCGATCAGATGTTCGATCAGCGGCGCTTCCGAAGCGTCGATGTCTTCCTTGCTCATGATGCGGCCTTCTTGTCATCAGCCGCCTCGGGCTCGCCGAAATATTTCTTGAAGTCGTCGTCCTGCTTCTTCGCCTCGGTCTTGGCCGGTGCCAGCGGATCGATCTTGTTGAATGACTGCAGATCCTTCTTCATCTCGTCGAGGCCGGCGTCGCGCATGACATCGTCGAGATGGCCCTGGAATTCGCGCGCCATGCCGCGCAGCTTGCTCATGGTCTTGCCCAGGGCGCGCAGCACGCGCGGCAGGTCCTTCGGGCCGATCACGATGATGGCGGCGACCGCAATTACCACCAATTCGGTGTAGCCGATGCCGAAGTCGAACATGGATGTCTCCGGCGCGTCTCGCCGTAAAAGCCTAACTCTTGGCCTTCTCGACGGGTTTCACCGTGGCGTCGGCCGGCTGCTCGAGCGACTTCTGCTCGCCCTGCGCACTCTGCGGCTCGTCGTCGGCCATGCCCTTCTTGAAGCTCTTGATGCCCTTGGCGACGTCGCCCATCAGATCGGAAATCTTGCCGCGGCCGAACAACAGCACCACGACGAGAATGACCAGCGCCCAGTGCCAGATCGATAGAGAACCCATACAGAAACTCCTTTTGTGTGGCGCGCACTATTGCAGAAACGCTTTTGCACCGCAACCGAAGCGGCATGTCTGTCAGATGGTGGCGGCCGCCTGCTTTGCAAAGACCAGAACGTGTTCGGAGTCGATGCGGAACAATGCCGTCTCGCCCCGCTTCGGCGCTTCCGCCGCCTCCACGCGCATCATCAGGGGCTCCTCTATCCCCTTGAAAAGCACGAGACATTGCGAACGGTCGCCAAGAAAGCGGGAATCGAGACAATAGCCTTCGATGCCGATGGGGCCGAAGGCCCGGCGGATGCCCTGCGGCCGGATCATCACCAGGGCCGCTTCGCCGGCGGCGAGGCCGGGCGCTGCGAAGCGGCCGAGCGGCGTTTCCACGGCACCTGCCTTGCAGATACCGCCAACCTCGTTGAAGTCGGAGAAGAAACGCGCTGCCGCGGCGTCGACCGGGCGGCGGTAGAGCTCTTCCGGCGCGCCGCTCTGGATCAGCCGCCCCTGCCACATCAGCAGGATACGGTCGGCGAGTTCCATGGCCTCGACGGGATCGTGGGTCACCAGCATGGTGGTGGCGCGGGTTTCCTTGAGCAGCGCCAGGGTTTCGCTGCGCACCGATTCGCGCAAGCGTTGGTCGAGGCCCGAGAAGGGTTCGTCCATCAGCATCACCTGCGGCCGCGGCACGATGGCGCGCGCCAGCGCCACGCGCTGCTGCTCGCCGCCCGAAAGCGTGTGCGGATAGGCGTTTTCGAGATGCGCCAGCCCCACCCGCTCGAGCGCATGCCGGGCGATCTTGAGCGCCTCGGGCCGGTCGATGTCCCTGAGGCCGAAGGCAACATTGGCGATGATCGGCAGATGTGGAAACAACGCGAAGTCCTGGAACATCAGGCCAATATTGCGCTTTTCCGGCGGCACATAGCGCGACGGGCCCGTCACCTCGGCGCCATCGATCAGCACCCGCCCCGCAGACGGCCGCTCGATGCCGGCGGCGATCCGCAGCAGCGTGGTCTTGCCGCAGCCCGAGGGTCCGAGCAGGCAGACGATTTCGCCGGGCTGCAATTCGAAACTGACGTCGCGGACCGCGTCCGCCGCGCCGAATCGGCGCGACACGGTTTCGAAGGCGAGAAGGCCGGCGATCGTGGCGCCCGCGGTGCCGCGCCGGCCCCAGCCGGCCGGCCGGTCCTTCGCTTGTGTCTCGGCGCGATCGCTCATGGCGAGGCCATACACCACTTGACGCTGCGCTGGAAAGTGCCGGCCGGTCTCAGGCTGCGGCCAGCACCACGCGATTGCGGCCTTCGCGCTTGGCGCGGTAGAGCGCCTGGTCGGCCCGCTTGAGGAGATCTTCGATGTTGCCATCGGCGCCTTCGATCGCGGCGACGCCGATCGATACGGTGATATTGATGGGTGCGGCAGCACCGGCATTAAACAGCTTCGCCGATATCCCCTTGCGCATCCGTTCGGCGATTTTCTCGGCAATGTGTAGATCGGTGCCGGGCAATACGGCGACGAATTCTTCGCCGCCCGTCCGGCACACCATGTCGATGTTGCGAACGCTTGCCCGCATGCGGGCGGCGAGCTCCTGCAGCACCCGGTCGCCCGCGTCGTGACCGTGGGAATCGTTGATCGGCTTGAAGAAATCGACGTCGACGGCCAGCACGGCCAACGGCTTCCCGCGATTGACCGAATGCGTCACCAGATGCCCCAACTGGGTTTCCATGTAACGACGGTTGTAGAGGCCGGTCAGCGCATCCGTCACCGCCATTTCGAGCGACGTTTGCACGCTGAGGCGCAGTTGCTCGGCATAGCGCCAGCGGCGGATCTGGGTGTTGACTCGCGCCATCAGTTCCTGCTTGTCGATCGGCCGTATCAGATAGTCGTTGACACCCAAGTCGAGGGCCCGGAGCAGGCGCTGGTGGTCGTCGGGATCGACGATGATCAGGATCGGCGTCTGCCGCGTCTTTTCCAGCGACTTGAGCTGCGAGCAGATGCGCAGGGCATCGACGTTCTCCATGTCGAGATTGACCACAATCAGTTCGAAGGGCACCTCCTGACCGGAGGCAATCTCGACCGCCCTCTCCTCGTCCTCGGCGATGCTGACCTCGTGCCGGCCCAATAGGGCCGATTTGATGCGCTCGGCTACCGCCTGGCGGTTGTCGATGACCAAGATGCGGCCCGGACGCTTGTCCTGGTCTTGGTTCTCGCGCGCCAGCACAGCGGCGGCCTCGCTGCCCTCGGTGCGGGTGCGCAATTCGTCCGTCAGCATCTTCAGCCGCACCAGGCTCTTCACGCGGCAGAACAGCGAAACGTCGCTCACCGGCTTGGTGAGGAAATCGTCGGCCCCCGCTTCCAGCCCGCGCACCCGGTCTTCCGGCTGATCGAGGGCGGTGACGATGATCACCGGAATGTGCTGGGTTTGCGGATTGGCCTTGATGCGGCGGCAGACCTCGATGCCGTCGATGCCCGGCATCATCACGTCAAGCAGCACGATGTCGGGCTTGTTGCGCTGGATTGACTCGATCGCGTCGGCGCCGTTCATGGCGGTGACGACCTCGAAATACTCCGCCGCCAGCTTGGCTTCGAGGAGCCTTACATTGGCGAGAATATCGTCGACGATGAGGACACGGGCGGTCATTGCGGCCGTTTCAGGAATCCGTCGATTGTCTGCAGGAAGCTGATCACCGAGATCGGCTTGGAGATATAGGCCTCGCAGCCGCCCTCGCGGATCCGCTC
>CAYOZR010000082.1:0-6395 GCA_964408555.1 uncultured Aestuariivirga sp.
CCGGCATCGTGGTGCAGAAGCTCTCCGAGCGCCGCGCCGAAATGCGCGACATGCGCCCCTCCGGCACCGGGCGCCAGCGCATCGTGTTTCACGCGCCCACGCGCGGCCTCATCGGCTACCAGGGCGAGCTCATGACGGACACCCGCGGCACGGCAGTCATGAACCGCCTGTTTCATTCCTATGCGCCCCATGTCGGCGAAATTCCCGGACGCCACACGGGCGCGCTGCTGTCGAACGCCGATGGCGAGGCGGTCGCCTATGCGATCTTCAATCTGCAGGACCGCGGGCCCATGTTCATCGAGCATGGCACCAGGGTCTATGCCGGCATGATCGTCGGCGAGCACACGCGCGGCAACGATCTCGAGCTTAATGTGATCAAGGGCAAGAAGCTCACCAACGTGCGCGCTTCGGGCAAGGATGAAGCGGTGGTTCTCACGCCCCCCATCCGCATGTCGCTGGAAAGGGCGCTGGCCTATGTGGGCGATGACGAGCTGGTGGAAGTGACGCCGAAATCGATCCGCCTGCGCAAGGCTATCCTCGACCCGCATTTGCGCAAGCGCATGAGCCGCTCGAAGGAAACCGAGAACGCCGCTTAAGGCTACTCCCGAGCCACGTCCTGGCAGTCGTTGAGGTCGAATCGGTATAGGCGCTGGTAATTTCCGCCACCGTCGCGGCGATCGGCAGCAGGCGGAAGAGCGATAGCACCGGCGCCCATCTCATGGCAGAAAGACTGCCATGATCCGGCCAGCCGAGAAAGCCCCTTGCGCATCGATGCCATTGCCATTGGAATGAATTGCGCGCCGAAAACCTGCGAAGAGGTAGTTACATCGCCGGAACGGCAACGCCCTTCTGGGCGCAGGCGGCGCGCAGCGTGTTGTGCAGCAGACAGGCGATGGTCATGGGGCCAACGCCGCCGGGAACCGGGGTGATCGAGCCCGCCACTTTCTCACACGAGGCGAAATCGCAGTCGCCCACCAGCCTGGACTTGCCGTCGCGCTCGACGCGGTTGATGCCGACATCGATGACGCAGCAGCCCGGCTTCAGCCAGTCGCCCTTGACCATTTCGGCGCGGCCGACGGCGGCGATGACCAGATCGGCGCGGCGGACGACGGCGGGGAGGTCGCGCGTCTTCGAATGGGCGATGGTCACGGTGCAGTTCTCGGCCAGCAGCAATTGCGCCACCGGCTTGCCGACGATGTTGGAGCGGCCGATCACCACGGCCTCGAGCCCCTCGAGCCGGCCTAGCACGTCCTTGGCCAGCATGACGGAGCCGACGGGCGTGCAGGGTACCAGCGAATCCTGGCCGGTGGAGAGCTTGCCGACGTTGACGACATGGAAGCCATCGACATCCTTGGCCGGGCTGACGGCGCTAAGCACCTTGGTGGAATCGATATGCTTGGGCAGCGGCAATTGCACCAGAATGCCGTGGCAAGCGGGATCCTTGTTGAACTTGTCGACGAGGGCGAGAACATCCGCTTCAGGTGTGGTGGCGGGGAGCTTGTGCTCCCAGGAGGTCATGCCGACCTCGACGGTCTGCTTGGCCTTGTTGGCGACATAGACCTTGCTGGCCGAGTCTTCGCCCACCAGCACCACGGCGAGACCGGGGGTCAAGCCGTGCTTTGCCTTCAACTCCTGCACCGCCTTGGCAATGCGGGCCCGCAGGCCCTCGGCATAGGTCTTGCCGTCGATGATCTTCGCCATTCTCATTCCTCTGTTGATATTGTCTTCAATGCGGTTTCGATTCTGGCCGCGAGCCCATCCGGATGGCCGGAGATGTGGACCGTCTTGCGGCGGCCGGCTTCGCCGGAGACCAGGGAAAGGGTCGATTTCGGCTGGTCGAAGGCTTCGGCCAGAACCGCGATAACCGCCGCGTTGGCCTTGCCCTTGTCCGGCGGCGCCGTGACCTTGACGGCCAGCGACACGGCGCCATCGGCGGCCGTGTGCAGCCCGGCGAGCCGCGTGGCGGCGGATTTGGGGGTCACGCGCACATCCAGCAGAATGCCGTCCCGAACTTTGCGATAGGGCCGCGTCACATCATCCGCGGTAAGTAATAGATGACGAGGTAACGCACGAAGGAGAGCGCAATCAGCAGCACGATTGGGGAAACGTCGATGCCGCCCAGGTCGGGCAGGAAGCGACGGATGGGCCCCAGGAGCGGCTCGGTCAGACGGCGGAGCGCATGGCTCACCTGGCGCACATAGGGATTGGAGCCGTTGATGACGTTGAAGGCGGTGAGCCAGCTCAGGATCACGGTGGCGAGGATGATCCAGAAATAGATGTCGAGAACCGTGATGACGAGCCAGATGAAGGGATTCATGTTTGCCTCTTTGCCTCGGCTTTTGCGGAGGCGGCAGATTTAGGGCCGGCGGGCCCCCGAGGCAAGCTTGACGGGCCGGGGGGCGGTCATTACAAGCGCCTCGTCTCAGCGGAAGGGGCAGTAGCTCAGTTGGGAGAGCGCGGCGTTCGCAATGCCGAGGTCAGGGGTTCGATCCCCCTCTGCTCCACCAGTTTCCCCCTAAGTTAGGGTTATTCCAACTTTTTTTCCCGATCAACCGCTTAGCTCTGCCTGTTGGTACACACGTGGCACACATTGGAGCGTGCGCATGATGTCCGGTACGTATCGCCTCGAATGCCGACGAGGCATCTGGTATTAGCGCCGCCGCGTGCCGTATCATCTCCGCGCGCGGGCCAGCAGGGCCTTCAGTCACGTCTCGCTCGGTCCTCGGATAACAATCACCCATCGCCTTCGATGCCATGATGGCCGAAACGGAGTGAATTCCTCTCCACTAAAGCCGGGCAAGCCCAGAAGCTATTTTGAAAAGACAAGAGTGAAGGTCGACCCCCTGCCGGGTTCGCTCTTAGCTTCGATCGTGCCGCCATGGAGTTCAATAGTGCGCTTGGTGATTTCGAGACCGAGGCCCGCGCTTCCACGGGTCTGACGGTCGCCCTGCCGATAACGGTCAAACAGTCCCGCAAGTCTATCAGGTGCGATGCCCGGTCCATCGTCCCTTACCGACAACCTCGGCCCTGGCCCCACCGATATCGTCACAGTGGTATTCGGCGGCGCCACGCGGATGGCGTTCTCCACCAGATTGCGCAGAGCGCCTTCGAGCGCTTCCGCTTGTCCCTTCACCGCAATCTTTTCGGGCGCCAGCACCTCGAGTTCGACTCCCGTCTTCAACGCTCCAGGCGCCAGCCGTGCGGCAGTCGCGCGCGCTATCGCGGCCAGATCAATGTCCGCGAACGTTGAGCGGTCGAGTCCCTCGAGGCGGGAAATCGCCAAAAGTTGCTCCACGAGTCGAGACATCGATTGCACGTCGGCGCGGGCCCGTTGAGATGCCGGGTCTTTAGAATCCTCTAGCGCAAGCGTCAGTAAAGAGAGCGGTGTCCGCAGTTCGTGGGCGACATTGGCCGCGAAGTCGTGATGCGACTTGAGTGCTTCATCCAGGCGGTCGAGCAACCGGTTGACAGCGCTGCCCAACACGGCAATTTCGTAGGGCGCGCTGCGAAGATCGATGCGCACGCCGCCTTCCGCGGGATCCACACGCCGCACCGCTGCGGCCGCTGCCTCCACGGGTTTCAAGGAACGCCTCAGCGCCAGCCAAAGCGCCGCAAACATGAAGAGTGTCAGCGGCACAATCGGCAGCATGACATGATCGACGACCTCGGATGTCAGCGTTGCCGCCCACAGACCCGCCGGATCTCCGATGGCGACCACGCGCACAACATAATTCGCGTTGCCCACGGTCACGAACTCGCTTTCGAAGATTCTGGATTGTCCTCTCACCATATCCCTGATCGATGTCTCGCGTCTGCTATCGGAGACCTGCGGCTCAATATCCGAAAGGAGACCGGCGTTGACGGAGGCATATATGGCGCTGCCTGGGCCGCGAATTTCGAAACCATAACTTGCCGGGTAGCCGGTGTACTTGGCAGCGATATCGTCGGGCAAGACAAACCGGTCTTGCTGAGCTTCGATTGCCGCTGTCAAGCTGTCCACCTCATATTGGACGGCCGTTTCCAGGAGATCGGCAGAACTGCCGCTGTATTCGTAGACCGTGTAAGCGAATTGCAGCAGAATCGCGCTGAGCGCGATGACCAGGAACGGTACTGCGAGAATCTGGCGCAATGTGCGACTTGGCTTGGTCATGAGTCAGCCTGTCTTCAAGAGATAACCCACTCCGCGCACGGTATGAATCTCGACCAACGAGCCCGCCTCGCTGAGTTTGCGGCGAAGACGCGACATCCCCGCCTCAATGGCGTTCGGCGTCACTTCGTCGTCGAACGAGTAGATTTGCCCATCGATCGTTTCGCGCGTTACCACACTTCCCGCCCTCCGCAGGAGAAGCTCGAGAAGATCGGTCTCGCGCCGCCCCAGTTCGACCGGCACTCCATTGACGAGCACGCTACGTGTAGCAAGATCAAGCCGAGTGCCGCCGGCTTCAAGCACCATGGCGCCGGCTTCCGCGGGCCGTCGCATAAGCGCGCGACAGCGGGCCAGGAGTTCCTCCATGGCAAACGGCTTCACCAAATAATCGTCGGCACCGCTGTCCAATCCCTTCACGCGATCGCCGAGTGCGTCGCGCGCGGTGACAATAAGAACGGGAATTTTGACGCCGGCGAGACGCTGTTTCCCAAGCCAGCCGACGCCATCTCCATCCGGAAGTCCCAAGTCAAGAAGAATTAGATCGTAGTGCGCCGCATCCAATGCGGCGCTGGCATCGTCAAGTCTCGAAGCCGTGTCGGCCGTAAACCCGCCCTTGGCGAGGCCAGCTACAATATATTGGGCAAGCCTTTCCTGGTCTTCGACGACAAGTGCCCTCATGTCAAACTACCAAGAACGCTTGCCCTCGCCCCGGTCCATCGGCCGGGGCAAGGAAGCGGTCCGCATATCGCGGCACGCAACGCGTGCCTCACCTCGGCGTGGAAGCATTGCGGCGACCTTTGCTCATTGAATGCCACAAAGCGCCGAATTTGCATAGGTCGTCAAGCCTCAACCGCGAAGCGATCGTGTGGTTTCGTGATGACGTGCTGCGGCGCAGCCAGTCGCTGCGCCGCAGATTAAAGTCATCGCTCGACTACTTGCGCGAATTGTCGTTCTTGCCGTCGTCCTTGCGGTCGCCCTTGCCGTCGTCCTTGCGGTCGCCCTTGCCGTCATGTTTTCCGTCATGTTTTCCGTCATGATGATCGCCGGCGTCGCGTTCGACCTTGCTGGTCGTATCGCGGCTTACGGAAGCGTTGGCCGCCGGGACTGCGGCGATCAAGATTAGCCCAGAAACCAGCGATACGAAGATTGTCTTTGTCATTTTAGGTTCTCCATTGTTTAGGTTGCGGCGGCTTTGCGCCTATGAGTGGACCCTAAACCTCGATACTGACGAGTGCCTGACGCGTGCCGGGTTACAAAGAATTTAGGAGAAAGGCAGTGAAAGTGTCGTGCCGGAGGGTTTCCAGCGGCGACGGATTCCATGGATTGTGGGAATCCAGCGAAGACGAAAGGATGGCAATCGTCTTGGCATCCATCACGAGCGGTTGCCACCGGGCGACGGCGTGGGCTTTCCTTCCGATACCGGGATCGCCCACAGCTTCATCAACAGTACGGAAAAGGATGTGCGGCTTCCGGTGGTGGGCGAAGCCTCGCGCCGGCGGAGCCGCATCCATTATCCGTTGCATCCGGCACGCAATGCGGAAATCGGCACCCGTCATTGGAAGGATTGTCCGCCGCGGGCGCTTGGGGCCCATGACGGGCTGCCGAATCAGTTCAGAAAAAAATAACAACCACGGCGGCCTTTGCAGCCGCATCGCGGACGTCGTCCGGATCTTCAGGCCGGTTCAGGCGGCGTGCTGGGTCTGCTCGAGCCTGGTCATTTCGTCCTTGATCTTCAATTTCTTGCGCTTCAGTTCGGCGATTTCTGCGTCGGTCGAGGCGGGGTGGGCCATGGCTTCGGCCAGTTCCGTCTCAAGGGCCTTATGTTTGGCGGCCAGCTCACTGAGATGCGCTTGAAGGCTCATGCATTCCTCCGCTCAGGATGTGTAAACAACAATATGATGACACAGAGATGGGGACTTGTCGAACGCCCGGCAAGGGCATAGGTGAAGAGTCCGGTGACAAATCCGTTCGCTTTGCGGTGGAGGAGCGGGCCCAGCTATGGATACGTTGCAGGAAGTTGCGATGCGGGTGAAGCTGCAGGCTTTGCAGCAGCAGCACCGCGATCTTGATGCAGCGATCCAGTCGCTTGAGGGAACCGGCACGAGCGACCAGTTGCAACTGCGCCGCCTGAAGAAAATGAAGCTCGATCTCAAGGACCAGATTCTCAAGATCGAAAACCTATTGATCCCCGACATCATCCCATGACAACGTCCAAGCGAGCCCAACCCCCCGTCCCCCACATTATGGG
>CAYOZR010000082.1:6405-14305 GCA_964408555.1 uncultured Aestuariivirga sp.
GGGCCCAAACCCCCCGTTGGCAATCATTATGGGAAGCCAGTCCGACTGGCCGACGAGGAAACACGCGGCCGCCACTCTGGAAGAGCTCGGCATCGCCCACGAGCCGCGCATCGTCTCGGCCCATCGCACGCCGGAGCGGCTTTACGGTTTTGCCAAGGGGGCGAAGGCGGAGGGCTTCAAAGTGATCATTGCCGGGGCCGGTGGGGCGGCGCATCTGCCGGGAATGACCGCCTCGATGACCGCACTTCCGGTCTTCGGCGTGCCGATCGAATCGAAGGCGCTGTCGGGGCAGGATTCGCTCTTGTCGATCGTGCAGATGCCGGCGGGCATTCCGGTGGGAACCCTGGCCATCGGCAAGGCGGGCGCCATCAATGCGGCTCTGCTGGCGGCCAGCGTGCTTGCTCTGTCGGATAAGGCCCTGGCAAAGCGGCTGGAAGACTGGCGGGCGAAACAGACGGCGGCGGTGGCGTTGAAGCCGAAGGACGAGGCCTGATGCGCCTTGTCTCGCCGTTGCCACCGGGTTCAACCATCGGCATATTGGGTGGCGGCCAGTTGGGCCGCATGCTGGCGCTTGCCGCCGCAAGACTTGGCCTCAAGTGCCACATCTATGCGCCCGACGCCGACAGTCCCGCCTTTCAGGTGGCGGCGGCGCATACGGTTGCCGGCTATACGGACTTCGCGGCCCTTGAAGTCTTTGCCGGAGCCGTCGATGCCGTCACCTACGAATTCGAGAATGTACTGGGTGAGACGGCGGCATTTCTTGCGCCGCGTGTGCCGTTGGCACCCGGCGCGCGGGCCCTGCAGATCGCCCAGGACCGGGCCGATGAAAAAAGCTTCATTGCCGGCCTCGGCATCCCGGTGGCTCCCTTTGCCGCCGTCCACGATGAGGATTCGCTGACCGCCGCCATCAAGGAAATCGGCAGGCCGGCGATCCTGAAAACTCGCCGCTTCGGTTACGACGGCAAGGGCCAAGCGAAAATCGGCGGCAGCCAAAGTGCCGCGGCCGCCTGGGCCGAGATCGGCAAGGCGCCCGCCGTGCTCGAAGGATTCGTGCGTTTCGACAAGGAAATTTCGGTGATCGCGGCGCGCGGCTGGGACGGGGCGGTTGCCGTCTATGACGTACCCGAGAATGCCCACGAAAATCACATCCTGCGCAGTTCGACGGTTCCGGCGGCGATTTCGGCCAAGGTGGCGGAAGCCGCGCGCGGCATCGGCGCCAAGATCGTTGCGGCACTCGATTATGTCGGCGTCATCGGTATCGAGATGTTCGTGACCGGAGAGACGCTCGCGGTCAACGAGATCGCGCCGCGGGTCCATAATTCCGGCCACTGGACCATGGATGCCTGCCTGGTGTCGCAATTCGAGCAGCACATGCGCGCCGTCGCCGGCTGGCCCTTGGGCAATCCGGCGCGGCATTCCAATGCGGTGATGACCAATCTCCTCGGCGCTGAAGCCGATGCGTGGGCCAAGCTTGCCGCCGAGCCTGCGACCGCCATCCACCTCTATGGTAAAGCAGAAGCACGGCGCGGCCGGAAAATGGGCCACGTCAACCGGCTCACCCCTCGACAGGCTTGAGAAGCTGTGCTATCTGGCCGCCACTTTTTGAGGCCTTCCGCGGCCTCGTTTATCGGTTCCATCCCATCCGACCAATCCGAGGTAGCACTTGCAAGTCGTCGTCCGTGACAACAATGTCGATCAGGCCCTGAAGGTGCTCAAGAAGAAGATGCAGCGCGAGGGTATCTTCCGCGAAATGAAGCTGCGCGGCCACTACGAGAAGCCCTCCGAGAAAAAGGCCCGTGAAAAGGCGGAAGCGGTGCGCCGCGCCCGCAAATTGCAGCGCAAGAAGCTGCAGCGCGAAGGCCTCCTGCCGATGCCGAAAAAGGTCGAACTTCCGGCTCGCGGCCCGCGCGCGCAGTAAAGCGCAGCTCAACCAGTCTCTCTTTGTAGTTGTATGTATAAATTATATGCAACTTACAAGAAACTCTTCCTTAAATTCCCGCAAGTAATGTCGTCCGATCCGGCAGCGAAAAAGGATGGGGCTTTATGGGCGGCGAGACATCGGGGATCGGGCGTACCGCCGCATTGCGGCACCACAAGACTGTCCGCCAGGCCCATGAAACCCAGCTCGCGTCGCTGTGTGCGCTGGCGGCGCGCCATTTCGCGGCACCGATCGCCGCACTTGCTTTCCTCGACGATCATCAGGTCTGGCTGAAGTCTCACTACGGGCCGGTCACTCCCATCTTCCCACACTCGGAATCGCTCACCCAGGCAGTCGTCGAAGCGGCGGCGCCGGTTGCCGTTCGCGATATCGCCAACGATCCCCGAATCTCCAATCCGCGGCGGCTTCTGGAACACGGCTATCGCGCCTTCATCGCCGCGCCCGTGGCCCTGCGGCCCGGACGTAAGCCGGGCGCTTTCTATGTGGCCTTTCAGGAATTGCGCGATTTCTCCGGCGAGGATGTGGAGGACATCGAGCGGCTGGCCGAGCTCGGCCAATCGCTGATGGACCTGTTCCGGATCAATCTCCGCTATCTGACGTCGGCACACTCGCTGCGAAACACCCTGGGGCGCAACCGGCGCCAGCAGGCGGAACTCGCGCGCAACAGCCGGCTTCTGGCGCAGGTCTCGAAACTGGCACGGATCGGCGCCTGGGAATTCGATGTGGCCGAAGCCAGGCTCAACTGGTCGGACGGCACCTACGACGTCCATGAGATCGAGGATCGCAGAAAATTCGATTTGAACAGCGCCATCGACTTCTATGACGGCAAGGCTAAGGACGACATCCGCCTGTTGGTCGAAACCGCCTGCCGCACCGGCGCGGGCTGGGATGCGGAATTTCCTTTCATCACCGCGAAGGGCAACCGGCGTTGGGTGCGCACCATCGGCGAAGCGCATTTCAACGGGCCGCAGGTCGCAACACTCTTCGGCACCATTCAGGATGTCACCGAGCAGCGCCGCAAGGAAGCGCAACTCGAATTTCTCACCACCCATGACGTGCTCACCTTGCTTCCCAATCGCACCCTGTTCGACGGCCGGCTGTCGCAGGCACTCGCCTATGCGGCGCGGCACGAGACTGGCGTCGGCGTGGTGGTCATCGACATCGACGATTTCAAGTTGATCAATGATACGGTCGGCCACCAGGCGGGCGATCTCGCGCTGCAGCGCGTCGCCTCCTGCCTCCGGCAGGTGGCGCGGGAGTGGGATACGGTGGCGCGTATCGGCGGCGGCGAGTTCGCTCTTGTCCTGCCCAGCGGCAATCATGTCAGGGCGGTGGAACGGATCATGCAGGAGCTGCGCAGTCAGCTCGAGCGTCCCTTGCTGTATCAGAACATGCAATTGAACATCCGGCTGAGTGCCGGTGCCGCCTTTGCGCCCGGCGACGGCCAGACGGCCGAGCGGCTGATGCGCTGCGCCGATCTTGCCATGTATCAGGCCAAGGCTTCGGGCAAGGGCGGCCTCGCGCATTACGATTCGTCCATGAGCGCCCAGGCGGAAGGCCGTTTTACCCTGCTCGACAAAGTGCGGGCTGCACTCAAGGAACGCCAGTTCATCGCCCATTTCCAGCCAGTCATCGCCGCCGGAAGCCGCGCACCGACAGGCGTCGAGGCCTTGGCGCGCTGGTCCGATCCCGCCGGCATCGTGTGGCCGCCTTCATTCTTTCAGGTTGCTCTCGACGACGGCGAACTTTCCGCCGCTATCGGCTGGTGCGTGCTTGAGCAGGTGGCGGCCGAGAGCGACGCCTGGCTGGTGCACGGCATTCTGCCGGACTCGATCGCCGTCAATGTTTCCGCTCCGCAACTTTGTCAGGCGGATTTCGTCCCGCGGCTTGGACAACTGATCCGCGAGCATCCGGGCCTTGAGGGCCGCCTGCGCATCGAGCTCATCGAATCGATCCTGTTCGATCATCGCGGCGGCCGCCTGGCGGAGACGCTCGCCGAACTCCGCGGCATGGGTATCCGTTTCGACTACGACGATTTCGGCACCGGTTATGCTTCGCTGGTGCATCTGCGCGACATCTTCGCCGACCGCATCAAGATCGACCGGTCCTTTATCGCCAAGATGTGCGAAGACGAGTTCAGCCACGAAATCGTGCGTTCGGTGATCGCGCTGGCGCACCGGATGAACAAGACGGTCGTCGCCGAAGGCGTCGAAACGGCCGAGCAGGCAGCGTTGCTGGAGAGCATCGGCTGCGACTTCCTGCAGGGCTATCTCTTCGGCAAGCCGATGCCGGCAGGGGATTTTCAGGCCTATTTGCTGAAGAGCCAGACGCCCGATCGCGCCGTTGGGTGATCCGCAGCGGATCTCACGCCTTCCGCGCCTCCTTCAGCGCCGCCCGCATCTGCGGCAGGAGCTCGGCATTGGCGGCGAGAATGTTTCCGGTGTCCATGGGATTGGCTTCGCCGTCGCAGTCGGCGATGAAGCCGCCGGCCTCGCGGATCATCAGAATGCCCGCCGCCATGTCCCAGGCGTTGAGATTGCGCTCCCACAGGGCATCGAACCGGCCCGCCGCCACATAGGCAAGTTCAAGGGTGGCCGAACCCAGCCGGCGGATGCCGATCACCTTGCCCTGCATCGCGGCAATCTCGGCGCGGGCGAGGACATGATCGTTGCGGCCGCGGTGCGGAATACCGCAACAGACCAGCGCCTCGTGGATGTCCTTGCGGTTGGCGACGCGCAGGCGCTTGTTATTGAGAAAGGCGCCCGCTCCCTTCTCGGCGGTGAAGAGTTCGTCGCTGACCGGATTGTAGGTGACGCCGGCGACGATCTCGCCCTTGCGTTCGAGCGCCACCGAGATCGCGAACAGCGGCACGGCGTGCATGAAATTGGTGGTGCCGTCGATGGGATCGATAATGAAGCGGTGGTCGGGATCGGTACCCTTCACCACGCCCGTCTCCTCGGTGAGAAATCCGTAGCCGGGCCGCGCCTTGGTGAGTTCCTCGCGCAGCACCTTGTCGCAGCGCAGGTCGGCGGCGGTCACATAATCGCCGGGACCCTTCACCGAGACCTGCAGATTGGCGAGTTCACCATAGTCGCGCTGCACCCCGCGCGCCGCCTTGCGGACGGCGGCGATCATCACGGTCATGGAGGGGGAAGCGGCCACGGCGGTATCCTTGCAGGTTCGTGAGGGGCGGGGGATAGCAAGTCCGGTGGGAGAAGGCTAGCCGCCGGTTTTTTCCGCCTGCGGCTTGAAGGCGGCGGCGCGGGCTTCGGCCTCGGCCCTCTGCTCCGCGGTGAGCTTCGCCAGCAGGGTGTCGAGCTCGGCATCGGGCCGGCCGCCCTTGGCCGCCAGCAGATTCCATTTCTGTGCTTCGACGGGATCGCCTTCGACGCCGCGGCCGAAGGCATACAGGCGGGCCACGCGGTTTTGCGCCACGACATTGCCGCGCCTGGCGGCGATCAGCATCCACTGGGCGCCGATCTTCTCGTCCTTCTCCACGCCTTCGCCGCGAAACACCAAGACGCCATAATCGAGGGCGGCATCGGCGAGGCCCTGTGCCGCGGCCTTGGCGAACCATCGGGCGGCGGCGATCTGGTTCTTCTCGACGCCATGGCCTTCGAGATAGATGAGGCCGAGATTGTACTGGCCTTCGGCATTGCCGCGCTCGGCCGCCTTGCGAAACCATGTCATGGCTGCCGGCCATTCCGGTTCTCTGCCGAAGGCGCCCGATGCCATGAGCCCCATGGTGACCTGGGCCTCGACATGGCCGCCTTCGGCCGCCTTGCGAAGCCAGACCTCACCCGCCTCGGGATCGGGGGAGCCAAAACTGCCGCCGAGATACATGGACGCCAAAGCGAATTGCGCTGCCGTGTGGCCCTTCTCCGCCGCCCTTCGGTACCACTCGGCGGCCTTGCCCAAATCGGCGGCAACGCCACGCCCCCCCTGATAGATCGCGCCCAGCATCGCCATGGCACGGGCATCGCCCGCCCCCGCCAGCAGCTCGGCGATCTGGCGGGCGGACTTGTAGTCCTTGTCCTCGTAAAGGGCCGCCGCCTCTTCGAACGAAGCGGCGAGGGCGGGTGTCGCCGCGGCGAGGAAGGCGAACAGGGCGAGAGCGTGCTTCATGGGCCCAGATGCTGCATGAGTGCGGCAACGATGCGGCGGGCTTCGGCGGGCGATTCCCACATAACATCGGAAGGCCGGATGAAGTCGGGATTCTGCGGCAGCAATATGTCGAGGCCGCCGGGCTCCACCGGATCGAATGCGACGCAGGGGATTTCAAACAGGTCCGACCACCAGCCGACGATGGGCTCGCCGCCCGGCGCGCGCCGGGTCTGGGCGAAGGCGACGTAGTCGGCGCCGGCTTCGGCGGCCTCCATGGCGAAATGCCGCGAGGCTCCGGCAAAGGCGCCGACGATGCGGTCCTGGCCCACCGCGGCACGGGCATCGGCGACATGGTCCTGGGCCGCATCGATATGGATGCCGTCGCAGCCGAGCCGCGCGGCATTGCGCGGATCGCCGGTGGTCAGAACCGCGATGCTCCTGGCCTGGGCAAGGGGCGCTATCTCCTTCGCCACCGATGGCGGCAGGACGAGGCTTGCCACATCACCCGCCGCGCAGGCCGCCGCGAGGCAATCCGCGAGCCTTGCCGCAGGCAATTCCGGCGCGACCAGAAACAGCCGCGGGCTCAGGCGGCTTTCTCCAGCGACGGGGCCCACTTGCCGGCGGCGGCGAGCCCATTCATCCTGGCGCGGTGACTGAAGGCGCGCTGGCCGGCCGCCACATTCTCGGATTTGCCGCCCCAGGCCTTCAGCGCATCGGCCTGCAGGGCGCGGCCGTAGGAGAAGGTGAGCCTCCAGGGAAGCGGTCCGGCGGCATTCATCAGATGCAGGTGCGCGGTTGCATCCTCGCCCGGCTGGCCGCCGGAGAGGAAGGCGATGCCGGGAACGGCCGCCGGCACGCAGCGCTTCAGCACCTTGAGGGTCTTCTCGGCCACTTCCTCGCGGCTTGCCTGCCTCGCACATTTCTTGCCGGCGATCACCATGTTGGGTTTGAGGATAATGCCTTCGAGCGCAACACCCGCATAATAGAGTTCCTGGAACTGTTCCTTGAGCGTCCATTCGCTGACTTCGGCGCAGCGGTCGATGTCGTGGTCGCCGTCCATCAGCACTTCCGGCTCGACCATCGGCACGATGCCGCCGGCCTGGCAGATCGCCGCATAGCGGGCGAGCGCATGGGCATTGGCGTGGATGGCGTTGTGCGATGGAATGTTCTTGCCGATATCGATCACGGCGCGCCATTTGGCGAACTGGGCGCCGAGCCTGGCATATTCGGCAACCCGCGCGGCGAGCCCGTCGAGGCCTTCGGTGACGGTTTCGCCGGGCGACAGCGCCAAGGGCTTCGCACCGGTATCGAGCTTGATGCCGGGAACCGCACCCGATGCCTTGATGATATCGACCAGCGGCGTGCCGTTCCGGGCCTTCTGGCGCAGCGTTTCGTCGAACAGGATGACGCCCGAAATACAGGTCTGCATCGCTTCCTTGGCGGTGAACAGCATCTCGCGATAGTCGCGGCGGCTTTCCTCCGTGGACGGCGTATTGATCGACTCGAGCCGCTTGGCGATCGAGGCGGTCGATTCGTCGGCGGCGAGAATGCCCTTGCCGGGGGCGGCCATGCGGTGGGCGATATCGGCGAGTTTGTCGATCATGTGGGTTCCTCCAGGGCTTTGACACCGGGCAGGGGCTTGCCCTCGAGCCACTCGAGGAATGCGCCACCCGCCGTCGAAATGTAAGTGAAATCCGCCGCCACGCCGGCCTGATTGAGGGCGGCCACCGTGTCGCCGCCGCCGGCAATCGAGGCGAGCTTTCCGGCCTTGGTCAGGCTTGCCGCATGCCTCGCGCAGGCGACGGTCGCCGCATCGAAGGGGGCAAGCTCGAAGGCGCCGAGCGGACCGTTCCACAC